>JBAWVG010000123.1:0-1779 GCA_037147395.1 Nitrosomonadaceae bacterium | reverse complement strand
TGGAAGGTCAACTGGTACTTTGCCGTCTTGATCAAACAATGCGTGACACCCTTGATGTCACGGGTTTTCTTCCATATTTCAAAATTGCATCAACCACTGAAGAAGCTTTACAGTTTCTGGAATCCTGATAGATAGATGAGCCATGCAGAGAAGCAGATTAGAGATATTTTTATCAAGCAACATTTAATACCATAATCCAGGAAACTTACCTTATGAAAATGAAAATGCTTAAACTGGCAGTTCTTTTGCTGCTTTTCGGAACGACGTTGTCTGGTCAAGCGTCGGCCATTGACGCTAAACCCGGTAAACAACAGTTAAACAAGAGAGTTCTTTTTGTGCTCTCGGAATTCGGTTACTGGGGAGAAGAACTTATTGGCCCGCTTGACGTGCTCGAAGCAGCAGGATATAAAGTGGATTTTGCGACACCAAAAGGAACAAAGCCGCTGGCGCTGCCTCCAAGCATGGATCCGAATTATGTTGATCCTCCTCTTGGCCGCACGGTTACCACTCCAGATATGGCGGGAAAGGTCAAGCAGGTTGAGGCTTCCAGCAAACTTGATCATCCACTGAATCTCACGCAGTGGCTGCCAGCAAAACCCTACTTCAGCTCACCGAACTACCTGAGCGAACTATTTTCCTACAATGAATCGCTTGACAAGGTAGCAATTGATGTGCAGAAATACGATGCACTTGTTCTGGTTGGTGGCAGCGGTCCTATCCTCGACATGGCCAACAACAAGCGTCTGCATGATCTGATCCGCATGTTCCTCAAGGCTGGAAAGCCGGTAGCAGGAGAGTGTTATGGCGTGGCCGTATTGGCGTTCACTCGTGATGAGATTACCGAGAAGAGCATTATTTACGGCAAACGGGTTACCGGCCATCCCCTTGCTTTTGACTACAATGATGGGCATGGATATCTGAAGATTGATCATGGTTTTCAGGGTGCGCCCTATCAGCTTGAGTTTATTCTTAAGGACGCGGTCGGCCCTGATGGCCAGTTTATTGGAAATGTCGGAAAGAAGTACTCGGTTATTGTAGATTACCCGATCATTACGGCCCGTACCACCGGAGATTCAGAGCTTTGTGGACAAAAGCTGGTAGAGGTTCTGGAAAAAGGAGTGAAGCGGTTCGGGTGGTAAAAGTCAAAAAGGTCAGGGCATGAATTTTAATCGCTATCTTCCCCGGAGACTCAGGGAGCGCTTTACCATCATCGCTCTTGTCTGTTCGGGAGTTATATTTCTTTGCACTGCGCCATTAACGGTCTGGCAGGGGCGTGAGCTTCTGCTTGACCGCCGTTTACATGATCTTAATGATCGTCTTGATTTGCAGTTCAACAAGGTTTATGCGGATATTCATTCTATTCGGGATCAGGTTCTTTCTACGACGGATCTGGTGCAACAGTGGAGTCCAGCGGGATTGCAAACATGGTATGATGCCATGGAAAATGCGCTTCATCGCATCCCTGATGCTGAGGCGATTTGTTTGGCGTTCGAGCCTGACAGTCGTCTTGGCCCAAAAAAGATCAGGAGTGTTGTCGTTCGTCGCGGGGGTGCAGGGAATGGTACATTCATGAGGCAGCAACTCTCTTATGATCCAGATGACCCAGCATCACCGGGATCTCAATGGTATATCCCACCTCGTAACGGTAACATGAAATTCATCAACGGGTATTGGAGTCTTCCTTATCTCTCTTCTGACCCGGAACATAAGCAGGAGATCACCTGTTCTGTTCCGATTAACCGTGAACAGTTTGGCAAGCCGATAATAGACGGTGTGATT
>JBAWVG010000122.1:0-1884 GCA_037147395.1 Nitrosomonadaceae bacterium | reverse complement strand
AGGTTCCCTGCTTCACTGCCAGTACCGCCTTCGTCAAAGTCAGGGACAAGACAGCCACAATTAATTGCTCATAGCCTACTAGCCAGAGCGGGAGGGGTATCAGATCTCCATAGAAGTGACTATTTTCAGATACACCACAGCGCCTTCTATAATGACATTGCTACCCCCCCCTTTTTTTTCGCCCGATGAATGATGCGATACGAACGATCTAGCCTTTTAATCGTAGCAATAAAAAGTAATGTTCTTACTTCTTGGAACGGCCTGGCTTCAGTTCCGTCAGAGAGGATTTTGCAGCAGCAATCTTTGCATTGCTCATCTTGCTCAATTGGGCAATGGCAATCCGGATTAACTCACTCTTTTTGAGTTTAATGCCAGCGATGCTACATGCCTCCTTAACCTGTCCCAATAAGGCATATTCACCCTCAGGCATAGAAAAGCTGTCGTGGACCAATTTTATTTTGGTAGGTTTAGCGTGTTTAGGAGACTTGTTAGCAAGTTTCTTGGAATGAGCGGGCTTCTTTGTCGGCTCTACTTTTTTCAGCCGCTTTGTAAGCTTGCTTGCCGCTTGGCTTCGTACTGTCGGTTTAGTCGCAGGCCGCTTTCTCGCAGTAGGCGTAGTTGAGGCCTTTCTTATGCGTGATGTTTTTTTTGGAGGAGCGGTCTGCGTCACAGTCATGGGTACTGAAACCAGAGTCCGCTTACTTTCTGCTGTCGCGATAACTTGTTTCTTCGTGTCTAATTCTGTAGATGTCATGAGCTAACTCCATTAGTAGTAGATCGAATTTAAATATTAAGCATCGATCCCAATATAGTCAAATTCGTATTTTCTTGATCCCGCGTTTTTATGATACGCTTTTATGGCTCATCACGTCACCCCAGACTAAAAGGAGACTAGGTCATGCAGACAAGATCAATTGTTTTAGTTCCTTTCGTTCTCATCGTACTGGCCTCTTGCGTACAGATGGAACACCAGTCGTCGGTGGATATGAATCCAACTGTCCAAAGTCCTAAAACCATAGTTGACCACGAGGCACTTGCTAGGCGTTATGAAAATGCAGCCAAAATAATGCTGGTGAAAATACAAGAACAAAAAGTATTGGTAGAGAAATATGATGAGGAAAGCAACCGCTATGGGCAAGAGGCTGAGAAAGGTATATTCAACACTCATCGCTTGCGAGGGGATGATGAAAATTATTTCTTTGCAAAACGAGCAGAAGACAATAAGTTAAAAAGCCAAGCTTTGATACGATCCTATGAAAAAGCAGTTGAAGAAAATATGAGTCGGGCCGCTTTACATTGGAAAATGGTCACAGAATCCAAGTAACCTAGCGCTGGTTATATAAACCGCCACGGTGCCAGTTAGCCACTCGAATGAACTGGCAATAGAAGGGATGATACGGCAAGAACACTACCCCGCCCAGACCACATCGAAAAGGGAGGATACGCAGGTGCATCAACTAACATTGTCACAAATCGACAAAATACCTGCCGACCAGATAGCTTACGAAGACAATGATAGACACCATAGGAGTCATTGCAAGTAGCAGCAATGATTCGAAGTTAATTCGTCTACTGAATCTAGTCATGATCTGAAATATACATGCAGATTGTGACGGGCATATGAAGAATGCAAAAAATCATTAAAGGAACCATTCGCTGGGGATCGACATCTACACCACCGAGTTAAGAACTAAGATCTAACCTAAATGTAAGGTGGAGGTGCTATTGACTGCGATGATGATAGACGTCGGGGCAACGGGGCCAGCAATAATCAGCATGAGGTGCATGCTGCTCTCGTTTGACTTATTACTAGCAAACTCCTGATGGACCCTAGAGGCGCTATATAACGTATGCAGCCAGTATCTGCTACCTTTGTTTGCCGCA
>JBAWVG010000121.1:0-1895 GCA_037147395.1 Nitrosomonadaceae bacterium | reverse complement strand
CGATGAGCGGCGCGCCAAACTGGCCGAGTTGCGCAAGGCGGGTAACGCCTTTCCCAATGATTTTAGACGCGACAGCCTGGCGTCAGATCTGCATCGACAGTATGGTGCAGATGACAATGAAACGCTGGAGGCTGCAGTAAAATCGGTGCGGGTAGCAGGGCGAATGGTGTTGAAGCGAGTGATGGGAAAAGCTAGTTTTGCCACTATCCAGGACATGAGCGGGCGAATTCAACTCTATATCAGCAACGATCTAACCGGTGAATCCGCTCACCAAGCATTCAAGCATCATGATCTGGGAGACATAATCGGCGCTCAGGGGACGCTCTTCAGAACCAAGACGGGGGAACTCTCAGTGCGGGTAACACAGCTACGCCTCCTAACCAAATCACTACGCCCTCTACCGGAGAAGTTCCACGGACTAACCGATCAAGAACAAAAATACCGCCAGCGCTATCTTGATCTGATCACGAATGAAGAGACCCGAAAGGTATTTGCCAGCCGCTATGGAATTATCCAGTCCATTCGTGAGTTTTTCGTTAGTCGCGGCTATCTGGAAGTGGAAACGCCAATGATGCACCCCATCCCAGGCGGTGCGGCAGCCAGGCCTTTTGCCACTCATCATAACGCACTAGATATGCCGCTTTATCTGCGCATCGCGCCAGAACTTTATTTGAAACAGTTGGTGGTGGGAGGCATGGAGAAAGTATTCGAGATCAACCGAAATTTCCGTAATGAAGGAATTTCCACTCGACACAATCCTGAATTCACCATGCTGGAATTTTACGAAGCTTATCAGGATTACACTTACCTGATGGACTTCACCGAGATTATGTTGAGAGAGGTGGCGGAGAAGGTTCTGGGGACAAGCAAATTCACCTACCAGGGACGGGAAATCGATTTTTCAAAACCATTTGCACGGCTGACCATCACCCAGGCGATTCGGAAATTTCACCCGCAATTCACCGACGTACAGCTCAATGACCGGAGTTTTCTGATCGACCAATTGCAGACCCTAAAAATTTCCTATAAACCAAGAGATGGCATTGGTGGATTACAGCTCACGTTATTTGATGAAATTGTTGAACACTTATTATTCGAACCAACCTTCATTATTGATTATCCAGCAGAGGTCTCGCCCCTGGCACGACGCAACGATATTAATCCTGAGATAACCGACCGTTTCGAGCTCTACATCGCCGGTCGCGAAATTGCTAATGGCTTTTCAGAACTAAATGATCCAGAAGATCAGGCGGCTCGTTTCCTCGAGCAAGCAAAGGCCAAAGAGGCCGGTGATGCTGAGGCCATGCACTACGATGCAGACTATATTCGCGCGCTAGAATATGGATTGCCCCCCACTGCAGGGGAAGGTATCGGCATAGACAGACTGGTCATGATATTCACTGATAGCCCTAGCATTCGTGATGTCATCCTATTCCCACAATTGCGGCGGGAGGACTGACGCTAGTGCATACTGCAGAGAAAATGTGAATCCCTCTGAAATCTGGTCACCTCATTATTGACTACTTAAATCTGCGCTGCATATGCTGACCCCGCCATGAATGTGCAGCCATTATGAGTTCTCCTACTCTCAAACAGATTGAACTTCCTATCACGGGCATGACATGTTCAGCCTGTGCTGCACGGATCGAAAAGAACCTGAATAAACTCCCGGGTGTTCATGCGGCGGTTAACTTCGCTAATGAGAAAGTGCGGATTGAGATTGATTCAGGCACCACAACTCAGACAGAAGATTTAATTCATTCAATTGAGCAGTCAGGTTTCCACGTTGCTCCACAATCGATACATCTAAAAATCAGCGATATGACCTGCGCTGCATGCAGCAACCGTATCGAAAGAACACTCAACAAGATTCCCAGCGTTACCGCCACGGTTAA
>JBAWVG010000120.1:0-1949 GCA_037147395.1 Nitrosomonadaceae bacterium | reverse complement strand
GTCAGTGATTTTTTGGGACAGTCTAATTTTTTTGCTTTATATTACCCTCGCTTAAATAGGAGAGGGTCAATGGATATCAGCACTATAAAAGAAAGTGACATCACACAAATGATCGAAATCGGCGAATTGGCTGAATTGAAGGGTACGATTCTATTGGTTTTTATGGCCCTGTGGCTTTATCACAGGTCATTCCCGCCATTCGAGGAGACAGCTGCCGAATGGGTCGGATTTCGGACGGGGTTAAGTAGCGCCACTGTGATCCAAGACATTAACAGCCTAGAGAAGCTCGGTTACAGCAGCAAATGAAATCTGTTTTAACGGAGACTTTCCAATAGAACTCGATTTCAGATAAAAATCCACAGTGAATTCGACGATGAACATTCGAATTAAATGATAGAGCTGACTCGTGTTATCCTAAAAAATCACTTCCTTATCTAACGGCTAGGCCATTTACGATTGGCCCATAAAAATCGGTGAGTACGCCTCTGACATCCCAATCTAAGGAAAGCAGTCTCTCTGCTTTGACCGTGGGTGCGGTTGGTATTGTCTATGGAGATATCGGTACCAGTCCCCTCTATACACTGAAAGTAGTATTTGCCGAAGAGCATGGACTCATCCTCAATGCCGCTAATTTACTCGGGGTTGTATCGCTGATTGTCTGGGGTCTGATAATCATCATCTCCCTCAAGTACGTCACACTGATCCTACGCGCAGATAATCATGGTGAGGGCGGCATCATGGCATTGATGGTGCTGGCTCTATCCTCGGTGAGTAAGGCATCTCGGTGGTATTTCCCGGTGACGGTGATGGGCCTATTTGGCGCTGCATTGTTCTATGGCGATAGCGTAATTACACCAGCGATCTCGGTACTCTCCGCGATCGAAGGTCTGGAGATTGCAGCACCCGCATTAACACCCTATATCGTTCCGCTCGCCGTAATTATCCTGCTTGGACTCTATATGCTGCAGTCTAGAGGGACGGCCCATATAGGAAGGTGGTTTGGCCCCATTATGCTCGTTTGGTTTTTTGTACTCGCCGTGATGGGAGTTGTGAACATCATCGCCGCTCCAGAGATTCTCTCTGCCTTCAACCCATTACATGCACTGATCTTTCTAAGTGACAATCATTTGATTGCATTTGTCGCGCTCGGTGCAGTAGTACTGGCCTTCACAGGTGCAGAGGCCCTGTATGCTGATATGAGCCATTTCGGCGCAAAGCCCATACGCTTGACCTGGTTCTTTATCGCCTTTCCTGCACTCACTCTTAACTATCTGGGACAAGGCGGATTATTGCTGGCCAACCCTGATGCGATCAGTAACCCCTTTTACCAACAGCTGGGGAGCTGGAGCACCTATCCCTTAGTCATCTTATCAACGATGGCGGCCATCATTGCAGCTCAGTCGACTATTACAGGTACTTTTTCGATGACAAAACAAGCCATCGCTCTCGGTTATCTACCACGAATGAAGATTGTTCACACCTCGGCACAGCATATCGGACAGATCTATATCCCACTCGTTAATTGGTTACAACTGACATTGGTGCTACTCGCAGTGATTGGTTTCAGTTCATCGTCGAACTTGGCTAGTGCACCAACTTGGTACCCCCCCTCAGCCAACATAGCGAGGAAATCATTCTCTGCCATAGAGTCTCTATATTCATGACTCTTGCGAACGTAAAAGAGCTTAGTCGGGCATTCAACTGCCAGCTTAAAGCGAGATTTAGTCAGGTACCGAGGGTTGATCATATTTGGTCTTATTTAGAATGAGAGTTTTGTGATTACAGAGGTATTTATTTACACGCTTCCTGGCCTACACACGAAGGGGTAGAAGAAAGTCATTCTGAAACTAGCTATACGATCGTTCAATCTTCTCTGTAAATATTTGAGGATAACTGAGCAGATTTCGTCATACTTTTACGCAGTTTTACTGGGGCAAGCACTTCTACAC
>JBAWVG010000119.1:0-2012 GCA_037147395.1 Nitrosomonadaceae bacterium | reverse complement strand
TTCAATAACGTAGAGGAAGCTGAGGATGGAGTGATGGCGCTGCAGATGCTCCGTAGTCGCCATTTCGATTTTGTTATTTCAGACTGGCATATGCCGAACATGGATGGATTGACCCTGCTGCAGAATATCCGTGCAGATGAGGCATTGAAAAAAATCCCGGTGCTGATGGTAACTGCCGAAGCCGAGAAGAAGAATGTCGTCACTGCGGCTCAGTCTGGAGCGAGTGGTTACGTGGTTAAACCGTTTACTGGCGCCACCTTGGAAGAAAAGCTCAACAAAATATTTCAGAATATGGAAAGTAAAGGTTGAGCCTGAGTCAATACACGTATTGGCAAACAAAGGCTATCGTATTGATTTCATATCGTCTGAGCAGGATCGAGTCCATAAGATGCTGTAAGTAGATTCGCTCGGCAGCCAGGCTAAGTGGGAGGAGCCGCTTCTAAACCAGACACTAGAGGCTCAGGTGTCAGAGAGTTTGGGCGACGATTCAGGATAACCAACATCCTGGCGTGCCTGATAGAGGAAGTAGGCTGGCGAGAGCGGGCCGAATTGTCCATCTGTAGTGATTGCGGCTAAATCTTCTTGGGCCAGACGCTGCCGATCATTGATGGCGCCGCTGGTTGGAACGCCAGACACAACTATTCGTCGCCGCCCTCGTCGCATCAAGCTACTTCTATCCCGAGGCGGGCCAGTACCGTCTAGTTATTTCCTTGCCACTTCAAAATTGGCGATAGCGATCATTAAAATAATGTCGCCCTGGCAGGATGAGAGGCCGTCATTGCCAAACCGAATTTACAGCAGATTTGGGGCCTAACTCAGGGTCGCCTCCTGCTTCTCATTGATCTACTCCCCTTCTGCAGCCGATCTGCACCGATCACCCTTGACTGAGAGTGTTACCGTAGCCCTCTCTAAGTACTTTGCACCGCGATATGAAGACAATTAAATCCCAATATACTGATATTAAAAATAAATTCTGAAATAAATACTATTCAAAAAAAATTTGTGACAGAATTATGGAAGTGGAAATTGTAGCTGATCGCTGACAGCAAGATCGTCATTATCACGACAAATGCATCTAGTCTTCATCAGTATTGATTTTTTAATCATATAGATAGGCGATCTACTCAATGGATACCATCAATACGTCCGCGACTACTTTAAAACCTTCGGATGAAGATAAAGTTGCGGGCCTATGTGAATGGATCGCTAAAAATTGCGATCACCCTATCACTTGGGACCAACTCACAGAGCAGAGCAACATGACTCACTCTACCCTGATTCATTTGTTTAAAGTTCGGTTGAGAGTGACCCCAATGGGTTATGTGCGGCGTTGCATCAAACATAACTTTGATAAGTCTCATCCAGCACCGCAGAGAACGCTGCCACTATTTCTCGATTAGATTAGTCGTGGTAAAGCAGATACATTAACCGTCTAGCGGCAAGCGTAATCAAATTTAACATTTAGGAAATGTTTTGAAATTTCAGTTCTCAATAAAGACCCGGGGCGGGCAGGTCGTAGACAATCTTCGCATCCTGGGAACAGACCAAGCAGATGCCGAGATTAAACTGCGTCAGTTGTACAGAAATGCTGAGGTCACCAAGTGTGAGAGAGTAGATAATGTAATAAAACTGGATAACTCATCCTCGATAGAAAATATCCTATCCTTGATCTCCTTCAATGATGAGACTGTGAATGATGAATCGGAAGGATTGATCATTAGACGCCAAGAATTACCGAACTTAAGTTTGCCAGACGATGAGAGTACGAACCCGGTTTCAATAGCATCAGTTCAAAATGAAATAGCCCAGAACTGAGTAGTGACTTCAGATAGCGAATCTGCCATTAGAAATTTATACATTAAATCCAGCGACCATCAACTGATTAGCGCTTATTGCTGTGAATAAAATACCCTACTTGAAACAATTATTCGTAAGGAATCGCTGATTAAGTAGCCGCATGCGGCAATAGATCTAGGCGATCAAGTCGAATCTGTGAATCGAATGGAAATTTC
>JBAWVG010000118.1:0-2019 GCA_037147395.1 Nitrosomonadaceae bacterium | reverse complement strand
CCATAACCGCCAATGCATTCATCCCAAAACCGAGAAAAAAAACCGCATAAATTGGCGCCAACGCAGCTGCGATCAATGCGGCTAGCGAGGAGATCCGCCAGATCACTGCAACTAGGATCCAAGTCAAAATCGCCAGTAACCCCATCGCTAGATTCAATCCTAGCAGAATTCCCACCGCCGTCGCGACACCCTTTCCACCCTCGAAACGTAAGAAGACCGGGAATATGTGCCCGAGAAGAACCGCTAACGCTACTGCAGCAATCGTTTCATCGCCCAGATTCCAAGTAACCGCAAAATGTTGCGCCAAGATTATTGCTAGCCCCCCCTTCCCAGCGTCGCCCAGTAACGTCAGCACTGCGGCCGCTTTCTTTCCGCTGCGCAGTACATTAGTCGCACCCGGGTTTCCTGAACCATAAGTACGAGGATCGGGTAAATTAAATATCCAGCTCGACACTAGCGCAAAAGAAATGGACCCAAGCAAGTATGCCAGCAGTATGAAAATCATTGTCATCATCGCGATTAGCACCGTCTCTGCAAATAGAATAGAATCCCTTTGATTCTATGTAAAAACACCTACCGACGAAGCCTCTTAAAATTCACCATGACCCACTAATACCGACTGATGGATATTATTTTTCTGAACGAAATAAAGACCAAGACCTTAATCGGAATTTACCCGTGGGAACGCGAGGTGGCTCAGTCCATTCAGCTCGATCTGGAGATTGCTATGCCGTCCAGTCTCGCCTGCCAGACCGATAATTTTGAAGATGCACTAGACTACGCCCTCATCGTCAAACGCATCAACGAAGCTCTCGAAAAAAACCATTTCTCGCTACTTGAAGCGTTGGCAGAGCACATCGCCCAGATTATCCTGACAGAGTTCAAAGCACCGTGGGTAAAAGTCAGCGTGGCAAAGCTCGCGATGATACGCGGCGTAAAAAAACTGGGAATATGCATCGAACGGGGATCGAGATCGGAGTAGATGTGCCGCTCGTGGCAATATGAAAAATTGCACCGTGAGACTACATCAACTGGCGAGAGCGCCTGCTTTCAAAAAACCAAGACCATTTGAATGATAGCGTCTGATTTATCCTCGTACATTACTTCATCCCTTCGAGATTGGCCTTCGCATCAGCATTTCCCTGTGCAGCAGCCTTCCTGAACCATTCTCTTGCCTTGGCTATATCCTTGGGCACACCCTCGCCCGTGTAATACATCACCCCCAGATTATTCTGGGCGTCGACATTGCCCTGGTCTGCAGCTTTCTTAAACCATTCCACAGCCTTGCCCTCATCCTTGGCCACACCCTCGCCATTGGCATACATCAACCCAAGATTAAATTGCGCTTCGCCATACCCTTGAACAGCGGCACGGTAGAACCAGCCTGCTGCTGCTGCTGGATCATTATCCATGACCTTACCTGATGCATCCTTGGTTATAACTTCTCCCGTGTAATACATCACACCTAGGCCATTCTGCGCTTTGGCATTCCCAGCATCTGCATCCTTTCTCAATTGCAGAAACTTTTCTTCTGGAGTAGGACCATCCTTCTGTGCAGAAGGCATAATCTTGTCCATCATCTCAGATTTTTCTTCAGGGGTTAGTCCCTCTGTGAGCACCGATGGCAGTTCCTTTTCTGTCGTTATCTCTCCCATTGCCGCTGATGAGGCCCCAGTTTCAGGTTTGTCGTCTGGAACTTTATCACCGCAACTCGCTAGTGATAATAACAGAGCAACAGAACATAAAATTGCGCGAGCATTCATCTGAGATCCCCTTTCATTACTCATGATTCCACCTCGGCTACAGGCTGTAATACATATCAAATTCGACTGGGTGTGTGGTCATGCGGAAACGCGTTACCTCCTCCATCTTTAACTCAATGTAGGCATCAATCATATCGTTAGAGAATACCCCTCCGCGGATGAGGAAGTCGCGGTCTTTATCCAGACTATCGAGCGCTTGATCCAATGAAACGCAAGGGTTAGGAATCCCGGCCGCTTCTTCGGGAGGAAGGTCATA
>JBAWVG010000117.1:0-2067 GCA_037147395.1 Nitrosomonadaceae bacterium | reverse complement strand
TGTCATCTCCGGCAATGATTAATTTAAAATCAATGAAAATGAGCATAACGAGCGGGCATAAGTGGTCGCCTAAAATTATCCTGGGGGCAGGAATTTTGGGCCTCTCCCTTCAGGCTCTGGCAAATCCTGCGGCACCCCCAAAGGCTGCTGCTGCAGCGCCGACGGCTGTGAGTGCATTTGATATGTCAAAGGTCCCCCTTGTGACCCCCATGCCACGACCAGGGCTGTTCATAGTGCCCCCCGCAGGAGCGGGCTATTATTCACTCTGGGACTTAGTGACGGGCAATGAGCGTAAAGCACCGCCAGTGGCCCCTTATGCGCCATTTGGTCTGCTCCCGACCGCTTCATTCGATATTGATTTTCGGTATCTTGCCAAGCCGGGTTATGAGAAGGACCTCTTCGATCCGCTCAAGAGAATCAAGCTAGCGGACGATTGGCTCGTATCATTCGGGGGGAATTTCTGGTTTCGGCATGCACATGAATCGGATAGCCAATTAGGCGCTTTGGGGGCTGGCGGTACAGCGGGTAATACCTTTAATCTGACTCGTACTCGCTTACATGCGGATATTTGGTATCAGGATAAGTTTAGACTCTTTGCCGAGGGGATCGACGCCCGCAACGTATCTTCAAACCTTGCCCCACTCGGTATTGATGTCAATCATACCGACATGCTGAACTTGTTCGCGGATATCAAGCTAGCAGATGCGAAAGGTGGGCCAGCCTATGTCCGAGTCGGTCGTCAAGAAATGTTATACGGTTCACAGAGACTGATCTCCACCCTAGACTGGGCGAATACAAGACGCACCTTCCAGGGTGTTAAGACCTTCTGGCGTAACCCAAAATTAGATGTAGACGCGTTCTGGGTACGACCAATGAATGTGAACCCACAGAGCTTTGATAACTGGGATACTAGTCGTAATTTTTATGGGTTATGGGCGACCTATAAACCTCAACGGGGTCACTTTGCAGATCTCTACTTCTTAAGTCTCGATAATAATAGTTCAGGCGTCGCAGCCAAAGCGATAGGAACACTCAATGTGGGAGACTCTCTTGTCCATACCGTGGGAACCCGGTATATCGGAGACACCAACAACTTTCTGTATGAGTTGGAGGGGATGTACCAGTTCGGTCAAAGGGCTGGACGCGATATCTCTGCATTCGCCATCGCTTCAGGGGCGGGTTACCGTTTCGCGACACTCCCCATGAATCCACAGATGTGGCTCCGTTACGATTTCGCCTCTGGCACTAGGAATCAAGGTGATCCTACAAATAATAGCAATACCTTTAACCAGCTCTTCGCTTTCGGGCACTACTACATGGGCTTTATTGATCGGGTAGGACGCCAGAATATCCATGATTTAAACGCTCAGGTGACATTTCATCCACAGCCGTGGCTGACCGTAATTACTCAGTACCACAGTTTCTATCTAGCCAACAAAACAGATGGTTTATATAATGCTGCAGGTGTTCTGACCTTACAGGACACAAATGGTCGATCTGGAAGTCATGTCGGGGATGAAATGGACTTACGTTTCAATATCCATGTCAACCGCCATCAAGATGTGTTACTCGGTTACTCTAAACTATGGGCTGGTGAATTTCTAAAAACAACAAAACCAGGCTACTCACCGGATCTCTTTTACGTGCAATACAGCGTCCGTTTTTAAAGATCGTTGGATGACTCTTGTATGACTGCGACTCATAGAACTGAGTGACTAATCCGCTCACTCCGACACCTTATCGCTGGCACACAGTCTCTGATCTACAAGACCTACATGATGCAGCACTGACTGCGATCCTTGATGCTGCAGTGCTCGCCATTCAGCAGAGGGGAGCCTTCCACCTTGTCATCTCCGGGGGTGAGACCCCCCGTAAAATCTACCAACAATTACGCACGGTTCAAACCGACTGGTCTAAATGGCATGTCTACTTTAGCGACGAGCGCTGCCTCCCCGAAACCGATAAAAATAGAAATTCACGCATGGCAGGTGAGTCCTGGCTAGACCATGTTCCCATCCCTGAAGACCAGATACACATCATCCCCACTGAAATTGGAGCACCCCAAGC
>JBAWVG010000116.1:0-2092 GCA_037147395.1 Nitrosomonadaceae bacterium | reverse complement strand
ACCATCAAAGTTGAAAGTCAGCTACCCGGCGAAACGTAATTCGTTAGTGCAGCGGAAGCGGGTATTCGCCAGGGTCGGCTTACTGGATGCCTAATTCACTGTCGGTCATCAGATCTGGCGTGGGTAAGTAGTTTGATATGCTGGAGTCATGCGCGTGTATTACATGACCACCGCGAATTGGGCCGAGACGATACTGCAGGAGCGTCGCCTCAAGCAGTCTCGGTTCTTTGAATCAAATGACCCATTCGAACTGATGCTGATCGACAGCCGCAATCAGTACGTTCGAAAAATTTCAAAGATGATCGCAACACATCACAATAAGACCATCGGCATGCTGTGTTTTGGAAAGACTTGGAGCAGTCCGGTGATGTGGGCTCACTACGCTGAAAAGCATACCGGCGTTTGCCTGGGTTTCGAAGTCGAGGACAAGCAACTCACTGAAGTGGCGTACACGGATGACAAGATCAAGGTGGAGTTCGGTGAACACCTTCCAAGGCACGGGTTGTCCGCTGAACTTCTAAACCGAGTTCTGACAACAAAAGCCACCGACTGGCGCTACGAGCAGGAGGTCCGAGCTCTAGCTGAACTTAAAACGCCAGATCCGAGTAACGGGTTGTACTACACGGATTTCGGCGAGCAAATTCAACTTCGTGAGATCATCATCGGCCATCGCTGCGAATGGACAATTGCGCACGTGATCGCGATGCTGGGAGACGTTGTAACCCCTGTGCGTATTTGCAAGGCACGTCCAGCATTTGGCAGTTTTCAGATGATTGAGCAACAGCGGCCGCGAAGCGTGACAGTGAAGCCACCATTACTAAGCGCACAGGGGCAGTAAGGGCGGGCAGTTGGCGTGCAGAAAGCTAGGGGAATGTGGTGAAATTGATAGAGTTGACTTGACGACGTTAGGTCGCTCGGAATACCCAGTTAGGACATAGGTAATGCCTTTCAGCAGCACGTCGAAGTTCGCAGACGATTACAAAGGTCCAAAACCTCAGTACTGGTATCGCTCCTCAGGCTATACAAGAATCGTCCAAAGTAACAATAGTCCGTTTTTGGCTGCCCGTGTGCTTGAGGCTCAGGTTGCGGCAATTAAGGCAACGATCGTAAGCACGTCCCCAGTTGCGAAACTCGCCCGTTTATTTCTTTATGCTTACATAGTGGCGGCAGTTGCTGCAGTTCTTGCAACAGCATATTTCCTGAAGACCGTCCAAAAGATGGACTCGATGCTGTTGATTTTGATGGCCCTTGGCTTTGTTAGTCTGGCACTGTACTGGTGCTATGTAAATTTCTATGGACGATATGAACTCTTGCAAAAAAAGGTCCTTGAAAGGAACAGGTCACGATTTCAGAACCAAGAGGCAGACCTCAGTGATGCCAAGATTCAATGTCGCAGAGCCGAGCAAATAATCCTTTCTATCTGGGATGCCTATTGCATCGAATACAGTGGCTATCCTCCCGACTGGGACGAGAGAAAGATGGTTGTAAAGACCAGGGATGACTTTGAGTGCACGACGTGCGGGTGGCCATCCGGGCACACTGTGCGGCGTCGGAACCTCCATGTTCATCACGTCACGCCACTCTCTACAGGTGGAGACAATTCACTAGAAAATCTAACCACCCTATGTCATATATGTCACCGCAAGCAAGAGGGAAGTGGTCATAAGCGAATCAGGTACCGGAAGCAAGAGTGACCACCGGCAACTCACCGCAACTGACACCACGCCTGCATTGGCTAACAATCCAGCTGCGTAATGTGCTTATCGGCGCAGGGCTGCCCGCGGCGAGCAACACGACGCTTCATCAAGCAAACAAAAACTCCTTAAGTATTACCCTCCATTGACCGGAAGGGCGTAGGCTACCATTCGTCATCATCGAAGAGATACTTGATTCTTACCGTGCGTGCTCAACCGCTTCCAGGGCGGTGACTAAGAACTCCAGAAATGGTTGGGTGGTCTGGGTGCTTGCTGACGTTTGGCGAAAGAATGGAACAGTTGGCTGTCTAAATAGCGGGGGTAATGGTGCATGTCAAATCTCGTAAATGCAAAAATGGTGGCGGCCATAAACATGAAGGTGAGGGAACAGATAGACC
>JBAWVG010000115.1:0-2155 GCA_037147395.1 Nitrosomonadaceae bacterium | reverse complement strand
TTCTGATTGGATGGCCTGTAAAAATTCTTCGCGGCGATCTCCTGCCCCTCCTCTGAATAAAGGTACTGCAGATAGGCCTCGGCCAGATCACGTGTACCCTTCTTGTCTACCACCTTGTCTACGATTGCAACGGGAGGCTCAGCTAGTATGCTGAGTGATGGCACCACCATTTCAAACTTGCCCGGACCATACTCCTTGATTGCCAGAAAGGCCTCATTCTCCCATGAGATGAATACATCTCCGACACCACGTTCAACAAATGTTGTGGTCGATCCACGCGCACCCGAATCCAATACCGGCACATTCTTGTAAATATCTGCAACAAACTCTTTGGCTCTGGTCTCACCAAAGTTCCGCTTGCCATATTCCCACGCCGCTAGATAATTCCACTGTGCGCCGCCAGAGGTTTTGGGATTGGGGGTAATCACCGCCACGCCGGGTCGGGCCAGATCATTCCAATCCTTGATCCCCTTCGGGTTGCCCTTACGGACTAAGAAAATGATGGTCGAGGTATAGGGAGTGCTATTACGAGCAAGTCGCTTCTGCCAATCTTCTGTCAGAAGTTTCGATTTCTCAGCGATTGCATTGATGTCATTCGCCAGAGCCAGGGTCACCACATCCGCCTCAAGGCCATCAATGACTGACCGTGCCTGCTTACCAGAACCGCCATGGGATTGCCTGATGGCGACCTTCTCTCCTGTTTTTGCCTGCCACTGTTTGATGAATGAGGCATTGAACTCTTGATATAGCTCTCGTGTTGGATCATAGGACACATTGAGTAATGCTCGTTCCGCAGATGCGTTGCTGCTGATTATTAGACTCGCCAGTAAAGCTGCTGGCAGCCAGGTTTTAATATTCATGATCTTTCCTTTAAAAATAATGTCTAGGTACATTCAATTTAAAATGCGCTTATTAGAACTTCAAAGTAGAGGAAATCGGTATTACCTGAACGTTGATCGACCTTAGGCCCTGCTGCTACGATCGCGTTGTGTACAAAATTTCCTGCCGTAAAGTGCGTGTATCCAAGTACGGTATTAACTTTTGGAAAGATTTGATAGCGAAGCCTTCCCTCAAATGCTCCTCCAACATAGTCGCCCCAGGTTCCTAACTTGTTGCGATTTAAACCGGGGTCCTTGACAACACTTATATTCCCGTCAAAGGAGTCGAACAGTCGATCTGTTTTGCTGGCCAACCAGAACCAGGTATACCCTGCTTCTATTCCGAATTTTTGAGTCGGTTGGAGATCGAATCTGATTTTAGGGGTTTTAATATTTTCATAAATCACATAGTGATCCGCTGACCAAGGTCGTGCAAAACCAAAGAACCGATCAAATCGATTATTTACGTTATCGTTAGGGTCTTTGTCGCCTGATGCATACCCATAAAATGCGCTTACTCGTGGCTTCCAAGAGTAACTATTGAAGGTTCGACCAGCCTCAATGGTATAACCTTGCGCATCAATCGCTTCATGCTTGAATTTATTGGCTCCAGATTGAGTTCCGAGTGTGTCCTGTTGATATCCGAGTTGATAATTGTAGCTTGCATCGAAATCAAACCAGTCCCCCACCTTTCCATAGGCACGGATACCTGGCATATGAATCTCTCGTTCAAGTTTGTTAGTGGCCGTCCAGCCATCTGTATTGGCAGTTTGCTTTTGCCCCATGTAGTAGGGTTGTATGGTGATAATATCTGACCACTTGCGTAAATTGCCGATCGCACCATAAAACCACAAGGTACCAATAGCCTGATCAAATTGAGTCTGTAGTCTTTTTACCGGTTGGAATCCAAATAGATCGAGTTCCCATGGGTTATCCTGTCTGCCCAGATTTAAGCGAAATCCTTCAAAACTATTCGTCGTATTACGCCATTCATTTCGCGCTATAAATCGGCGATCAGTTGCCTCGTAGGCCATACGTCCCACTCGGAGTCTAGCCGGTGTATCTTGTCCACGATCATCCTGACCCAACGCATTTTTGAAATAAAGTTCACCATATGCCTGAATCAAATCGTAGGGATTGTTCTCTTGGTCGGTACTCGGGAATTTATGGTTGTAAACCCTTGAATCCTGAAACTCAACTGCTCCTCGTATAGGATCAATAATTCTTTTTATTCCAAGATAGGCACGATGGCGAAGAAAGAAAGGATTGTCATATCC
>JBAWVG010000114.1:0-2185 GCA_037147395.1 Nitrosomonadaceae bacterium | reverse complement strand
ATTTAGTCAGTTCTCGATTAAATTATCAATCACTTTAAGTGAGCCCTTGGGCACTATTCGGACATTATATATGCCGATGCAGACTACGCAGCAATGGTTTGAAACTTGTCTCGGTCAGTATCTACTCGAGCGGGAGCAAGCCTATTTCGATCAAGCGGTCGCAGATATATTCGGCTATAACGCGGTTCAGATAGGATTCCCACAACATGATTTTCTGCGCACTAATCGTATGCCCTTTCAATTCAGTGCTGGAATTGGAAAGAATGTCGCACTCCGGGCCGCACCCGATTTTTTGCCGATTGCAACAAACAGCGTAGATCTAGTACTGCTACCACATGTACTCGAATTTAACTCGAACCCACACCAGATTCTACGCGAGGTCCAACGTATACTGATACCGGAAGGCCATGTCATTATCTCTGGCTTCAATCCTCGTAGTCTCTGGGGGATACGACGCTGGTTTGGGTCGAGCAGGTACGATTTCCCTTGGCAAGGAAACTTTATCGCCCTCCCCCGTCTCAAGGATTGGCTGACATTGTTAGATTTTGAGATGACAGCAGGACGGTTATGCTGCTACGCACCACCATTCAGTCAAGAAAAGTGGTTGCGCCGATTTAATTTTATGGAAGCCGCCGGTGATCGCTGGTGGCCTATTTCCGGTGGAGTGTATTTCTTGCAAGCGGTTAAGCGTGTCCATGGCATGCGTGTCATCAGGCCCGAATGGAAAGAGTCTGTCGCTGCTAGGAGAGGAATGGCGCCTGTGACTGGGAGATTCAAAGGCAACGATATCGGGGAAGAGCCACGGATAGCGGCTCGCACTACAATAAATGATCGGGGCGAGGATTGAAGGAACAGCAAGTTGGCGTAGTCCAAATATTTACTGATGGTGCCTGCAAGGGCAACCCCGGCATTGGGGGTTGGGGCGCCTTACTAAAATACGATGGCCGTACTCGAGAGCTATCGGGTGGTGAGTTACTAACAACTAACAACCGCATGGAGTTGCTTGCGGTGATACGTGCTCTGGAAGCGTTGACTAGAACATGTGAGGTGCATATACATACCGACTCTGAGTATGTACAAAAAGGCATCAGCGAGTGGATACATGCCTGGAAGAAACGTAACTGGCATACCTCCGCCAAGAAACCCGTAAAGAATGACGACCTCTGGAAACAACTCGATCACCTGGCTCAACAGCATCAAGTTCAGTGGTTCTGGGTGCGCGGCCATTCTGGTCACGAGGGCAACGAGCATGCAGACATGCTGGCTAATCGTGGTGTGGAGTCAGTGATTAGAGAGGGCTGACCCCCATCTCGGATGGCTCAGAGAGAAGCCTTAACGACCACGGACTTTCTGCACTTACTACTTCTAGATAAACATGCTGTGATCTATTTATACTGAATCGCCTTGTGTTTTCTACCGTTAAATAACTCCTCTATATAGACAACTCATGCGTCAAATTTTTCTTGATACAGAAACCACCGGACTGGACCCCAAGTTGGGCCATCGCATTGTCGAAATTGCTGCGGTTGAAATTCTTGATCGCAGGCCGACCGGCCGACGCTTACACCACTACTTGAATCCAGAGCGAGAGAGTGAATCGGGTGCATTGCAGGTACATGGCCTGACCCAAGAGTTTCTACAGGACAAACAAAAATTCAACGACATCACCAAAGAGCTACTGGAATTCATCGATGGTGCAGAGCTCATCATGCACAACGCCCCTTTTGATATGGGTTTCCTTAACCATGAACTGGGTTTGGCTGAGCTACAACCCTTGAATAGCTATTGCCAGATGATTACCGATACCCTAAAAATGGCCAAGGATCTGCATCCCGGGAAGAAAAATAATCTGGATGCGCTGTGTGAGCGTTATCAGGTAGATAACTCCCGTCGCACCCTGCATGGTGCGTTATTAGATGCGGAGTTACTCGCAGAAGTTTATCTTGCCATGACCCGTGGCCAGGAGAGCCTAATCATGGAGGCCGAGATTCCTCAACCATCGCTCGATGCAGCAATGAGACCATCCAACTTACAATTAACGGTATTGCGAGCCAGTACTGAGGAGCTCGAAGCCCATGCGCAGCAACTCGAGCAGATAGAAAGTCAAAGCAAGGGAGCATGCCTGTGGAAGCGTCTTGAGTCTGGCACTACGGTGGGATAAAGATCAGCGATCGTTTGATGGTGG
>JBAWVG010000113.1:0-2211 GCA_037147395.1 Nitrosomonadaceae bacterium | reverse complement strand
GAAGCAGGGGCATTCATGGCTGAGGGAGCCGAACAGAAATCTGCGGGACCCACACAAAAACCATTTGTCATTAAACGCGTTAAAAAGCGTCATGGCGGTGGACATGCGAGTGGGGTGTGGAAGATTGCATATGCCGACTTCGTGACCGCGATGATGGCCTTCTTCTTACTGATGTGGTTATTAAGTAGTACCGATGTAGGGACCTTAGACGGAATCTCTTCCTACTTCAAGACTCCGCTAAAGGTAGCCCTCTCGGGGGGTGACAGGAGTGGTGATAGCGTCAATCCAATTAAGGGTGGCGGTAAGGATGTAGTGGAACGTGATGGTCAGGTGAAGGGTGGGGATTCTAAGAAAAAGAAAGAAGCTAAGAAGCTCGAAGCTCAGAAGGATGAGCTCAAGCGTGCAGAGGCCGTTCAGCTCAAGAATTTAAAAGAAAAGATTGAAGAGGCGATCGAGACTAATCCATCTCTGAAGCAGTATAAGGAGCAGTTGATGGTGGATATCACGACAGAGGGCCTACGGATTCAGATTGTGGACGAACAGAATAGGCCGATGTTTGCCCTCGGCCGTGCGGAGCTGCAGTCTTATACCCGGACCATACTTCGAGAGATCGGCAAGACCTTGAATGGGGTGACAAACAGGGTCAGCCTATCGGGTCACACCGATGCCAGGCTCTATCCGACCGGTGATAAGGGGTATAGCAATTGGGAGCTTTCAGCAGACCGTGCCAATGCCTCCCGTCGGGAGTTGATTGCAGGTGGAATGGATGAGAGCAAGATTTTGCGAGTGGTTGGACTGTCCTCAGCGGTGATGCTGGATACCGAGAACCCGCTAAATCCAATTAATCGACGTATCAGTGTCATCGTCATGAATAAAGAGTCGGAAGAGAATGTCACCAAAGAGAATGAACGGATTGTAGAGATTGGTATTAAGGAAGGAACGAATAAGGAGAAGATGAGAAATGCAACTCCCAAATCACAATAAACTAGTCATACCCCGAGTATTTCCATCGGTCTCAATATCGATGATGCCGCCGGCATTAACGGCACTGATCTCTCAGATTGTCGCTTTAATGGGACTGAGTATAGTCGCTGTCTTGATCTCACAGTTTGCATTGGAGTCATCACTAGATCCGTTGTGGTGGGGATTGATGCAGGGAATTTTTGCAGCAGTGGTCGGTCATTATTTGGGTATGGCCAGGTGGTGGTTACCAATCAATCTGATATTTGTGCCCGCTATTTTATTGGTGTTAGCGCTGGACTTGTCACCGCTTTGGTTCTTGGGGGCATTCCTCCTCCTCCTCCTGATCTATGGGAAGGTATACCGGACTCAAGTACCCCTTTACCTCTCCAGTGGAGAAGCAATCGAGGCGGTTGCGTCACTACTACCTAAGGATCCTGGATTTTCATTTGTCGACCTTGGGTCTGGATGCGGTGGCCTCCTTCAGCAACTTAATAAGGCTCGGCCAGATGGTATTTATCATGGGATTGAGGCGGCTCCATTGCCATTCATACTGAGCAAATTCCGTAGTCTTATTGGAGTATCTGACTGGCGTGTTAGTTGGGGTGATTTCTGGCAGATGGATCTTTCACAGCATGATGTGGTCTATGCATACCTCTCTCCGGTACCGATGGCACTGCTATGGCGCAAGGTACGGGAAGAGATGCGGCCCGGCAGTATTCTGATTAGTAACAGCTTCGTGGTTCCTGGAATTGAACCGGAGGTGACACTTAAGCTGGGCGATTTTTCTGGCTCGACGCTGTACCTATGGCGCCTATAGGGGGATGCCATGACATTACTGCCAACTGAAAGTAAACAGGTGGGGTCGTCATTTCTGGGCAGAGATCTCCATCATCTAAAGGCAAAGGGAGTTCTTAGCAGTAAGAACATAACGAGCCTTGAGAAGTGGTTAGACTTCTTTAGTCATGTAGATATTCCTGTATTACGCAGCACGATCAACTCTCTCAACCAACTCAGAGAGAGAGAAGACAAGGTCACGGCACGTGAGATTTCAGCGGTCGTTTTGCGCGACCCAATGATGACCTTGAAAGTCTTGATCTATATGCAGGAGCGTCGTGTTCACAGTCATTCTGAAGAGATCACCACGGTCGAGCATGTCATCATGATGATCGGCGTTACGTCTTTCTTTCAGCAATTTCAGAAGATGCAGGTGGCCGAAGAAATCCTTGAAAAGAATCCAGATGCGATGGA
>JBAWVG010000112.1:0-2303 GCA_037147395.1 Nitrosomonadaceae bacterium | reverse complement strand
CTAAGCCGTCTGAGTTCTTTGAGGTCGCTGGATTGTCGTATATGAGCTGCTCGTCTTAGTGACGTTTGTTTTGGATGTCATGTTAGGAATTGAGGCGGCCAAAACCGCGTCATAAACAAAATTGCCTCCAAAATCGCAAAGAAAGAAAATATTTTTCAGGCAGATAATCAAGTGGTGTTGATGTGAGGGTTGAATGGATGGCAGTTGATATAGTCATACCCAATTTATAACAAAAACAGAAATGTTGGTGACGCTGCTAGAACGAGATGCCTGAATGAGCTTCGTCCATACTAAAAGCCACGGTAAGTTATCGAAAAGAATAAATTGTTTGATCGGTAACTGGCACCCTGGTTTACGTTGTAATCCAGTGCGCTGGCCCCGATCTTCAAGAATAAATCTTTATAGATACCATAATAATATTCAGCGCCAACGCCGCTAGACATCCGAAATGAAGTCATGGGATCTCCTTTTTGGGGACCGCTACTCCCAAAAACTGAACTGACCTGATTTTTAGTACCACTCCAAAAGAGAGGATTATTTGATAATCTTCTACTTAAGAATTGTTAAATATGACTAAAGGCCAGCGTCTCAAACACCAACTGATCCCCGATAACGAGATCCCGTTCGACTTACAGCTCTCTGGACACACCCACGGCGGTCAAATATTTCCGTTTGGGCTGAAATTACACCAATAACGATTAAAAGTGAACAGAAATAACACGTAACTTGTTGAATTTACATCTTGCAAGTGCAGTCGCAGCCCCTGCAAAAATTCCATCCTACAACCAACACCCACCGGATGTAAGTATGAGAAAATTGCACCGAGTGTCGATCAATTTAATTGAAGCGGTTCAATAAATTATGCTTTTTTTTGCTAAAACTATTCTTGTTATTGCCTTATTTATGACTGGCAGAATGGCTTGGTCAAGTGAGTTGCATAAATCTATGTCTGTGGCTGAGTTGCCTGCTATTGCGCCCACCACAACCTTCTTCGATGGAAAGAAAAATGTCACCCTGCAAAATTTTGACGGAAAGTTTCTCCTTGTAAATTTCTGGGCAACGTGGTGCTCACCATGCGTTACCGAAATGCCATCCTTGGATCGCATGGCAAAGAAATTGGCAGGACAGAATATCTTGGTGCTTATAGTGAACGAGGACGAAGGGGGCGGCAGCGAGGTAAGATCATTTGTACGCAAGCTGAAACTCAATTCACTGACAGCCCTATACGACACAAACAATCGTGCCTTTAAGGATTTCGCACTGCGGGGGCTTCCCACCACCTTCTTGATATCCCCTGAGGGTATGGTGCTTGCCAGCTTTGAGGGGAGTGCTGTGTGGGATAAGGGTGGGCTTTACGATCAGATCGTTGAAAACTTAAAAAAATACAGGTAGCTTCAATATAGATTTCTCTCGTGCAATCGTGCGGCGCACGCTTATTTCAACATAGGTAGTAGCTTACTCATAACTTCAACGCTATCCGGTTTGATCGAGGATGCAAAGCTGTAAACCGTCTTTCCGTCCCTTGCGATTAGATACTTGTGGAAGTTCCATCGTGGTTTCTCATCCGTAATTTTGGCCAATTCAAGATAGAAGCTGTTGGTGTTATTGCCGGTTACGTTGCTGGCTTTGCTCATTGGAAACTTAACGTTGTAAGTCAGTTTGCAGAACTTGGCTATCTCATGATTGCTGGATAGTTCTTGATTAAAGTCATTTGAGGGAAAGCCAATCACAAGCAGCCCCTGCTTTTTGTGCTCCTCGTACATCACTTCAAGCTTTTCAAATTGCTCGGTAAAGCCACACTTGCTGGCGGTATTGACGACTAGAATGGGCTTGTCCGCGTACTCGCACAGGTTGACACTCTCCCCCTGCAGCGTGATGATGGTTCGATTTAGCAAGGGCGAGCAGGGAGCAGCATAACCTTCATGAGCAAATAATATTAAAGCAACCACTATCATTTTACGCATCACAGCTCCTTGAGTGGGTATGGGGGCACGCACCCATAAAGTAAACTTATTTACGTGGAGCTGACATGGTACAGATTTAATGAAAAATAAAAAAGGGCTGCATCTCTGCAACCCCTTACCTAGTCTCCTATGGCTTTCTTAAAGAATCTATCTGAACTGACCTGATTTTTAGTGCCACTCCATAAGGGAGGATTATTTGATAATCTTCTACTTAAAAAGTGTTAAATATGGCTAAAGGTCAACGTCCCAAGCCTGAGCAAATCGTCACCTTATTGCGTCAAATTGATGTTTTAACTACGTGCGACATTTATTTTTTTGTAGGTAATTTGGCGCGACCGA
>JBAWVG010000111.1:0-2307 GCA_037147395.1 Nitrosomonadaceae bacterium | reverse complement strand
TAATCTGATTTTTTAGATCGCAGACTTTTACCAGATGCACACCTGATGAGATATATTCAACTGATCAGAATCCTTGGGGTTTCGGTTATTACATCGGTAGTGGCCGGCATCAGTACAACTGTTCACAGCACTGGCCATGTGCCACAGTACAGTCCCGCACCCACTCAACAGATCACCATCATGAAAAATTTTAAGAAGCCGGATACGACTGAGCTGAAGAAGAAATTATCTCCAGAGCAGTTTGCGGTCACTCAGCAATGCAGTACCGAGCCGCCCTTTCGTAACGCCTATTGGAATAATCACAGGCCAGGGCTTTATGTGGATGTGGTATCGGGTGAGCCGCTGTTCAGTTCTCTGGACAAGTTTGATTCTGGTAGTGGTTGGCCGAGCTTCACGCAGCCACTGGCAGGTGCGGAAATTGTGGAGAAGCAGGACCGCGAGTATGGAATGGTTCGCACAGAAGTAAGATCAAGGCATGCGGATTCACATCTGGGGCATGTATTCAATGACGGCCCAGGACCTACTCGGTTACGTTACTGCATCAATTCAGCATCTTTGAGCTTTGTGCCGCTGGAGGAGATGGCTGCACAGGGTTATGGGGCTTATCTTGCACCCTTTGTAAAGGCAGGTCTGATTAAGCCGGGTATTGCCTCGATTCCGATCAAGTCTAAGCCCTAATCCGGACCTCCAGCAATTTCCTCAGTCAGGAAAGTCAGTCAGACTGTTGTTCATACGTCTGAGAGTTTCTTCTCTGCCGAGCAGTTCCAATACCGCATCGATCGACGGGGTTTGAGTCTCACCTGTCACCATCACCCGTAGTGGCATCGCGACCTTAGGCATTTTTAGTCCGTGCTTGGTGGCAGCGGCCTTGATTGAGTCATGGATGATCTGACGGTCCCACTCGGCTGACGTAAGTTGGCCCATTAGATCGATCATCGCGGGCCTGACCTCGCTGCTGAAGTGCAATGCCTTGAGTTCAGTAGAGGGTTCCAACGGGCGAAAGAAATAGACGGCTGCATCGGCCAACTCTGCCACAGTATTGACTCGTTCCTTAAGGAGACCCACTATCTTTAAAAGGTCGGGTCCTGTCGCAGTATCGCACCCGTCTGTTTCAAGGAATGGCGCCACTAGTTTTTCTAGGCGAGCATTATCGGCTGTTTTAAGATATTGTTGATTTAACCAGCTCAACTTCTCTGGGTTAAATTTTGCGGGAGCACAGTTGATGGAAGCGAGATCAAACCACTCGACCATTTGCTCACTGCTAAAGACTTCCTCATCACCATGTGACCATCCTAGCCGTGCTAGATAATTCAATAGGGCTTCTGGAAGATAGCCATCCTCTAGGTACTGCATTACCGACACTGCGCCATGTCTCTTGGACAAACGCTCACCATCTGAGCCGAGTATCATTGGTACATGCGCATACTGTGGAAGGGCGCCCCCCAAGGCCTTGAGTATATTGATCTGACGGGGGGTGTTGTTAACATGGTCATCGCCGCGGATTACGTGGCTGATATTCATATCGAGATCGTCGATCACGACTCCAAAGTTATAGGTCGGCACTCCGTCAGCACGCAGTAGCACCAGATCATCCAACTCATTGTTCGAGACGACGATCCGTCCCTTGACTAGATCTTCGAATGCCACGTGACCATCAGAGGGGTTCTTTAGTCGCACAACCGGCTTTACCCCGACTGGTGGAGTCTTCTTAGAGTCTCTCCAGCGCCCGTCATATCTAGGCTTTAGTCCAGCCGCGCGTTGCTGTTCACGCATCACATCCAGCTCTTCCTTGCTGGCATAGCAGTGGTAAGCGTTGCCTGTCCGCAGTAACTGTTCCGCCAGTTCATGATAGCGTGTCAGTCGGTGCATCTGGTAGAAGGGGCCCTCATCGTAATCCAACCCGAGCCAGGCCATGCCATCGAGGATTGCTTGGGTGGACTGGGCTGTAGAGCGCTCAAGGTCAGTATCTTCGATCCGTAGGATAAATTTACCACCGTGCCTGCGTGCGTAGGCCCATGAGAAAAGAGCAGTACGTGCCCCACCAATATGAAGGTAACCGGTAGGGCTAGGAGCAAAGCGAGTACGAATCATGATGGAGATGCCAATTATGAAGGGTTGGAGGAGCCCGTTATTTTACGCGATCCAGGCCTGTAATATAGTCACATCGAAGTTTTTCAGATTCCCGGTGCGTTGACCGGGGGTGAGGGTTCATGCTCTAATTACGCGTTGTTTGGGCGGTTAACTCAGCGGTAGAGTGCCACCTTCACACGGTGGAAGCCACTGGTTCGATCCCAGTACCGCCCACCA
>JBAWVG010000110.1:0-2350 GCA_037147395.1 Nitrosomonadaceae bacterium | reverse complement strand
TCGCGCATCATCAGCATGGTCCTTCTGGCAATCGTGAATTATGTCGATCACCGTCAGACAAATCCTGGAGTCATTGGCGCGAGCCCGCGATTTCATCATCAATACCTGCCTAATCGAGTCGAAATTGAGCCGGATTCATTCAGAGAGGGGTGGATCGAGGGTCTTAGGATGAAGGGCCATCGGGTGGATATTGCTCCACAGAGGTGGGGTAATATGCAGTTGATCCACTTTGATAAGGTCACCGGCCGTATGACCACCGCTAATGACCCGAGGGGTGAATCCGCAAACCGTTATTAGTTTAGATGCGCTCTAAACTAACCCCGCACTAACCTAATACCTTCTCCCATAACTTCTGTAGTCGTTTGATCGATACCGGGTAAGGCGTCTTCAATTCCTGAGCGAATAAAGATATCCTAAGCTCCTCGATCTGCCAACGAAATTCAGCAAGATTGGGGTCACTAATTCCCTCCTTATGATGCTTTTCCAGTCTCTGCTGGTGCTGGTTCCACAGACCAACGATCGCGGGCCCGTGACGACCATCCCTCTCAGGGTTACCCGGATATTTACTCAAACGCATCGACATCCCCTGCAGGTATCGTGGTAGATGTTGAAGGCGATCCCAGGGTGTGTCGCTTAAGAAACCTGGATAGATGAGCCCTGCAAGCTGTTGATTCATCTCCCTGTTTAGTCGAGCAGTTGCTGCATTTGGAGAGGAGAGATGGGACATCAATGGCTG
Source organism: Nitrosomonadaceae bacterium (assembly GCA_037147395.1). Classification (GTDB taxonomy): domain Bacteria; phylum Pseudomonadota; class Gammaproteobacteria; order Burkholderiales; family Nitrosomonadaceae; genus VFJL01. The sequence goes on along the minus strand of JBAWVG010000110.1, from coordinate 1,614 downwards.
CCATTCATGAGTGATCCTCTGAGAGATGCGTGAGATCGCCTCGGTCACAGCAGGAAGCCTTGTTCGAGCGCGTTGTTTCTGAGTCATGAAGTCCTGTTCACTTCGTGGCATCTCATCATCACCGATAAATGCTCGATCGGTGATTGCTCTTAGCATATCCTCCTTAAGTGAATCTGGGCTGATGAGGCTGCGCAGATGCAATGCCACCTGACTTAGCCCTGGAAGGTTCTTTTCCAGTTGCTTCATCTGCTCCCTGAGTTCGAACCTCAGTAACCGACAGACCCCCTCCCTCATGTGAGCAGCAGCTGCATCGTGAGTATCGAATAGCCTGATCGATACACTCTCCCCCTCATCCACGAGTGCTGGGTAACCGGTCAGTGCATGGCCGGCACGGTTAAAGGAGATGCTCTCTGGCAGATGACCAAAGTCCCAGCTCTTTACCTGTTCACGCTCTATGCCACTACCCGCATCGGCACCCGATTGAGAGAACGTCATCTGAGCCGCCTGGCCCAATTGCTTCTTAAGTTGCAAGAGATCGCGGCTCATCGATAGCTCCTGCCCAGCATCATCAACCACCTTGTAATTCATCTGAAGGTGTGTGGGAGGAGACTCCTGCTCCCAGAGGGTGGCTGATACCGAGGACCCGATCCTGCTCTGAACGTACTCCGCAAGACTATCCTCCAAACCCCGATCTTGTTTATTCGAATGACTCTCTAGAAATTGGGTCACAGAGTCAGGTAGAGGGACCAATTGTCGGCGTATCTGCTTCGGCAAGGCTTTCAGGTACCAAGTTATTTTTTCACGGACAAGTCCCGGGACCAGACGACCGAATTGATTGACATCTAGTCTATTCAGAAGGGGTAACGGCACGGTCAGGGTCACCCCATCCAGAACATGATCCGGCTCGAAACGGTAGGTCAACTCAAAATCGTGGTCAGACGCGTTTATATACACTGGGAACTGATCCTCAGTCACGGTTCCTGCGCCGTGTCGCATCAGTCTCTCCCGATCAAGATAGAGTAGCTTTGGATTCTCCTGCTCAGCCCGACGTCGCCAATTCTCAAATGCAGACCCATTACAGATCTCATCCGGAATCAGTCCATCATAGAATGCGAAGATCTCGTGCTCATCGACCAGCACATCCTGACGACGGGCCTTATGCTCCAGCTCCTCTATCGATGAGATGAGTTCTCGGTTATGTGAATAGAATGGTGCTTGAGTCTCGTACTCCCCGGCAACTAGGGCTGCCCGGATAAAAATTTCTCGAGACTCTTTAGGGTTGATGGTGCCATAGTGAACACGTCTCTTTGGAACCACGGTCAACCCGTAGAGCGTCAAACGCTCGAATGCAGTAACCTGTGCGGGCTGTTTTTCCCAGTGCGGGTCGAAGTAATGCCTCTTGCACAAGTTACCGGCTACTTTCTCTAGCCACAGTGGATCAATCTTCGCTGCACACCGTCCAAAGAGCTTGGTGGTCTCAGTCAACTCCGCCGTCACGACCCATTTCGGCTTGGCCTTCTTCAGAACGGAACCGGGGAAGATCGAGAACTTGATCCCACGTGCGCCCAGATACTGATCCCCCTCCTCACTCTTAAAACCAATATTGCCCATGAG
>JBAWVG010000109.1:0-2437 GCA_037147395.1 Nitrosomonadaceae bacterium | reverse complement strand
GCACGACAGGCATATCCGGTAATCGAAGAATATCTGCCGCTGCAGCCTGCCCAAAGACCAAGCACTCCAGCAGTGAGTTACTGGCTAGACGGTTGGCACCATGCAATCCGGTATGGGCGGTCTCACCGATGGCATAGAGGTTGCCCAGATTGGTCTTTCCGTCCAAGTCTGTGACAATCCCCCCGCACGTATAATGAGCAGCCGGCACCACCGGAATCGGCTGCTTCGTTATATCGATTCCTAACTCTAGGCAGCGTGCATAGATATTGGGGAAGTGCTCTCGCAGGAAATCTTCAGACTTGTGAGAGATGTCCAGATATACGCAATCGAGTCCCCGCTTCTTCATTTCAAAATCGATCGCTCGGGCGACAATATCTCTCGGTGCAAGCTCCGCACGATCATCGTGCCACGGCATGAACCGCGAACCATCCGGCAGCTTCAGTAGACCGCCCTCCCCCCTAACCGCTTCAGAAATCAAGAACGATTTCGCGTGTGGGTGGTATAGACAGGTCGGATGGAACTGAACGAACTCCATATTGGAGATGCGGCAGCCAGCCCTCCAGCCCATGGCAACACCATCACCGGTCGCTGAATCTGGGTTGGTCGTATAAAGATAAACCTTGCCCGCACCACCTGTTGCCAGGACCGTACTATGTGCGGAGATGGTGTCGACCCGACCTTCTGAACTATCGAGCACATAAGCACCATAGCACCGGTTCTCACCCACGACAGATCGACCCATCTTCGCATCAGTAATCAGATCAATCGCGATATGGCGCTCAAGAACCGTGATATTGGGGTGGGACCGAGCCTTCTCCCCGAGGGTGAGTTGTACCGCTTGACCGGTGGCATCTGCCGCATGTATCACCCGTCTCACGCTATGACCGCCCTCCTGAGTCAGGTGATAACCGGTTGAATTATTCTGATCACGCGTAAATGGCACCCCCTGATCGATCAACCACTCAATCGCTCGTGGACCATTCTCAGCCACATAACGGGTGACCGATTCATTGCATAAGCCTGCACCGGCTGCTAGGGTGTCTCGGATATGGGTATCGGGAGAGTCCTCCTGCGAAAGTGCGGCCGCGATACCGCCCTGAGCCCATCCACTGGCACTTTCAAGGAGGGCCCTCTTGGTGACAAGGCAAACTTTTTTCGTTTGGGCTAAATTAAGTGCGAGCGTCAGACCGGCAAGACCACTACCGACAATAAGTACGTCAAAATTCAATTGGGACATGCTATTCAGGGGTTAATTACATAGACCATCAAAAGAAAATCATAACAGACTTGGTATTCCCATCCCGATTTTTTAGAATAACCACTTTGACCAGTGAACTAATTCTGGGTATCCGATGTCTGTTACATCAGATTCAGCATGTTAAGCTTCTTTCAGTTCTCGGATTGGCCCTTGAACGGCTATACTTGTTCTGCCGCCTCAGAATGCGGTGGTATCTACAAGTACAAATCATAATGTTCAGGGAACAGGCAGTATGAGTGACCGGGAGATTGATCAGCAGTTGGTAGAGCGCGTACAGCGCGGGGATAAGCAAGCCTTCGATCTACTTGTGATCAAGTACCAACGTAAGTTGGCTCGCCTGCTATCTCAGTTCATCCGAGATGCAGCCGAGGTGGAGGATGTCGCTCAGGAGACATTCATCAAGGCCTACCGCGCATTACCGTCATTCCGGGGAGAGAGCGCGTTCTATACCTGGCTCTACCGGATAGGCATTAATACCGCCAAGAATTTCCTGGTGACACAGGGTCGACGTGCACCCACGATGACGAGCGCCGGTCTCGATATTGAGGATGCAGAGAACTTTGAGGAGGGCAGTCAGTTACGGGAGATGAATACGCCAGAAAGCGAACTGATGAGTAAACAGATCGCTGAGACGGTGAACCAAACTCTACAAGAATTGCCAGAGGAATTACGAACGGCAATCACCTTGAGAGAGATCGAGGGTATTAGTTATGAAGAGATTGCAACCATCATGAACTGCCCCATCGGTACAGTGCGATCGCGAATATTTCGTGCTCGTGAAATAATCGCGGAGAAGTTACGACCCCTACTGGGGACCAGTCAAGATAAGAGGTGGTAGTATGAAAAGCAAAATATCAGCGATGATGGATGGTGAACTGGAGTCTGAAGATATCTCTAGCATCATCACTCAGGTCAAGAAGACAGACGACCTAAAGAACGACTGGTCGACCTACCACCTGATTGGAGATAGCTTACGTCGATCGTCGTCATCCATCGATATATCCCACCGAGTCAGTACCGCACTAGCAACAGAGCCCACCTTACTCGCACCACGACCAACGAAACAGAATAAGTTTAAGGTGTTCGCCCTCTCTGCAGCAGCCTCATTGGCCGCGGTCACGGTCGTTGGATGGATGGGACTGCAGAGTATGGGTCACTCACCAGAAAACTTTACGAACA
>JBAWVG010000108.1:0-2597 GCA_037147395.1 Nitrosomonadaceae bacterium | reverse complement strand
TGTCGACGGACAGAGGGTCTCGATCAACTCCGCTCTCACGGGATCACGCCCATCCTTGGCGATCTGGATAATCTTAATAGCCTCTCTAAGATTGCTGGGGTCGCTCATGCGGTACTCCACCTAGCCCCCCCTCCTGACCGCGGGACTCGAGATAGCAGGACGGCCCATCTCCTGACGGCACTGACTAAGCAATCCAGATCATTGGGTCGGATGTTACCACAACAGCTAGTCTACATCAGTACCAGCGGGGTATACGGTGATTGCGGTGGAGCCTTGATCGATGAGAATCATCCGGTCAATCCACAATCCGATCGTGCCATAAGACGGGTCGATGCGGAGGGTCAGTTACGAGGGTGGGGTCATCGTAACCGGGTGAATGTCTCGATCTTACGGGTTCCTGGGATCTATGCGGACGATCGATTGCCGCTAGCACGGCTACGTGAGGGGGTGGCTGCACTGATACCGGGGGAGGATAGCTATACCAACCACATCCACGCCGATGATCTTGCGGCAAGCACGGTTGCGGCATTGAGGTATGGAAGGCCGGGTCGGGTTTACCATATCTGCGATGACTCAGAACTGAAGATGGGTGAATACTTTGATCTGGTGGCAGACCATTTCGGATTACCGCGCCCACCACGCATTCCGCGGGCCGAGGCTCAGGGACGGATATCACCCGGAATGCTTTCATTCATGAGGGAGTCACGACGTCTGACCAATACTCGAATGAAGAATGAATTGCATGTGAGGCTACACTACCCAACCGTATCCGATGCACTGGCTCTGATCCCAGCAAGTCACTCGGAAAGCAGGTAAAATCTTGAGTCATGATCCAATTGGCGATAGCCGCCCGAGAGTCAGTCCGATGGATCCTGTCATCATCATGACCAACTTCCCAGACCGGGTGAGCGCCCTGGCATTTGCTAAAGAGTTGATTGATCAGAGATTGGCCGCGTGCGTTAATGTTCATTCTGAATGCAGCTCCGTCTACCGATGGGAAAATGAGATCGAGCATGCAAACGAGGTGCCGGTACTGATCAAGACACGCTTTCAGAATTATCCTCAGGTGGAGAGTCTGGTGAGGAGGATGAACCCCTACGAACTCCCGGAGATTATTGTTGTCCCAATAGTTGAGGGTTTTTCCGAGTATATGCAATGGATCGCCGCTGAGAGCATTCCCTCTCCCGATAAAATATGAAAAGAGTCTCACCCATACACCTTCCCCGCTATCTATTGATGCTGATGTGCGTTATCAGCATCAATGCATTTGCTCAGGAGGGGAAATCTTTTAATCTGATGTCTGGTCTGCAGCAACTCGGTGCAAATCTGGGTCAGAGTGAGGAGGAGCTGCTCCCGCCTGATCAGGCCTTTAAGCTGACGGTGAGGGTTCGAGATGCGGATACGCTGATCGCGGACTTTGTTCCAGCAAAAAATTACTACCTCTACCGGGACAAGGTCGCATTTAAGTCTCAAGATGCCAATACCCTTATTGAGAGGGTCTCCCTCCCGAGGGGGGAGATGAAGAGTGATCTCACCTTCGGACAGATCGAGGTATTTCATAAGCCCTTCCAGGCGATCATCTCCCTCAAGAGAGACCTCTCCTCAACCAACCAATTGACCCTTGCTGCGAGCTACCAGGGTTGCAATGAGCCGATCGGTGTCTGCTATGCACCCATCAGCAAGTTATTTGAATTGACACTGCCGGCGGCCCGTGCCGTGGTCGGGTCTGTGGCAGAGGCTGTGAGTAATAACGCGAACGCTGCCAGAACCAGCGCTGCTGAGGAACTGTTCCAATCACCCGCTCAGCCTGCAGGGACTGAGACCGAATCAAACAGGATCGAGCAGATGTTTGAGAGTGGTAACTTCTGGCTCATCTTGACCGGATTTTTTGGGATCGGTTTGCTGCTCTCGTTCACCCCGTGCGTATTTCCGATGTTCCCCATCCTGTCCGGGATCATCGCGAACCGAGGTCACCACATCACCAAGACACATGGATTCATCTTGGCGCTGTCTTATGTCATGGGGATGGCACTGACCTATGCTGCGGCCGGGGTTGCGGCCGGACTCTCGGGTGCGATGCTCTCAGCAACACTCCAGAATGGATGGGTACTCGGAACCTTTGCGCTGACATTCGTCGTTCTTGCGTTCTCCATGTTTGGATTCTATGAGTTGCAATTGCCCAGCTTTCTTCAGAGCAAGCTCTCTGAGGAGGCGGGACATCTGAAGGGCGGACATCTGACCAGTGTATTCGGGATGGGGGCTCTGTCTGCACTGATCGTGGGCCCCTGTGTTGCGGCACCATTAGCGGGAGCGCTGCTCTATATCAGCCAGACACGAGATGTGGTTCTGGGTGGGTCTGCACTCTTCGTGATGGCGCTCGGGATGGGTATGCCACTGCTGATACTGGGTGCATCGGCAGGGGCGTTGCTGCCAAAGGCAGGTCCCTGGATGGAGTCAGTAAAACAGTTTTTTGGAGTGCTGTTGTTGGGGACGGCGATCTGGTTGATATCGCCGGTGATTCCAGCGGTGGTGCATATGATCTTGTGGGCGACTCTACTGATCGTCTCGGCCATCTACTTGCATGCGATTGACCCACT
>JBAWVG010000107.1:0-2628 GCA_037147395.1 Nitrosomonadaceae bacterium | reverse complement strand
CGTTATTGGAAGCTGGCTTCACCGCTGCATCAGCTTACGATATTCATGGCAAGGAGTTACTAAGTACGGGGAATTTCATCCGGGATTTAGAACCCTCGTTTTCATTAATAAATGACACCTCCATAACAATGGCGTGGGACTCAAAAAGTAAATCCCTATTCGTACGTGTCACTGAGAGTGTGTTGAATTCCGATGGACATCAAGTCGGAAGCATTCAGACTGAGAAGAACCTTAAGGATCTGAAACGAACCAGCACATCGCACAGGAGGATCGGCAGTTCAGGTGAATTCATGCTGTGCCAGCCTCTAAAGAATAACTCCTTTGAAATGAAATGTTTACTAAGTCGAGAAAGCGGAATTGAATTCAAACAGTTGTCTCGTATTGTGAACAATCTACCGCTACCGATGGACTTTGCCTTAAATGGCAAGACTGGCATCATCAATGCCAAGGATTATCGACAGATTCCGGTCGTTGCAGCCTATCAAGGGTTGAGGAATCAAAACATTGGAATGGTGCTCAAAATAGATGAAAAGGAATTGTACGAATCGGCAAACAAGCGTCTTTATGATATTGCCCTATATACCTCTTTAATGGCTGCTCTAGGATGGGTCCTCCTGTACTGGCTGGTATTGCCTGTAGTACGTAGATTGACGAAATCGGAGCAACAGTTACAGGCTGCTAATACCAATCTTCAACAGTCAGAGTCTAATTTACGTAATCTGATGGCTTATCAGGAGAGCATCAAAGAGGAGGAACGACAACGGATTGCACGAGACATACATGATCAAATGGGGAGTGATCTTTCAGGTATCAACTCCCACCTAGCGGTCTCTATCGACCATTCCCAAAAGAATGGTCTAACCCCAGACCCGCATATAGTGAGTGCAAGTGAACTGGCAGTGAGTGCGATCAATTCCATGCGCAACACGATCAATGAACTGCGCCCTCCTATATTGAAAAATTTTGGGATATGGGAGACCCTGAGATGGCATTGCGGTCAGATCGAAAAAAGAGAAAACCTTCAATGCGAGCTTGTCATTGACGAACTGACCGAATCAATCAAAATTGGACCTGATCTTAGTACTTCGATCTTTCGAATGACTCAAGAATCAATCACCAATGTGATCCGCCATGCCAAGGCATCGAGGATAACCATTCATGCGAGGGTCCAAGACGGCATCGTGACCATCGAGATATCAGATGATGGTATCGGCATTCCCATAGCCCTGCAGTCCAATCAAAACTCGATGGGCATCATTGGGATGAGGGAGCGATGTCTTCTCCACCAAGGCAGTATAGAAATTAAAAGCACCCCCGAACAAGGGACAACCGTAGTGATACAACTACCAATTGGAGATTCACTTGACGACTAAGAAGATCAAGGTACTGCTGGTCGATGACCACTCGATTGTACGTAATGGCATACGGATGATGATCGATACTGTGGACGATATCGATGTGACGGGCGAGGCGGCAAGTGCGACGGAGGCATTAAGCATAATGCAGCAGAAGAGCTTCGATATTGCACTACTCGATATTGAATTACCTGATAGCAGCGGTCTTGATCTTCTGAAGATACTGCGTAAAAAATACCCTAAACTTATTATTCTGATGCTGAGTATATATTCAGAAGAGATCTATGCAACGAGGGCGCTAAAGTACGGCGCATCTGGATATATGTCCAAGGACTGCTCGATCGAGACCTTGGTCACGGCGATTCGTAAGGCGGCGGCAGGGGGGAGGTATGTCAGCCCAGAACTCTCTGAAGCCTTTGCTACGTCAATCGGCAGCAAGAAGTTATCATCTCATACAGACCTGTCTGACCGAGAGCTTGAGGTATTAAAGCAACTTGCTAAAGGATCCTCTCTTGTAGATATTGCCGCTAAACTACATTTAAGTTCAAATACAGTCACGACCTATCGGGGCCGCGTCTTAAGCAAGCTAGGCCTGAAAAGCAATGCCGCCCTCACCCGCTACGCAATTGAAAATAAGCTGCTGTCTTAATTCCATTCCGATCTTGCTGATGTCCTTATAGGGAGCTCATCCATTAGGATGAAGCAGATTCAGATGAACCTGCAAGATCGGTCAGACTCTCAGACCTCATTCTAGGGGTCGCCCCTCCATGCGGGGGTAACCGAGCACCGACCCTCCTCTCTCAATGTGCCCTCCTATAACGTATAGGATACATTCGGTACCGCCATGGCAGACTCGCCGATTAAAGAGTCACTGCTTGAGTATGGTATTGACTGCCTCCGGCAGGAGGTCTGGGTAGTCCTTGCTGAAATGAAGACCCCGACTCTCATGACGGAGCATGGCGCTCTGCACAATAAGATCAGCTGTATCCACTAGATTACGCAACTCAAGAAGATCGCTGGTGACACGGAAGTTGGCGTAGTACTCGCTGATCTCTTCGTGTAGTAGCTTGATACGGTGCTGAGCACGCTGAAGGCGCTTATTGGTACGAACGATACCCACGTAGTCCCACATGAAACGCCTCAGTTCATCCCAGTTATGAGAGATAACAATCTCCTCATCTGCATCACTGACTCGGCTCTCATCCCATGGGGGTAGTTGCACGACAGGCATATCCGGTAATCGAAGAATATCTGCCGCTGCAGCCTGCCCAAA
>JBAWVG010000106.1:0-2704 GCA_037147395.1 Nitrosomonadaceae bacterium | reverse complement strand
GCATCATCTTGTGAGTTATTCACCAGACGGTTAGCCAGTCGGAATGCCAGCCCATCCATCGGTCCAGACGGGGGAACACCAACACTCCAGTAACCCATCCTTCCCGGGTAATCTTGCACCGTCGTCTGTACCCCCGGCTCAATCACCTCGATGGTATTTGCTCGATACGGGAAGGTGCTCAATGAGCTCGTACTGTGTTTGCCACTTCGAAACAGAGCGCTGTGTACCACCCTCTTCAGATAATCCAGATTGGTCTCAATGCCGGCAATCTCTGTATCCTCTAGCCCGGCCAGTAATTTATCAATGGCGCGCTCTCGGTCCGATCCATGCGCAATGATCTTCGCTAACAGAGGGTCGTAGAACGGTGAGACTTCAATCCCACGGTCTATCCAGGTCTCAGCACGGACCGATGATGGAAATCTCGCCTCTGTCAGCACTCCGCAGCACGGCTGAAAATCCTTAGCCGGATTCTCGGCATAGACTCGGGCCTGGATTGCGACACCACTCGACCTGATATCGAACGAGTCGAGTGGCGGCAGATCTCCTGCAGAGAGCCTGACCATCCACTCCACCAGATCAATCCCGGTCACCTGCTCGGTCACTCCATGCTCGACCTGAAGTCGGGTATTCATCTCCAGAAAATAAAACTCACCGAGGTGTGTATCGAGGATGTATTCCACCGTTCCGGCAGACTGGTAATTCACCGCCCGACCCAATCGAATCGCAGACTCCATCATCAAATGACACAGATGAGGATCAAGGTTGGGGGCGGGCGTTTCCTCGATCACTTTTTGGTTACGACGTTGTAACGAGCAGTCCCTCTCACCCAGCGCAATCACTCCACCCAGACCGTCCCCAAAGATCTGCACCTCGATATGGCGAGCCCCCTCCACATACCTCTCTAAGAAGAGCCCCCCATCCCGGAAGTTATTCTGCGCGAGATGCTTCACCGAATCGTAGGACCCTTCCAGATCATCCTGATTCCAGCACAGACGCATCCCGATCCCACCCCCTCCCCCGGTACTCTTTAGCATGACCGGGTAACCGATCCGGGATGCCTCTCGTAGTGCCTGCTCAAGGTCATTCAGTAGTCCGGTCCCCGGTAACAGAGGCACCTGATTCTGTAGAGCTAGTTCTCTCGCGCTGTGCTTAAGACCAAAGATCCGCATCTGATCGGGAGTGGGTCCAATGAAACAGATCCCCTGGTCGGAACACCTCTCAGCAAAATGAGCTTGTTCACTTAAAAAACCATAGCCAGGATGAATGGCCTTTGCACCGGACTGCCTTGCAACCTGCAGGATCTTGTCTGAATCCAGATAACTCGTCGACGCGACCCCGCTCCCGATGCAATACGATTCATCCGCATCCACCACATGGCGAGACCCTGAATCGGCATCGGTATAGACCGCGACACTTTGAACACCCATTCCTCGTAGGGTTCGGATGATGCGACACGCGATAGCCCCTCGGTTTGCGATCAGCACTTTCTTGAACATGACTATCTCTTCTCCCTATTCACAGGGGAAGGGTGACGATTGATTAAGATATAGAGTGTGGTCGCACCGAGTATGCTTCCCAGTACCAGGGGCACCGCCCAGAGTTGCCACCAGGGGGCATTGAGTGGTGCGATATACTCCCTCGGCCATGCGATATTAATAAATTCAAATACCGACCACAGAAAAGCCATTCCATTGATCACAAGGCCCCACACCCCGAGCTTTAAGTCTCCCAGAGAGGGGTCCCATTGGCCCGTTAGACGGGCATACAGACCAACCCCCGTGGTCATCGCAAACATCGCGTACAGACCCCCTGTTCCGAACGCGATCACGGTTGCGACCGCCCCATCATTTAACCCGAAGACCAGACCCAATCCAGCCAATACCGCCGTGCAGATCACCGCATTCCTTGGATGCTTATCGACCGTTACATGACTCAACACGAGCGGCATATTGCCCTCACGGGACATCGAGTAGACGATCCTTGAGACGTACTTAACCACTGATGCACCGCACGCGAGGAATGCGATCGTAACGATTGCGAGGAAGGGCTTTTCAAACCAGGGGCCGAGTCTATCGGCAATCAGCGGCGTGATCGGGTCTGATGTGGCGCTAGCCCTGACCAGGGTATCGTGATCGAATGCCAGTGTCAGCGCAGCGGAATTAAAGATCACCACTGCCCCGACCGTGCACAGTGAAAAGAAGATCGCTCGAGGGACCATCCTCCGAGGGTAGCGGGTCTCTTCCGCGGTGGTGGAACAGGCATCAAACCCAATAAATGCCCATCCTGCGATGGCAAGTGCCGCCAGAAAGGCGGCACTCTGGCTAGGGGCTGTCCCCGTACCCAGATGCTGAAACAGCTCTGAGACAGGATGCTCTCTGAAGAAAAAGAATAGCACCACCGCAACACCGAGTGATCCGATCACCTCAGAATAAACCCCTAAATTAATCACTAACTTGAAGACTCTGACATGGGCCAGATTGAGGAGCGTGCAGACCATCAAGAAGACTGCCCCCCATACCACCATCATGACCCCACCCCCACTCACCGAACCGAATAATGTGGCGAGCCAGATACCGCCGGTATACGCGGTCGTAGTCAGCATCGCGATCGCGGAACTGACATAGATGACCCCCGCATACAGGCCTACGGTCTCCCCTCCGAGTTGACGTGCCCACTTGTAGGCACCCCCCGCAATTGGAAATTG
>JBAWVG010000105.1:0-2768 GCA_037147395.1 Nitrosomonadaceae bacterium | reverse complement strand
ATGCGACAAGAAAGGTCGCAATACATAGCGATCAAACCCACCAAACCGGGTCAATAGATGGGGATACCGCTTATCATCTGGACCAACAGTGGAACAGAGTGATCTATTCAATGTAAGCGTGGATACCCAATAATGCTTAACTCTCGCCGGATAAAAAATGATTGAACGAGAACTCAAGCTGCTACTGAATGCAAATGCGATCAAGCATGTTCACGTCAGTTATGCAGTCATGTCAAATGGTTACATGATTGTCGCTGACGGTCATCCGTTGGAGACCTCAAAACGTGAAATACGGGAATTCAAAACACTGGATACGGCTGCAAAGTTCTTATTCAAGATCGGCATTGCCAGCTTTACAGTTAAACTCAATACGACGGGGTAGTAGCCTAGCGCATGACCCCTCCCCCTTGTTCGATCTTACGAACTGTCACACCCGAATTGACCGATTGTGAGGTCAACGAGTTCTGCTTATTGAATGGCAGCCCGTTCGACATTAATCTCTGTCTCTGCCATCTGACCATGCTCATCGACCACACTTAAGCGGTAGCTTGTAACGCCCCCCATTGCAGGGAGTCGAGTGACCTTGAAAGCGTTATCTCGATCTAAAGATACTTCTAGCGGACGGTCATTAATAGTTACTTCTGAAATTTTGGCTTCACTTATTACACGACCACTCAACTTAACAGAGCCATCAGCCCTTGGCGCTGAAGCACTAAAGACTAGTTTAGGTGTCGAGATTCCTTCTGCAATTTGTGGTCGAGCGACTGTGCGTTGAGGTTGATCTGTTCTCATGCTGGGACTACCCGAGTATTGTGCCGATATCATCTGCGGATTTTTTAGATTAGCTATTGCAGCTTGTTGTCCTTGTGCTGCAGCAAGCTTGTACCACTTTAATGCCTCTTGACGGTTCTGGGTAACTCCTCGACCATAGTGATACATCCAGCCAAGGCTATTTTGCGCCGATGCATTTCCCTTTCCTGCAGCCAACCGGAACCATTTCAGTGCCTCTTGATCGTTCTGGGCGGCTCCTCGACCGGTGTCATACATCGTTCCGATATTGAATTGTGCGGCCGCATTCCCCTTTTCTGCAGCAATCTTGAACCACTTTAATGCCTCTTGATCATTCTGGACGACTCCCCGACCGGTGTCATACAACATCCCTAGGTTGTATTGCGCGACTACATCCCCTTCCGCTGCTCGCGATTTCCATATCTTAAGTGATTGTGCATAGTCACCCTTGTCGTAAGCAGCATCCGCATCATCCATCGGTGCTGCATGAGCGGTAGCCACCAGGCCGAAGATACTGACAGCAAGTAGTAATCGCTTGAGAGTGTGCATTGAATTTTCCAAGTCGTGTTCCGATCAACATAATTTTTAAAAATACGCTAAATATTGTATTACAGCGGCGGCTCATCATGGTGCATAAATCTACAGCACCTTCAATAGGCGCTATGCTCCAGAAGTCACTGTGATCATGTCTGGAGGGGAAGATGGTACAGATCGGTATCTTCATACAAGAGAACACGTAACTAACTCTTAAGAAAGGGATAACCACTCAATCTCAAGTATTGGAGATACTGGGTGTGAGTTGGTATAGACTCATACCTCCGTATAAAACATGAAATCCAGCGGATCATTGCACTTCAACTCACCTCTACGGTTATTTATTAATATAAGGAATCATCATGGCGAATCCAGACTCATCACGAATTTTCCAAACCGGTTTTGGCTTTTGGCAATCAAAGGTCCTTCTCACAGCGGTTGAATTAGAGCTCTTCACAAAGCTTGAGAGTCAGTCCATGACAGGAGAGACCCTTGGTAGATTGCTCGAGCTCCATCCTCGTGGGATTTGGGATTTTTTTGATACCTTGGTCGCGCTCGGTTTTCTGAATCGTACTGGGAATGGTCCAACGGCGCTTTATTCCAATACCGAGGAGACTGCTCAATTCCTCGATAAGAATAAACCCTCATATATCGGCGGCATCCTTGAGATGGCTAACGACCGTTTATACCGGTTCTGGAATGATCTGGGAATCGCGCTTAAAACAGGAAAACCCCAGAACGAAATCAAACACAGTCAAAAATCAATGTTTGAGGTCCTCTATGAAGACATACCCAGACTCGAGCAGTTCATGGGTGCCATGCGAGGAATCTCTTTTGGAAATTTTGAAGCATTTGCACAAAAATTTGATTTCTCAGGTTACAAATCACTTTGTGATGTAGGAGGTGCCACCGGATTACTTTCAAGCATTGTGGCAGGACAGCATCAGCATTTGGAGTGCACGAGCTTCGACTTGCCCATTGTTGAACCCATCGCTAGAAAATGGATTGCGAAGGCAGGACTATCTGATCGAATCAATATTGTGTCGGGAGATTTTATAAAAGACCCCCTACCAAAGGCAGACATTATTACCATGGGAAATATTCTTCACGATTGGAATCTAGAGAAGAAGAAGCATCTTATACGTTCAGCCTATGAGGCCCTTCCTGAAAATGGAGTATTCGTCGTGATTGAAAATATTATCGACGATGATCGACGTACGAATGCTTTTGGACTCATGATGTCCCTTCATATGCTCATCGAGTTTGGTGATGCATTTGATTTTACCGGTGCTGATTTTTGGGGATGGTGCCAAGAAGCCGGATTTAAGCGGTATGAGGTTGTACACTTGGTCGGTCCGTGTAGTGCAGCAATAGCCTACAAATAAAAGCACTCATCAGATAGCACACACGTCAGCAAGACTTATGACTTGTCAGCATATTTAAAT
>JBAWVG010000104.1:0-3103 GCA_037147395.1 Nitrosomonadaceae bacterium | reverse complement strand
ATCAGTCAGATCGGCTTCTTAGATACTGCTGGATACTGAACAACTTTTGATCTGCTGACCTTAATGCGACTGTTCGACCGATTGACAATAGATGATTAGCGAGTGCTTACATCGTCGGATAGAACCCAAAGGAGGTATATGTCCACAATACCTTCTGGCGAAGGTTTAAGGTGTTTGGGGCGACGTTAAGGGGAGATGGGGAGGGGAGGGTATAACAAGATCAAGATCCTGTACAAGCTTCTACCCATGAGAGTTTCTGGTCTCCAACTCAGCGTCGCAGAAAGTGGCACTCAGATATTTTAAGTGCTGCATCTGGCAATCCAGGTAGCGTCTCTATCTCATCGCTCCCTGATTCTGATATTGTGCGCCCATGCAGAACACACAGACCATGACTGGACGCAGGTTGTATAGACACTTGGCAGACTATCTCGCGCCTTGTTGGGGAATGATCGCAGTAGGGGTCCCGAGCATGGTGCTGATGGCGGTCACCGAACCGGCATTGCCGATCTTACTGAAACTGATACTGGATGGAACGTCCGTCAAACCGGAACATGAGCTGCTACCACTGGTGCCGCTGGCGCTCATGGTATTTTTTGCAATGCGGGGGGGTGCAAGCTACTGCAGTCGGTATGCGTTTCACTGGGTAAATGGCAGACTCGCGGCAGACTTACGGGTAGCTATCTTCGAGAGGCTGTTGATGCTACCTACACGGTATTACGCGGATCACTCAAGTGAGGATCTTGTTGCCAACGTTATTTCTGATACGAGTCGGGCCGTTGATACCGTTACGACTGCTGTTACTGCTCTGGCAAGGGATGGACTGACCATCATCGCGTTGCTAGCGTGGATGCTCTATCTAGACTGGAGATCCGCATTACTCGCATTATCGATGATTCCAGTGATCATGCTGATTGTGCGATCAAGCGGTGAGCCGCATCAGACAAGTGATCTAGATGCGTCATCATTGCACAATGGCATGATACGACTAGTCCAGGAGTCGATCAGAAACCACAAAGTCATTAAGCTAGATGGAGGGCAGCAGTATCAGAGACAGCGCTTCAAGATCGAATCTGATCGAGTGCAGCGTATCAACTTAAAACAGGCCGCAGATAAATCCTTCAGAACAGCAGTGATGCATCTGACCATCGGTGTGATGCTCGCGATTGTCATCTCACCCGCCGCCCAACAAACCACTGCAGATGGAGGCATCGGTAGTTTTGTCTCGCTCAGTCTGGCCATGCTGCTGTTGATCCTGCCGGTGAGGCGGATAACCTTTTTCTACCTGTCTCGACAGCAAGGGCTGCAAGCCGCCACATCGGTATTCGTGCTACTGGAAGAGGTGCCTGAGGCGGATATCGGCAGGGTTAACATCGGTCGCGCTCGAGGGGAGTTAATCTTTGAACAGGTTGGTTTTTGCGGGCAGTCACCCGTTTCCAGCATGAGGGATGAAATTGCGCGAGTACTTCACCCGGGTGAGAGGATGCAACGAGCGGATCCTGCGATAGCCGATCTGGTGACACGTTTTTCTAAGCCTAGTCATGGAAGGATTCTGCTCGATGGACACAATCTGGCAACGCTCACACTGGCCAGTCTACGTGCCAATATCGCATGGATATCACGCGAATTGACCTTATTCAATGACACCGTGGCAGCGAATATCGCTTATGGCGGCACGGGGCATGCCACAGAAGCTGAGATCATTAGTGCAATGCATGCCTCTCATGCAGCAGAATTCATCCGAGAGCTTCCGCAAGGATTGCAGACCGTGGTGGGAGAAGGGGGTGTTGATCTCTCTGAGGAGCAACGTCTTCATATTGTCATTGCTCGGGCATTTCTGAAAGATCCATCCATTTTGATTCTGGAGGAGGGGGTTACAGTGCCGGATCAGAAATCTGGTCGGCAGCTGCAGGACGCGCTGGAAAGCCTAATGCAAGGCCGGACCAGCATCATGATTAGAGCGCTTTTAGGCACGAAGGATTCACCGAATCCAGATTGAGGGAAGTGGTTACTTCAAAATCTTCTTAAGGGTTCTAATCTTGGTCCACAACACAGCCTTAGTGGCTTGAATAGACAGGACGTCTATACAATGCTCTAACCAATTCTGGCGCGACTCTAGGCGCTCAATCGCCAAGTTCAGATCCCTTAGTATTGATTTTCCATAAGCCGTCTCTGCCTTTGCGACAGCCCTTCGCAAGGTTGGTAAGGAGAGGGGTATCATCGCTAGGTCAATCACATCACGATTAAACACACTATCGTCACCCCATTGATCGGAGTTTGCGAGCAATTTACTCGTTGCCATATCGAGTTTCGTAAGGGTTGAAACCCCACAAATCACATCAGATGGACTGGGGAGTTCGAGTTCAATCCGGCCTTCCAAGACGATTTCAAATTTAATTGGCTGCCCAGTAACGAGGATAGAAGTTCGAATACCATGCTGATCCGTACGCACATCTCCAAAGCGGATAGTCTGGGTAGCCTCTTCCTTGAAGATATTTGCAATGCCGCCTGAGCCGGTCACGATTTCACGAAGCCTGCGATAACAGAGAATGTCTGATACCAAAAAGTCAATATCGACCGACTCACGATACTCACCAAACATCAATGCGATTAGTGTACCTCCGCCAAACAAGCATTTATTTTCAAGCAACAATTGCGCATTGAGTAATTGAAGCGCATGCGCGATGCGTTGATGATGTGGACGGCTAAACATTGGAAACCCTGACTTCCCCTAACCCCAATCGTAAGACATCAATCAGTTGACGTTCAGTTGAGTCGAGTGCGAGGTGGTCGATGTGGCGCCAATTTCGCTCATAAATACCAAGCGCTTCGAGAGGAGTAAGATCAGCGCCCGCCTTTAACTGCCAGGCTAGCTTTTTGAGTTGAGGGTAATCATCAAGATGGATACGTACGGGAATATATCCTGTCTGGTTTTCATCTGCTTTTGTGTCAATAGCAAAATTCAACCCCAGAGCTAGCATAAGATTGACATAAGCGCCCATATTCACAGACGGCTCGCCACGCTCCACTCGATGCAAGGTCACTCTAGAGATACCTGACGCCTCAGCGGCCGCAGTTGCATTAACGCGGAGGGCTTTACGTTGAG
>JBAWVG010000103.1:0-3128 GCA_037147395.1 Nitrosomonadaceae bacterium | reverse complement strand
CAAACTTGTTTTGCAGACGCCCTTTCTCCTGTTCTGTACCGAATATGGCCAACCCCTGACGGATGGCCTCCGGGGTAAAGCTACCGGCGAGCCATTCAAGGAGTTTCTCCATGGAATCTTGGTTGCCAATCCCAAATCGTTTAAATCCTTCATCCAGAAGTGCCCGACTTGCCAACTTGGTCGGCAGAATATCGACCCGTCGTTTTTTAGTGTGATCTGCATGAAGCTGTTCAATGAATTGGCGATCCTTTTCGCTGTCCGGGCAAGTTTTTCGCAGAATGCTCTCTCTGCTTTTGCCGTTAAATTCAAAGCGACCCGAATGATTGATTCCGGCGGTGTAGCCTCTCAGGATTTCACTGACGGCCGTTTTTTTTAATCGATCCTCACTGCTGTCATCCAGAAAGATTGTTCCAACAGCCTGTTCAAATTTGCCGAACTCACCTTCCAGTCCGGCCTTATTCTCTCCACGAGCCGGAGTTGCAGGAATCATTATGGTGGTCTTTTCAATATGCTCCCGCAGTTTGCTGTCATCATGAATCGGTTTGTTATCATGCACCAGGGCCTGAGGTGCCCGGCCAAGAAACTTGCAACTGTCATCGAAGGCTTTGACAACGCCAGCGGCTGATTCGGTGTCAGTTACTACGACGGCTGTATGACAGATTGTTGCCTGATCTATTATCCCCTGCCAGTTATACTGCCTGATCTCTCCGCTGCCAGTAAAGACAGCCTCAACAGTTTTTCCATCAGTTACCAGGATGCTGCCCGGGAGGCAACGTGTCGTTTCACCGCGATAACGAGGCCCTTTGCCGGAACGTACGGAAATCAAGCCAAGAATGACCAGCAACCGACGAATTGGAGCCGGTGCCAGACGTGTTTTGGCACTCTCGTATTTAAAAAAGTCCCTGAGGCTTCCTCCCCACGTCGAATAATCCTCCGCTATCTCGCGAGCATCATCGGTTGCTCCGATTGCAAGTGGTGAATATGGTCTGGGTAGCTGCTCCTCGTATGGCTTCACTAGTTTTTTTTACTCCAGCTCCTAAATGTCTGGTAAGGAATCTCCACTTGCTCGCAAAAGCGCTCGCTGGAACCATCCCACTCATCGTGCAAATCAAAAATAAATCTGATAAAAGAATCACTGTAGGTGGTATGCCCACTGATACGACGAAACACCAATGCGTCGGGATGGTTCAGGCGGAAACGCAGAACCTTCTCGCGAAGTCGCCAGTTTTTCTCTTCCTCTGATGGTAAAACCGGAACCACAGGACGACCGGGACCGGAGAGATCAATTTCTACCAAGGCGTCTTCTATCTGCGTCTTTTTCTCATAAACCTGTGGCCGGTTAATATGAGCTCGTTCGCAGATCTTGGTTAGAGGCCCATCAAGATTGATTCCCAAGCTTTCAGCGGCATCTTGCACAAGTTTGTAGGTGGCGATTAATGTCAGCTTGTTGCTTTTGCAATCTTCTAATAAATTCATAGGGGATCGGGTGGTCCTTTAAGGTTTTTATGTCGTGCAACGTGATAATGCCTCAGTAACCACCCTTTTCCAACTACTATCCCATTATCTTCTGCCCCATCAGCCAAATTTGCGACTTACCGCCATAAGATACGACCCGAAATAGATCCAATCCACGACTATCCGGGTTGGTCAGCTCAGGCGTATCAGCACCAAGCCCTTGCTCAATGCGTTTCATGGTCTGCTCTGCCACGCCATAGTAACGATCCGCCGGAACCAGCAAACCACCCAGGCCATGATGGGTACGCCGGTGGTTGTAATGATCAACCCAGCGTCCAATCCTCCGGGCAGCGTCCGTCAAGTCCATGAATTCAATCTGCTCGACGCACTCTTTCTGGAAACTGGCGTTGAGCGCTTCTACTTTGCCGTTAACCGCCGCTTCCTTAGCCAGGTAGTAGTTGACTTCATACTCCTCCAGCAGAGCCTCAAAGCGGGACAAGCCCTTCCAGGAGTGAAAGGCCGAACCCCTGTCACTCATTACCCCTTCCGGGCGGCCATAACGCTGTACTGCAAGCTCAAAACTCTCGATCACCGGATCAGCTTGCTCGGTCGGAACCATCGCCCATCCCGCGATGAAACGGGAATAGTCATCTTCAATAAACAGCACGCACTGCTTCTGCTTATGGATGTAGAAGTGGTAGAAATCCAGATGATACAGTTCACGGGGACGACCAGCCTCATAACGACCGACACGTTCCTTGCGCTTGAGCGTCGGAGGCAAATAGCCGTTCTCTTCGATTACATGCCGTACCGTACCTACAGAAACCCTGAAGCCACTTCGCTTAAGCATGTTGCGTAGTTGACTAGGGCCGTACCCTGGGTGCTGACGCCACATAGCGAGTATCCGCACGTCACGTTCAACCTTGGAATCTTCCTCTTCGGTTTGCACAGCAGGAAAACTTCCCGTTGTACTCACCCTACGCTTTGCCGCCTTACGCCATTCGTAAATGGTGGTCTCTGTGACCCCGTACTTTACTGCTGCTGACGCAACTCCTCCATCCTGGGCAAAGCCTAGAATCTCCTGCTTGATAGCAGGGGAGTATCGCTTGCCTCGTGTAGGAAGAAGTTTCTTGCCGCCATCTGACTCTCCACTTGCTACAGTTCCATTTGTTTCTGTCATCTTCTGTCTCCTCTCGAATACTGCGTTAACGAGAGGAACTGAGATTATGTGTGTCGATCATGTCGGGATGGGGCCATCTGTTGATGATGAAGAATCATAGACTGCGACAACGAGGAGCTGTGGAGCACAATTACTGCCGGTGAGGAATGGCGTGGCGACCTCTGTAACAAGAAAAAGAACGGTGACATAATCTGGGAGCATGCATCCATTTCCCCCATCAAAGATGAGCAGGGTAAGGTTACCAATTTTGTTGCCGTAAAGGAAGACATCACAGAACAGAGGCTGATAACTGAAAAACTGCGGGAAAGTGAAAACCGTTTCCAGCGAATTGTCTCCACTGTACCGGTGATGCTGTATAATTACGTCATCCAGCCTGACGGGAATAGTAGATTTCTTTATGTGAGCCCAAACTGCGAAGATATCCTGGAATTGGATTATAAGGAACTACTCCTCGACATTAACTCGTTCTGGAAGATCGTTCACAGTGATGATC
>JBAWVG010000102.1:0-3148 GCA_037147395.1 Nitrosomonadaceae bacterium | reverse complement strand
TTTGTATTGCACGGAGATTAGCACGATGGAAAAAGAACTCGGCTTCGCACACTTTCTTGCTCAGGTCGATGGTGTCGGTATCAGTGTACTGGTCCTGTTACTTGGTCTATCGGTTGCGAGTTGGTACTTGATATTCACCAAGGGGATTGCCAATCTGCTGGAGGGTCAACGAGCAGAGGTCTTTCTCAAACGATTCTGGGATGCAGACTCTTTGCAAGAAGTGAATTCAACGATGAAAGGCCACCCAGCAGACAATGCCTTTGCACAGCTCGCACAACTGGCATTAGATGCCGCTACCGCTTCTGAGAAACATGACCTTCACAAGCTCGAAGCTGCCGGCGGGTCGAGTGAGTTTTTCACCCGGGTGTTACGTAATGGTATCGATCAGGAGGCTACGCGTGTTGAGAATGGTCTCACGCTCATCGCCTCTGCCGGCTCTGCTGCACCCTATATCGGTCTATTTGGGACGGTATGGGGTATCTATCATGCGCTGGTTCAGATCGGCCTGTCTGGACAAGGGACATTAGACAAGGTGGCAGGACCAGTGGGTGAGGCATTGATCATGACGGCACTTGGACTGGCGGTAGCGATACCTGCTGTACTCGCCTATAACGCATTCGTGCGGCGAAACCGCATCTGGTTGGCACGGCTGGATACCTTTGCTCATGATCTATTTACACTGATCGCTGTCGGTGCCAAGACGAATAGTTCTGCGGGTGATGTGCCTCCGATGCGAGTAGCAACTCCATCCAAGGGGGGTAAATAATGGCATTCGGAAGCATGAGCGGAAGCTCGCGCCAGACCCCAATGGCAGAGATCAATGTCGTTCCATTAGTGGATGTGATGCTGGTGCTACTGGTGATCTTTATCATCACCGCGCCATTACTTACGCATTCAGTGAAGGTCGATCTGCCCAAGGCATCAAGCAGTCCCAATATCACTCAGCCAGACCATATCGAGTTTGGTATCCGTGATGATGCCAGCCTCTATTGGAATGGTGAGCCGGTAGAACTGGAACAACTGGCCGAGCGATTTGCTGCGACGGCGATGAAGAGTCCTAATACCGAACTGCATATCCGTGCTGACCGGAATGCTCATTACGAGCATGTGGCCCGTGTAATGTCCATTGCAGCAAAGGCCGGATTAGTGCGAATCGGATTCGTTACCGATCCATCCGAATTCTAGTAGCAATCTACAACAGGTTTGCATCTGGATTATCTTCATCAGAGATACGATCGTCTAAATAATGCTGATGGTCCCATCATGACTCACCCCCCAAAGCCACCGGTAGCTCCTGCAGTACGCCCCTTCACTTGGCGTCACATCCTGTTGCATAGCGCCATAATTGCCCTTGCTCTGGGTCTAGGGCTCATGAGCTGGTACATCTCAAAACCGGTGACGGCCAGGCTACATGAGACCGAACCAGGGCAACGTCTAACCATTCAAGCGACGCCAGATATCATCGTTAGCCTGGATAGCGACAGTGCAATCACGGTTTCTAATACTCAGCCTCCTTGGATTGAAGTGCTACGAGGCAATGCTTATTTTGATGTTACGAGTGAGGATTCTGAAAAACTAGAAGTCAGGATTGGCGCCGTCCGCATTAAGGATATCGGCACCCGTTTCAGCGTCAGGATGCAACAAAAAGGGGGCAGCGTCGCAGTGGCCGATGGGCAGGTCGAGATCCATATGGAAACTGGAATATATCTGGTCAGCGCGCGTGAGCATGCAGATTTTGACAGTGCACGAGTGACCAAACATAGAGTCATCACCGAGGCCGATGTCGCACCATGGCGCCTAAATTGATAGAACTTAGGAGAAACTTGACGGCCCACTGATTAAGAAAATTCTATCTTATTCTGAGTATTAAGTAGCAGACAGTCACCCCTCTTGGCAGAGAATTCTCAGCGTTTTGTTGCTGCCGATGCATCGCTCCAGATAACTCGCAGAGCATCCCACAGACCATTCCGTAGAGTTTTTAGATAGAGCGTATTATCGCTTAGGCCACTCACCAGCCGGCGTTGTGCCTTGCCGAGGTTGTGGTAGGGCATGCTCATGAAGAGGTGATGCGTGGCATGGTAGCGCAAACCCAGCGGAGCCCACATCTCAGTAATAAAAACGTTACCAGAGATATTGATGGAATCGAGATACTGTTCAACGAAGCCCATCCTGTGCTCACCTGGATTTCGGTAGGCATGTGCGGCGAGCGTGCGTATCGAATTGAGAAAGAAAATGGTCATGCCGATTACATACCAGAGAATAAACGCTTGGTAGGGTAGGATATCTAACGCAATGCAGGTAATGATAATCAACGCGAATAGAAAGGTAGCAAACTCCTGAAGCTGCCAATGCTTGTCATTTCTGATGGCATTTTCTGCTCGCCTATAATTCAAATCGATAGTGAGAGAAGACACCCGTTCCCAAATAATCTTACGCAGGGATGGAATCAAATAAGAAATCGGTGCCAGCAACAAAAAGCGACCGATGAAAAACAATGGCAGAGCAAACGACAGCAGGATATGACCGATCATCTCCCTCGGCTTTCGAGTGGCGAATGGGACGTACTCTCCATCCTTACTGGTACCGTAGATATCGGGTTTATGATGGTCAGTATGCACGCCATCATAGGTAAAGGATGGAACCAGGAGTGGGATACCACAGATGAGATTCCATACCAGTCGAAATGTTTGGAATGTGCCTTTCTTTAGGTGTGCTAGCTCATGAACAAAAATCACCGCACGATAAAGTGCAAATGTAGAGACTATACAAGACAGAATCTGCCAGATAGAGAATAGAGGCATATACAATGCCGTCAAAAAAGCTGCCCAGCCCAGTGTGATATGGAAGAGAAAGTCTGCCCAGTAGATCCAAGGGTTGGGCGTCATCAGATCTCGCACCAGTTCATGCGCTTCTCGAAGTGGAAACTCCTTGGCATCAGTCGTGCCGATCACTTGTCGAGGCCCCTCGGTGAGCAATGTCTCATTATCCCGGTCAAAGAGATCATAATTTTGTGATTGCGGTCGTTGCATACGCTAGGTTATCAAGATTTTATCTGGTTCTTCAAATAACAGTTTACTCAAATTCCCTATTAGCAAAAAACGCGGCCTCAACCGTGAGGTTGAGGCCGCGTTGGGTTTATGACGACCCT
>JBAWVG010000101.1:0-3153 GCA_037147395.1 Nitrosomonadaceae bacterium | reverse complement strand
TACAGACTCTGATGGATGATATTCATAATGTTTCACCTCGAGTTCAGAATGTCGCACTGGCAGTTAAACTGGCCATGCACTCATCTGATGGATGGAGCCACCCCTCTCTGAAAGGCGATTACGCCGCGATTGGGAAGCTTGTTGGCGTTACCCGTCATGAAGTCATGATGAGAGCTCGAAGAGCATCTTTGAAGGCGATCCGGGGATTGATTAATGACAGCATGACACGACCTGCATCCTGGCTGCCACCCCTTCCTGAGGATGAGGATGCTGGGAACGATCCGAGTGCGGTTATCGCGAGAGTGACGGGACTTCTGAGTCCATCTGCATCTAAGGATATGGATTTTGTTGAAGTTCTCTCCACCATCTTCCATGGTATCCATACCGGGATCGGACTGAATCGAGTGCTCTTCATGGAGATCGATGATGAGCGTAGTCAGGCCACGGCAAAATTCGTGATGGGTACAGAGGAGGCCTCTTTACTCAGAAGGATTCAGATTGACCTGGTTCATCAACATGTCTTTTCAAGATTGATGGGTAAGATGGAGTCGGTCTGGTATAGCGCAGAGACCAAGAATGAGCTTCAGTCACTCCTGCTCGAGGAGATGATTAAGACCATCTGGAAGGGTGTAGGAAATTGCGAATTTTTTGCCATGCCGATACTGGTGAATGGGGTTCCCATTGGACTGGTCTATGCGGATGGCGGTCTCAACCCCCGAGCCCTTAATCTGGATCAATATAATGACTTCCAAAGATTGTGCTTAGTGATGACTAAGTCATTGGAAATAGAGTAATTTTTTTGGTCTGATCATCAGGCTAAATGGTATAGAAATCTACGGTCCGATCGATCGTTAGCCATTGATGCGCGGTCAGTCTGGACTATCAAATCTGAAGTGAATGGTGTTCATTTAATCCTCCCTAATAGGATGAGGGTTCCGCTCTCTCATCTCCCATCTTTTTTGTGCATTTCCACCGAACCCAAATAACGGCATAAATGCCCATCTATTTGATGGATTGAATCTACGGGCGCTAGTCAATAATCGAGGATAGACACAAGGAGTCCGCATGGCCGGTGGTCAAGAGAGTGATCTTGAGAAAACAGAACCCGCAACGCCCAAAAAGCTAGAAAAGGCGAGGGAGGAGGGACAGGTTGCTCGCTCGCCAGAGCTGACGACCTTTATCGTGCTTCTTATCTCAGCGGGTGGGGTATGGTTCATGGGTTCTGGTTTGATGGGACAGATGTCGGCAATCATGAGAAAAGGCCTTCAGATGGAGCGGGAGCTTGCCTTTGATTCTCAGCTCATGATACCCAGGCTGGGTCAGTTGGCTTCTGATGCTTTGCTAGCACTCCTGCCATTGTTTGGCATATTGGTTGTGGCGGCGCTATTTGCACCGATGATGCTGAGCGGCTGGTTATTCAGTGCGAAAGCCATTCAGCCAGACTTTAAACGTATTAACCCGATGAGTGGTCTGGGTCGGATGTTCTCTAAGAAGAGTGTGATCGAGTTGATCAAGGCAGTTGCAAAGGCCTTGGTGATTGGGGGAGTGGGCGCTCTGGTGATTTGGAATTTCAGGGATGCGGTCCTCTCCCTGGCCAGCCAGTCGGTCGATCTCGGGGTCACTCATATGGGCAATCTACTCGGACTGACTTTCTTCATCATTGTCGGATCGATGTTACTGATTGTGCTGATCGATGTCCCCTATCAGATTTGGGATCATGGTGAAAAGCTCAAGATGACTAAGGAAGAAGTACGTAAGGAGATGAAGGAGTCCGAGGGGGACCCTCATGTCAAGGCGCGGATCCGAAGTCTACAACGTGAGGCATCACGTAAACGCATGATGGCAGAGATTCCAAAGGCCGACGTAATCATCACCAACCCAACCCACTATGCTGTTGCTCTGCGCTATCAAGATTCCGCAATGAGCGCACCTAAGATCGTGGCAAAGGGGAGCCACCTGTTAGCGGCACGTATTCGTGAGTTGGGCGAGGAGCATCGTGTTCCTATCCTTGAGTCCCCACGTCTGGCTCGTGCGCTATACCACCATGCCGAGATTGGTGACGAGATCCCTGAAACCCTTTATACCGCAGTGGCAGAAGTTCTGGCCTATGTGTTCCAGCTACGTCGTTACCGAGAATACGGTGGTGCTGCACCTCAACTATCGCAACAAGTCTTAATTCCTGACGAGATGGATCCTTTAGGGCAAAAGGTGACTCGCGGTGATGAGCAAGATTAATAATGAATTCTGACCGAATCTAAAATTGAGACATAAATGGCAAACCCGATGAATAGCACACTCTCCCTATCAACAATGTTCAGTGGCGGAAGCGTGCGTAATTTTGCAGGCCCTTTATTAATCATCATGATCCTGGCGATGATGATTCTGCCATTGCCACCGTTCATGCTGGATATTTTATTTACCTTCAATATCGCTCTGGCGATTATTGTATTGTTGGTGAGTCTGCGCACCACAAAGCCTCTCGATTTCTCAGTATTTCCGACAGTGCTCCTTGTGACTACGTTATTACGACTGTCTCTGAATGTGGCCTCCACACGAGTGGTTCTTCTGGAAGGTCATACCGGGCCCGATGCTGCGGGCAAGGTGATCGAGGCGTTTGGCCACTTTCTGGTCGGAGGTAATTACACCGTTGGATTGGTGGTATTCGTGATCTTGGTGATCATAAACTTCATGGTCATCACTAAGGGTGCGGGACGTATCGCTGAGGTGAGTGCTCGTTTCGCATTGGATGCAATGCCGGGTAAGCAGATGGCAATCGATGCCGATCTGAATGCCGGTCTGATCGGTGAGGACGAGGCACGTACCCGCCGGCTGACCATCTCTCAGGAGGCCGATTTTTACGGTTCGATGGATGGTGCGAGTAAGTTTGTACGGGGTGATGCAGTCGCTGGAATTATCATCCTGCTGATCAATGTGATCGGTGGACTGATCATCGGTGTGATGCAACATAATATGGACTTGGGAGATGCTGCTAAGAATTACACCATGCTAGCCATTGGTGACGGACTGGTTGCACAGATACCGGCTTTAGTGATCTCGACCGCAGCAGGTATGCTGGTCAGCCGCGTTACGACCGATGAGGATATGGGTCAGCAGATGATCGGTCAGTTATTCAACCGACCACAGGCACTGATA
>JBAWVG010000100.1:0-3159 GCA_037147395.1 Nitrosomonadaceae bacterium | reverse complement strand
CATGGCTGTGTAGCGATTTTGGAATTGAGAGGGTTAGCAGTCGTCTTATTCGAATACCAGTTCGTCATGACTCAGCCGATACGTTCCCCTTTCCCTGTCCACAATCGTTGTAGCCCGTCTAGATCCGAACCTCACCTCAACTCCTTCAAGAAATCTTAGTTCTGCAACGATCCTAGCCGTTTGGCTGGCAATAATCTCTTTATGTAATTCTTCTTCACTCAGATCCAGAGCAGCTATTTCAGATTCAATCTGACTGAGTGTGAACTTGGCAGACTTAATAGCCTCTTCTGATACATGACCGGGTTTAATAGCGGCTAATTCCAGCAACTTAACGATCTTTACTCGCCTAACCTTGACCGCATCACGAGACTCAGACAATGCGCCAATACGGGCATACAACGTATTAGATGCGCGGGCGACCACGATAGTCTTAGAACGAGTAGGCGAGCCAATGACCTTGGCCTTAATGAGCAGGCCGGCGGTCGTAACTCCGCCGATGATATGACCTTTATGGTTTTTATCTCCAACAATGACTTGGTGGCCCGCGGTCAGTTCGCTCATCATTGTGTAGTCCCGGATGAAGATACCGTGATCTGCTGAAATGTGTGCATTCTGTGTGAAGTTTGCGCTGCACGAACCCCCGCATTCGACCTTAGAATGGATATGATGATCGGACTCCGTTCTTTCTGAGTGACCGATAATACCGCCCCCGACAGTGACATCTCCCTTCGCAATCAAGATCACTGCCTCGACAGAGCCCTTGATATGTATATCACCCCCAGCCTTGATGGTCATTCCACTATGGACCTCACCGGTCACGTTCACTGTCCCAGGGAAATCAATATTGCCGGTATGGAGATCAACGTCCTTGACGGTGTAAGTTGGCTCTATCCTCACCCCATTTGGCAAGAGATAGGGACAGCCAGCGATCTTTGCAATCAACAAGTCTTTATTGTTGGGGTCAATCTCAACCCCTTCAAGCCCTGCAGCAAATTCAACACGTTTGCCCATTGCAGCAGGGATGGATTTTCCAGAGAGCGTTAATCCGGGCTGACCTAAGCTTGCTTGGGACCGCCTCATCAATGGGTCACCAATATTGACGAAAAGGATCCCACCTAAGTCACGAAAATCAGCAATACCTTCTGCATTAATCTGGGGGACACGTTCCTTTATGTTTGGGATAAGGCTCTCAAATTTTGCATCGGAACCATTCATTGCAGTCTTTCCACTTGCAATCAGAATATTCTCGCTACTCTCTCTGATCGCAAGTTCGATCGCTTCCATATTAAGGTCTACTGTGATCGATTTATCTCTTGCTTCATCTATGACGCTCTTGGGCGTCACTGAACGGCCCCCGCGCGGAGGGACAACGGTCAGATAGGCGTTTAGATGGTTATTATCAATCTTGATGTAGAAATCGCCATCCACCGCATCACCGATTGCGATATTAAAGGGCTTCCCATCAATATAATTGCTGGTAGCCTCTAATAAGGCATCTTCATTAAGATCACATTCTCCGAATCCCGCCGCATCAACTACCCTCTTGAAATCGGTGAGAGAGATCATCTCGGGATCAGATTCAGGAGTGAATCTGGCCATGAGTTTATGGCCCCCTTGATCGAGGTATATAGATAGTCCTTTCAGATCCATAAATTTCCGATTTGAGTTCTCATGAGGGAGTGACCTATTTTTGCCAGTTGCAGGTTAGAGTATTTTAAATGCTTTTTGGGTTAAGTAAATTGTCGCACATGGCAATCTAAGAGTATTGCATATTCATTTTGGTAGAATGATCGTCAGCTGAAAACCCCATTCATATATTGAAAGTGATGATCATACGTGTATCCGTAATATGGGCATCGTGGTCGAGAGTTTTTGTGATGGTGGAAGGTACATGGTTACGAATGCTTGATATTGTTTTATGGGATTAATAAAGTTTTACAGGCTCGTTAGTAAAATCCTTCTTGATGGAGTGGAGTAAGTACTACTCTTATGTCCCGCAATGGTTGCAGAGTTTTCTGTCGGTTTTAAGCTACAATATTTTCTTCAATTCCCTTCATAAATTACATTAAAACACCGATAGCTTACGTCCCCTTGATTTGGGATAGTACGCCCACTGATGTTTCTCCTACCAAATATCTGAATACGTGCCGATACAAAGTTCTCTGAAGAAAGGATCATGTATCACTTTATCAGTGCCGCCGTATGAATATACTGGAGGGATCGTGGAGTCAGGAATGATTTTTAAAGCTTGGATCGGTGAAGTAGAAATCCGCACAACTGATCAACAGTCATACCGTCGCTATCTGGATTTTTTATCCATGGATTTAGTATCCTCTCAGGCTCACTAAATAGCTATGAAATTTACCGCATCGATACGAGTCCTTCTAGTCAGTCGCCATCCCATTGTTCTGACAGGGTTAGAAAAGCTGATCTCCAGTCAAAGACCCAAGATGGAAGTGATTAAAGAGTTCACGCAATGCAGTGATGCCATCTCTCAAGTTAGAAAGCTGCTGCCCGATGTGATCCTTCTTGATCTGGATACTGATATAGATGAGGGGATTGATGCCATTCCGCTCTTGAATGCCAGCAGTAAGGCGAAGATTTTAATCTTGACTGGGTTTCGCGATAATACAGTGGGCGATAAGGCCATGCTGGTCGGGGCTAGGGGTGTTCTTCGAAAAGAGGAGCCGGTGGATACGGTTGTAAGAGCGATTGAAGGCGTTCATGCAGATCAATTCTGGTTAGACCGGGCAGGAACATCCAGGCTTGTTTTGGAACTGTCTCGCCAGAAGTCTGCAGAAAAAGATAGCCCAGGGCAGAAGAAGATGAAGACGCTCACGACAAGAGAGACCGAAGTTGCAGATTGTTTAACCTCGAATGCGGATGCGACGAGCAAGGCCATTGCAAAGAAGCTATGCATTAGTGATAGCACCCTGCGTAATCATCTTGGATCAATCTACGAAAAGCTTGGGATTAGTACCCGGGTCGGTCTATGGGATTATGTGAGTAAGAATAAGCTGAACAATAAAGTTGCCAGTAGGTATTGAAGAAGTTTTTTGGAGATCGTGTCTCCGAAGTTGGGAGGGATGTCAGTGTTGAGATACCGTTACGAAGGTCTCCTTCTGAAGATCAGAGGTCAATCAATGAAGACTAATCAGA
>JBAWVG010000099.1:0-3323 GCA_037147395.1 Nitrosomonadaceae bacterium | reverse complement strand
TGCCTCAGGACAAGGCCGCCGAAGTCGAAAGAGTGCGAGCAAGCGGCAAGTTCACCGGCATGGTGGGGGATGGCATCAACGATGCGCCAGCGCTGGCTTCAGCCGACGTAAGCTTTGCTATCGGGGCGGGTTCTGATATAGCGATTAAAGCTGCGGATATCACCTTGATGCGCGATGATCTAATGAGTGCGGCCGATGCAATCTCGCTCTCGCGAGCAACGCTAAGTAAAATCCGCCAGAATCTCTTCTTTGCCTTTATCTACAATATTCTTGGCATTCCACTCGCCGCCGCAGGGCTCCTCAATCCGGTGATTGCAGGTGCGGCAATGGCAATGAGTTCGGTGTCAGTGGTGAGCAACTCATTACTGCTGAAACGCTGGCAATCAGGATCCTAACGATTGAAAGAGGGACATTAAATGCGAACAACTGTGATCAATATCAAGGGCATGACCTGCATGGGCTGTGTCAAGAGTATAAAGAATGTACTTGAAATGGTCCCCGGGGTGGGAGATGCGAATGTTTCGCTGGAAGATGCCCAAGTTAAGGTTCAGCATGATGATGCAATAAGCAGTATCGCTCTTTTAGAGCAGATCATTAGGGATGCGGGTTTCGAAGTCGTTTAACTAACGCGGCCCAAACCTCTATCTATCCACCCCCTTCCTGCGCACAATGAAGTTGCATCTTCTCATTCCCTCCCTGTTCTGGCCGGACGATTCCTTGCCTGAAATATATCGTGACCTCCCACTACCTGCTCTTGAAACCCTTCTTGCAAAAGGCCTGCGTACTGAAGATGAGTCGAGTGGGATTGAGGCCTGGCTATGCCGCGCTTTTGGTGTAGAAAAACAACACGACTGGCCAGTGGCACCGATTACGTTACAGACCGATGGTGATGGACAGTTAACAGCTGGAAATCATTACTGGCTTCGCGCTGACCCTGTGCATTTAAGAATCGAGCACAACCAGATTGTGCTGGCTGACAGCCAAATTTTTCAGATTACATCAGAAGAAACAAACCAATTTACTGATTTACTTAACCGCCATTTCGCTGGAGATAGTTACGGTCTCACATCAGGGAACTCTGATATCACCAAACAAAGACCGGTTCTTCTACCATTAGCCCCAGACCGCTGGTATTTACATGTGGCCGAAATCCCCACTCTGAAGACCCATGCACTCAGTGCAGTCTCTGGAAGAAACATCAACTCTTTCCTTCCATCAGGTGGAGATGGCATCCAATGGCAGAAATACTTCAACGAGATTCAGATGCTGCTATACGAGCATCCACTCAACCTAGCGCGTGAGGCGCGTGGCGAACTTGCTATTAATGGTATCTGGTTCTGGGGCGGTGGAACCATGCCACAATCAATCAACTCTCCCTATACTCAAGTATGGACCAATGCTGTTCTTCCCCAATCCCTCGCATTGGCGAACGCTACGAGTCATGCGGATCTCCCGCCTACAGCAACAGCATGGCGTCAGTCCGCCACAACCGGAAGTCACTTGGCCATACTCGATACGCTTAGCAGCAGAGCCCAATACGATAATGCCTACGGTTGGCGAGAGAATCTAAAAAAGTTGGAGCTGGAGTGGTTCGAACCCTTGCTGATGGCCTTAAAGCAAGGCGAACTAGAGAAGTTGACCATCACCACTATTGATGACCGTAGCTGCAAGAATTTCTCTATATCAAGTCATGACTTATGGAAATTCTGGCGGGCAGCCAAACCACTCACAACTTATGCTACTTGAGCTCGAGATTGTCACGCTAACTGATGACCAAGAGATCATGCCGCAGCCAGCGCCTTGAGCAGTTTCTCATGGATGCCACCGAAATCACCATTGCTCATAATGAGCACATGGTCTCCAGGGTGAGCATTGTCAACAATAGCAGCGATTAACTGATCTAGACTGTCATGGTTTGAGATTTTAGAGCCGAGAGACTGCAAAGATTCTGCTGCATTCCACCCCAGTTTCGCGGTATAGCAGAACACCCTGTCAGCAGTTGTAAGACTACCTGCCAGACTTTCCTTCCAAGTCCCCATCTTCATAGTGTTAGAACGAGGCTCCAGGACCGCGATAATGTGACCCCCATTTACTTTATCGCGCAAACCTTGCAGCGTCGTTTGAATTGCAGTGGGATGATGAGCAAAATCATCGTATACAGTGATCCCCTTAACTACGCCGCGTACTTCCATACGGCGCTTAACGTTTTTAAATTGCGCCAGCGCAGCGATGCCGGCTCTAACTGGCACACCAGCATGACGGGCTGCAGATAGTGCTGCCAATGCATTCATACGATTATGATCACCCATCAATTCCCAGTTCAAAATACCTTGCGTCTCACCACGATAGGAAATGTTAATTCCACCATCATCCTGAGTACTCGCCTGCCAACCGTCTGGGGTCCCCACTTTTTCTAATGGCGTCCAGCAACCCTTGGCCAGAACTCGCTGCAAACTCTCATCCTTGCCACTAGTCACGATTAAACCATTGCCTGGAACGATACGGACAAGTTGATGGAATTGATGCTCGATAGCAGCAAGATCAGCGAAGATGTCGGCATGATCAAACTCAAGATTATTGAGAATTGTCGTCCTGGGGCGGTAATGGACAAATTTGGACCGCTTATCAAAGAAGGCAGTATCGTACTCATCTGCTTCAATGACAAAGAAAGGCGAGTCACTGCCAAGTCGAGCCGATACACCAAAATTCTGAGGTATGCCTCCGATCAGAAAACCAGGCTCCATCCCTGCATCTGCAAGTATCCATGCCAACATCGAACTAGTAGTCGTTTTGCCGTGGGTACCTGCAACTGCCAGAACCCATTTATCTCGTAATACATTCTCTGCTAGCCACTGCGGACCTGAAATATAAGACAGATTGCGCCCAAGAATTTCTTCCATTAACAGATTGCCACGGGATACTACGTTACCAACCACAAAAACATCAGGCTCTAACCTGATCTGCTCAGGAGAGTACCCCTCGATCAGATCGATCCCTTGGCTCTCCAGCTGCGTACTCATCGGCGGATAGACACCGGCATCACATCCGGTGACCCTGTGCCCAGCCTCGCGCGCTATTGCCGCGACCCCACCCATAAAAGTACCGCAAATACCGAGAATATGAATATGCAAGTCAGCTCCTAAAGATGAAATAGAACGCACCGAGCAGGCGCAGCTCGTCAAAAAGATACTCCGCTCTGAGTGGCCCCTATATTTATATCACGGCGCGCACCCGAACATTTATTCGCGCCATGTCTCCCTGCCTAACATTAGGCCGCCTCATCCACCACCACCTGGTAAAAGTTTTTGTAGATGAGTTACATC
>JBAWVG010000098.1:0-3398 GCA_037147395.1 Nitrosomonadaceae bacterium | reverse complement strand
GCTCGTTGCAAATCAATGGTGGAGGCACGTCTTTTGGCATAATCCTTATCCATCAATCGTGCTACTGGAACATCGACAAAGTCACTATCTCCCAGATAATCAGCTCGATCCTGATAGGCCCTCCTCAATGCCTCTATGATGAGATGAGTACGATCAACCTCGTTTAATGATGACAACGAAAAATTCTCAAGGATATTAAGCCCTTGAGACAGGGTCGCCCCGCCAGATGAGGGTAGTGGAGAGGTCGTAATCACCACCCCTCGGTAGACCAGCCGGGTGGGCTCTCGTTCAATGGCACGGTAATTTGCTAAGTCTTCTATCTCCCAGATACCGCCCGCCTGCTTGACCGATTCCACCATCTGCTCGGCCACCCACCCCCGATAAAAGCCATCCGCTCCAAGTGTTGCAATCTCTGTCAGCGTCGAGGCCAATTCTGGTTGGAGCAGGATAGATCCCGCAGAGGGAGGCATGCCATCGGGTAGGAAGATCCTGGCGGATCTTTGATCGACACGCAATTTCACCTGATACTTCGCTAACATTCCGGCGAATCGTCGGTCCATCTTGAAACCATCACGGGCCAACGTGATGGCAGGTGCTAAGTTCTGTGCGAGAGTTAACTTGCCATAATTCTGAGAGAGATGAACCAATGCTGCAGGGGTTCCTGGAATTGCAGCGGATAAGGCCCCGTCGAGAGAGGCAGATCTCAAGGGGACGCCATTCGAATCTAAGTACATCCCTGATGAGGCCCTACCGGGTGCGGTTTCACGACCATCTAACAAGACCTCTCTGTTCTCGTCAGCTAAGTGCAGCAGCCACAGACCGCCCCCACCCAGACCAGATGAGTAAGGTTCAACCACCGCCAATACCGCGCTGATTGCGACCGCCGCATCAAACGCATTACCCCCCTGATTAAGGATGCTCTCGCCGGCCGCGGTGGCGAGCGGGTGTGCTGAAGCAATCGCTGTCGATTGGGTAGAATTGGAGGAACCCCAGGCCGGCGTAAGAAGACACAGTGACAGAAGAAAGAGAACTGTCCGAGCTGTATATTTTTTAAAATTATCTATAAAATTCATATGGATAGAGCTGTATTTTAATACCTATTGATAGCATACTGGCCATGCTCGACAGGCCCTTTTATCGGTGTGCAGTCGGCCTAAGCGCTTATCCCAGAACAACCTCCAGAAGTGGCATCAGAGGCGGGATGGTATTGATATTCTATTTGTTTTAAGAATCCACCGCACCACAAAGGTTTTTCGGAATTTGCTGTAAAAACATATAAAATAGCGGCCTTTTTGCAGTACCTCTTCTCAGGAAATAAGACTTGATCACCACCGCCAATGTCACCATACAGTTCGGAGCTAAACCTCTCTTCGAAAATGTCTCAGTCAAGTTCGGAGATGGCAATCGTTATGGACTGATCGGGGCTAACGGTTCTGGTAAGTCCACCTTCATGAAGATCCTGGGGGGCGATCTTGAGCCCACCTCGGGCAATGTCAGTATCGACACCAATGAACGTGTGGGTAAGCTTCGGCAGGATCAGTTCGCTTTCGAGAATTGCCTGGTCATTGATACGGTCATGATGGGTCATGACGAGTTGTGGAGGGTGAAGGAGGAGAGGGATGTCATCTACGCCAATCCCGATGCAACAGAGGATGATTACATGCACGCGGCCGACCTCGAGGCCCAGTTTGCAGAGCTGGATGGTTATTCGGCTGAGGCGCGTGCAGGAGAATTACTGCTAGGGGTAGGGATTCCTCTGGCACAGCATCGTGGACCGATGAGTGCGGTCGCACCCGGATTCAAGCTTCGTGTACTACTTGCCCAGGCCTTGTTTTCTGATCCGGAGATCCTGCTACTCGATGAGCCGACTAATAATCTGGACATCAATACCATCCGTTGGTTAGAGGATGTGATCAACGCGAGTAAGAGCACCATCATCATCATCTCTCATGATCGACACTTCCTAAACAGCGTCTGCAGCCATATGGCCGATCTGGATTATGGTGAGATCCGCATCTACCCCGGTAATTACGATGACTACATGACCGCATCGACCCAGGTGAGGGAGCGTATGCTGTCTGATAATGCCAAGAAGAAGACCCAGATCGCTGAGCTGCAGTCCTTTGTCAGCCGTTTCTCTGCGAATGCCTCCAAGGCCCGTCAGGCGACCAGTCGTGCACGTCAGATCGAGAAGATCAAGCTAGAGGATGTAAAGCCCTCCAGTCGACAGTACCCCTACATCCGGTTCGATGTGGACGAGCGCGATAAGCTGCACCGTCTTGCAGTATCCGTGCAGAGTATTGGCAAGAGCTTTCCAGGGATGGAGAGACCGCTACTCAATCGTTTCAGCCTGAATGTCGAGGCAGGTGAGAAGATCGCCATCCTGGGCCCGAATGGTATCGGTAAGACCACACTACTACGCTGCCTAACCGGTGACCTGACCCCTGATGCGGGGGAAGTGAAGTGGGCAGAGAAGGCGAGGACAGGATACTTTGCTCAAGACCATGCCACCGACTTTGAGGAGGATATGTCTCTCACCGATTGGATGACCCAATGGCGTCAGGCGGGTGATGATGACCAGGCCATCCGCAGCATTCTCGGGAGACTCTTATTCTCGGGAGATGACGTTAAAAAATCGGTGAAGGTCATTTCAGGGGGAGAGCAGGGTAGAATGCTATTCGGTAAGATCATCCTGCAAAAACCGAATGTACTCCTGATGGATGAGCCGACCAATCACCTTGATATGGAATCGATCGAGTCACTCAACAGCGCTCTGGAGAAGTATACCGGGACACTGATCTTTGTCTCACACGACCGCGAATTTGTGTCATCACTGGCGACCCGCATCGTCGAAATGACCCCGGACGGAATTATCGACTTTAAGGGTGAGTACGAGGACTATCTCCAAAGTCAAGGCGTTAGCTGATTGATTGTGAATTCTTCTCTGTCACCAAAGCAGACCGGTAACGCTCCCAGTCAAAATGCGGTCCGGGATCGGTCTTACGTCCGACCGCAATATCAGAATGTCCGACAATATCCTTAATGGGATAGGACTCTTGTAGCAATAAGCTAAGCCTGATCAGGGCCCGATACTGATCATCGGTAAAGGCTGTTCTGTCATTCCCTTCAAGTTCCACCCCGATTGAGAAATCGTTGCATTGATTTCTCCCTCCCCAGGAGGAGATACCTGCATGCCAGGCCCGCTTGTCACAGGGGACGAACTGGATAATCTCCCCCCCCCGCCGGATAAAAAAATGAGAAGAGACCTTGAGGCTGTGTACTGTCTGATAGTAGGGGTGCTCTGATGGGTCGAGCCGGTTGGTAAAGAGCTCAATCACCCCATCTCCGCCGAATTCATCGGGAGGAAGGCTGATATTGTGGATGACCAGCATCTCAAC
>JBAWVG010000097.1:0-3399 GCA_037147395.1 Nitrosomonadaceae bacterium | reverse complement strand
TCGAGCAAGTGCAGATCATGATTCACACTGGAAGAGGCGCGTTTCACTAGAGCAAGAGAATGGATCAGAGCGGCAGGCATCCGCTCATTAGAAATTTTGAAGTTCTGCAAAGAGCGCTGTGTCTGTGCACCCCAGAGCGCAGTTGCAGGAACCTGAATCGTGCCCATGGCGTCTTTTTCTTCACGATAATTCACGCAGACCGCCAGCTAAAGGAACAGAAGGAGTGGCTCATGTTCTGGGTTCTTGGGGTGCTAGGATGAATAAAGGAATTGTGGGGGGATTCATGATTTTTTGGTTGGTGGTTTTCCAGAGTCCGCGAGGAAGACGGTTACCAAATTGATCAGTTCTCAAGACGGAACGACTCTTCGCCAGGTTCTCCCGTCTCAGGATCAATCCAGCCAGACATGCCGATCTCATCTTCGGCCTGTTCCAAGGTTTCGCCTGGTTCATAATCTGACTCGGCCGTGTATTCCATGTCTTGAACAGCATTAAGCAGTGTGGTGAAGGGACCAAAAACTTTTTCACTGGCATTTTGATAGTGCCAGTAGAAGCCATCGGGTCGCTCGATGATGTGGGTGTTTTCGTAGTCACGAGACGCTTGTGGAATTTTAGTAGACATAACCACCTCACTACAGATCGATCGGAGCAAGATCCATGGTAGTCCTGATCGCTGAGTTTTGCTAGCGCAAATACTACCAAATTGAGCTCTAGCTTTGACTGAGGTAAATCGCAGAGAGAGATGAGAGTGGATGCCTGTCAAAAGGGTATGTGGGTGAATTTACTTAGGGCTCCCTTTGCCCGATTTGGCCAGCTGGGTCGGTTCATGGCTTGCCCAGACTAGCATCCCAATGCCGACAACAATCATCGGTAGCGACAGCCACTGACCCATGGTAATGCCCAGTGTTAGTACGCCGATAAAACCTTCCCCCGGCTCACGAAAGAACTCAGCAAGAGAGCGGAATATTCCATAGCCAAGTAAGAACATGCCTGAGACCGCTCCAGTCGGTCTAGGTTTGGAAGAGTAAATCCACATCAATGCAAAAAATGCGAGACCTTCAAGCGCAAATTGATAGAGTTGGGAAGGGTGGCGCGGTAATGCATCGACGTGGGGGAAAATCATTCCCCAAGCTACATCAGTGGGGCGCCCCCAAAGCTCGGCATTGATGAAGTTACCAATGCGACCGGCTCCTAATCCCAGGGGCACCAGTGGCGCAATAAAGTCCGTCACAACTAGCCAGCGTAATTTATATTTGCGTGCTAGCAGCGCCATCGCTGTAATTACGCCGAGAAATCCACCGTGAAAGGCCATGCCCCCTTGCCATACCGCAAAAATTTCCAATGGCCGCTGCAAAAAATAGCTGAAATGGTAAAACAACACGTAGCCGAGGCGGCCGCCCACTATCACCCCAAGCACGCCATAAAATAGCATGTCATCGAGCATGGTGTTGGTAAACGCCGCTTGTGGGCGGCGCTTGATGCAGTATCGCCCCAGCAAGATGAATAGGGCGAACCCAAGCAGGTACATGAGCCCGTACCAACGAATTGACAAGGGCCCGAGGTAGATGGCGATGGGATCAAACTGCGGATGTACGAGCATGAGGCCCAGCTTCTTTTACGGTAAAATCAGAATTATACGGCAAGCGCCCTCACCGTAATATCACGAGCACTAGCGGGGGGTGTCTGCTGACGTGAGTTTCTAACGTTTCTCAGGAGTGGTTATGCCATACAACAAATGCAGTCAAGCCATTACTCAAGGAGCTCAGCGCTCTCCTAGCCGCGCGATGCTGCGGGCGGTGGGTTTCACCGACACTGATTTTGACAAGCCGATTGTCGGCGTTGCAAACGGGTATTCAACCATTACACCTTGCAACATGGGATTGAATGAGCTCGCCCTAAATGCTGAGAGCGCATTGAAGCAGGCAGGGGCAATGCCGCAGATGTTTGGAACCATCACGGTATCCGATGGCATCTCCATGGGTACTGAGGGTATGAAGTATTCGCTGGTGTCACGCGAAGTGATTGCAGATTCGATTGAAACTGCAGTGCAAGCTGAGAGCATGGACGGGGTGATCGCGATTGGCGGCTGTGACAAGAATATGCCGGGTGCGATGATCGCAATGGCCCGAATGAATGTTCCCGCTATTTTTGTTTACGGCGGCACCATCAAACCCGGTCACTACAAAGGACAGGACCTGACGATCGTCAGCTCATTCGAGGCGGTTGGACAGTATGCCGCTCATAAAATAGATGAGAAAGAGTTGTTGGAGGTGGAGCGTCACGCATGCCCCGGCGCGGGTTCCTGTGGAGGCATGTTCACGGCCAATACCATGTCGTCAGCATTTGAGGCGATGGGCATGAGCTTACCTTTCTCTTCGACAATGGCGGCCGAGGATGACGAGAAACGGTTGAGTGCTGGGTATTCGGCGGAGGTGTTGGTCAATGCGATCAAGAAACAGATCCGTCCACGAGACATTATTACCAAAAAATCCATTGAGAACGCGATCGCTGTAATCATGGCGGTGGGTGGGTCGACCAACGCGGTACTTCATTTTTTGGCAATTGCTCATGCGGCGGAGGTGGAGCTCAGTATCGACGACTTCGAGCGTATGCGGGGGAGGGTGCCGGTACTGTGCAATCTGAAACCATCCGGGCGGTATGTCGCGACCGACCTACATCAAGCAGGAGGCGTTCCGCAGGTGATGAAAATGCTGCTCGAACACGGTTTGCTTCACGGCGACTGCATGACCATCAGCGGCCAGACCATTGCAGAGATACTGCGGGATATCCCTACGGCTCCGCGCAAAGATCAAGATGTGATCCGGCAGTGGGATAACCCGATGTATGCCCAGGGCCATCTCGCCATCCTCAAGGGGAACCTTTCCACAGAAGGTTGCGTAGCTAAGATTAGCGGAGTTAAAAATCCCAAAATTACAGGCCCAGCAAGAGTATTTGAGTCCGAGGAGGCTTGCATGGAGGCGATACTTGCACGCAATATCCAGCCCGGTGATGTGGTCGTGATTCGCTATGAGGGCCCTAAAGGCGGGCCCGGTATGAGAGAGATGCTCTCCCCCACCTCTGCCCTTATTGGCGAAGGGCTGGGAGATTCAGTAGGGCTGATCACTGACGGGCGCTTCTCCGGGGGCACTTACGGCATGGTAGTTGGCCATGTTGCACCTGAAGCATTTGTCGGCGGAACCATAGCGCTGGTGAATGAGGGAGACTCCATCACCATAGATGCAGAAAAAAGGCTATTACAGCTCAATGTTTCGGATGGGGAGCTTGCCCGGCGCCGCGCTGCATGGCACCCCCCCGCACCACGCTATACACGCGGAGTATTGGCAAAATACGCAAGGCTGGTCTCTACCGCCAGTCGCGGCGCAATAACAGATGGGTCGTAGC
>JBAWVG010000096.1:0-3595 GCA_037147395.1 Nitrosomonadaceae bacterium | reverse complement strand
AATGAATGGACCCGGCGGTTAGGGATGGTGGCACGGGTTTAACGTAGCTAAGTGACTTTAGATTGATTTAAATTACATTAACCCCTTTAGAAATGGTTAAAATTCCTTCGCGATTAATTCAAAACGCGCTCTAATATCCGGCGGGTCGCCGAGCGCCCCGCCAAAGTCCAATAAAAATTTATATGCGACAACCTCTTTCGCAAAGAATGCCATCCCTTGATGGCGGTGACGCCGCGGCCAAGCGAGAAGAGATACGGGTCTACTTTCATGCTACGTTCGACCGGTATGAGAGCCTCTTTAAAACACTGAGGGGTGATGAGTCCTACTACAAGAAGCCGATCTCGCTTCGTCACCCACTGATCTTCTACCTCGGACATACGGCCACCTTCTTCACCAATAAGCTGCTCCTTGCAGGTCTGATTAAGGAACGAATCAACCCCAGATTGGAGTCGATGTTTGCGGTCGGGGTGGATGAGATGAGTTGGGATGATCTGAATACCGTTCACTATGAATGGCCATCAGTCGAGGAGGTTCGGGCCTATCGGAATAGTGTACGTGAGACCGTAGACCATCTGATCAGAGAGACCCCTCTTACACTGCCGATTGGTTGGGATAATCCCTGGTGGACCATCGTAATGGGGATCGAGCATGAGCTCATCCATCTCGAGACTTCATCTGTGTTGATCCGTCAGCATGAGATTCAGTATACCCAGCCACACCCAGAGTGGGAGCCCTGCCGTAAGTCCGGAACTGCCCCTCAGAACCGTGTCATCAACGTACCTGCCGGGATTGTGCAACTCGGTAAGAGTAAGAAGGATTCACTCTACGGATGGGATAACGAGTATGGCCGTCATGTCTCGGAGGTTCCAACCTTCGAAGCGAGTTGCTACCTGGTCAGTAACCAGGAGTTCTTGCCGTTCGTCTTAGAGGGTGGGTATACCGTTGAGAGTTGCTGGGAGGAGGAGGGGCGTTCCTGGCTCGCTCATGTTCATGCAAGTCACCCCACCTTCTGGATTAAGAAGGGTCCCGATTGGAGTTTAAGATTAATGACTGAAGTAGTCCCCATGCAGTGGGACTGGCCAGTTGAGGTGAACTACCACGAGGCTAAGGCATTCTGTAACTGGAAGGCCGCCTCATCCGGACAGCCGGTCAGGCTGCCGACAGAGGATGAGTGGTACCGTTTATACGATGTGGCTGGGCTGTCTGAGGTTCCTCGAAGTGCGGCCGCATCAGCGAATATCCATCTCGATCATTTCGCGTCAAGCTGTCCCGTCACAGAATTCCCGCAGGGGGATTTTTATGATGTGGTGGGGAATGTCTGGCAATGGACAGAGACACCGACCTATCCATTTGAAGGTTTTGAGGTGCATACGCATTACGATGATTTCACCACCCCGACATTCGATGATCGTCATAACCTCATCAAGGGGGGGTCTTGGATTTCATGCGGAAACGAGACACTGAAGGCTGCTCGTTATGCCTTCCGCAGACACTTCTTCCAGCATGCTGGTTTCAGATACGTCATTGCAAAGATGCCGGCCGCTCAGGCGGGTTCTCACTATGAGACCGATAAACTCCTCTCGGAGTATGCAGAGTTCCATTATGGGGACAATTATTTCGGTGTTCCTAACTTCCCTGCGGCACTGGCTGAAATTGCCATCGCAGCGATGGGTAATAAGCCCTCCCACAGGGCTCTCGATCTGGGATGTGCATCAGGACGTGCCACTTTTGAGCTGGCAAAGCATTTCGATCATGTGACCGGGATTGATTTCTCTGCTCGTTTCATCGGTCAGGGTGTACAGCTTGCGGAGCAGGGGGTATTGCGATACACCCTGGCAGATGAGGGAGAGCTCGTTTTCTATAAGGAGCGTAGCTTAGTCGGTCTGGGTCTTGATCATGTTAAGGATCGGGTGGCATTCTGTCAGGGTGATGCGTGCAACCTAAAGGTCTTGTTCTCGGGTTATGATCTCATCCTCGCAGCGAATCTGATTGATCGGCTGTATGAGCCCGCTAAATTCCTCACGGTGATCCATGAACGTCTCAATCTTGGGGGGCTTCTGATGATTACATCACCCTACACCTGGCTAAAAGAGCACACCAAGCGTGAGTCATGGATCGGTGGATTCAAGAGGGATGGTGAGAGTTTCGGCACGCTTGACGGGTTGAAGGAGATTCTGGGTAAGCATTTCAGACTGGTTCAGGGTCCAGAGGAAGTCCCCTTCGTCATCCGTGAAACACGGCACAAGTTCCAACATACCCTATCCGAAGTGACACTCTGGGAGAG
This sequence comes from Nitrosomonadaceae bacterium, assembly GCA_037147395.1. Classification (GTDB taxonomy): domain Bacteria; phylum Pseudomonadota; class Gammaproteobacteria; order Burkholderiales; family Nitrosomonadaceae; genus VFJL01. The sequence continues at coordinate 1,311 of JBAWVG010000096.1, read as the reverse complement.
AGTTATTTGATCTTTGACTTCAGTCGTGAGATCAACCGAACCGACACTGGAAGTCTTAAGCATGATGGTCGGGAAGGTGTATTCGGCACATCGGAGGTGGTCCCTCTCTGGGTCGCAGATATGGACTTCCCCGCACCACCGTCCGTAACCGCGGCACTCGTTGCACGCGCTCATCACCCGATCTATGGATATACTCTCTACCCGGACAGCCTGTATCAGTCTCTTATCGATTGGTTGAGAAGGAGACATGGCTGGGAGGTTCAGCGAGAGTGGATTGTGATGTGCCCCGGCGTGGTTCCAACGATCCACGCATCGGTCATGGCTTATACCGATCCGGGTGGATCGGTCATCGTGCAACCGCCGGTATACTTCCCCTTTTTTTCAGCGGTCACCGGCACCGGTCGGGAGTTAGTGCTGAACCCACTGCAGCTAGAAGGAGACCGATACCACATCGACTTCGATCATCTGGAAGAGTGTGCATCACGTGCAAGTCTGATGTTGCTGTGCTCACCCCACAATCCGGTTGGGAGGGTGTGGAGTAAGGTCGAGCTCGAGAGACTTCTTAAGATTGCACAGAGGTATGACCTAGTCATACTCTCAGATGAGATCCATGCGGACTTGGTTTATCCTGAAAACAGACATACCACGCTCTCTCTATTGGCCGGGAATTCAGCCAATATTGTGACCGCGGTGGCGCCGAGTAAGACCTTCAATATCCCCGGATTAAATCTCTCTGCACTCATCGTACCGGATCCTAAGCGACGGGCCTCAATCGTTCAAGCATTCGATACCGTCCATATCAGCGCATCCAATCCATTTAGCGTCGCAGCATTTGAGGCAGCCTATCGGGGGGGAGAGGAGTGGCTGGACCAGTTGATAGTCTATCTGAGAGATACGAGAGACTTTGTTGAGGGGTATCTATCGACTCATCTTCCAGAGATCCGTCTCATCAAATCGGAGGGGACCTATCTTCTCTGGTTGGATTGCCGAGAACTTGCAAAGTCTTTAGGAAAAAATGATTCTCAGATGAAGCACTTCTTCGTGAATGAGGCCCATGTCGGACTGAGTCCTGGGACTCTCTTCGGTGAGGGGGGGAGTGGTTTCATGAGGATGAATATCGGTGCTCCTAGACAGGTCATCGCAGCGGCCTTGGAGAGTATCAAGAGGGCTCGGTACGGGTCTTAGTAGGACTCTGATCGGGTCTGGCTTTACATTGACTGGGGGTGGGGGGCTCAGTATAATTTGTCTTCTCATTACCGGGGGTATAGCTCAGCTGGGAGAGCGCTTGCATGGCATGCAAGAGGTCAGCGG
>JBAWVG010000095.1:0-3662 GCA_037147395.1 Nitrosomonadaceae bacterium | reverse complement strand
GGGCCAATGACATTAAAAATTCTAATGATTAATCCAATCAATCACCTTGAGTCCCTGGATTCGATTAAATTCTTTTGTATTGTTAGTGACTAGCGTCAGATTTAAGCTTAATGCATGGGCGCCTATCATTGTATCAAGCGGACCTATCGGCGTTCCTTGCTCTTCCAAGGTGGTTCTGAGTCCCCCATAAAACAATGCTGCCGTATGCTCAAAAGCAGCGACTTCTAACGGTAGAATAAACTCATCTAGTGCTACTTGGTTTTTTTCTTGGTGCTGGCTTTTAGCAACCCCGTAGCACAACTCTGCCAATGTGATAGACGAAATACAAATATCGCCTACTTGATAAGCGCTGAACTTTTGCAGTATATCCTTTGGCCTTTGTTTAATAATTGCGATACAAATGTTGGTATCGAGCATTAGCTTCATGCAAACATATCCTCGCGGATTTGTGGGTCAGGCTGATTACGATTAGCCATAAAATCATCGCTGAATTTTTCTAAGCTACTAGCAAGCACCTCCCAAGAGTGATTGGTTGGTATCAGCACCACGGCATTGCCCGATCTTTTGATAATAACTTCATCACCTTCAAATCTAAATTCTTTAGGTAAACGCACAGCCTGACTTTGTCCATTTTGAAATAATTTCGCAGTTTTCATTTGCGTCCCCTTGATATATATTTAAAGTCTATACTCAAAGAGGGTAATGTCAAGTTGATTTGACCGAGATTCTGAACACTTTCACCCAATTAATCTGGTAACAAACTGCCGCTTGATTGATTACAGGAAAAATCGTATAGTAAGGATTCCTTACTTTGGATAAACTCAGGAGTTATCATGCTCGCTAAAATGACTTCCAAGAATCAACTCGCCCTGTAAGCCCTATACCGTATAGGCCTAGCGAAAAGTAGAAAATCTGAATTTTCGCTTTAGAATATGCAAAATCAAAAAATGATTTGATTGAATTTTCTGAATCAGAAGTTATTTGAAGTTCAGAACAATTTTAAAAAAGCGTGGACACGCTCTTTGTCTAAGTCAAAAAGGCCGCTCTCATTAATTCAATATCACCTCTTGGGATAGCCAAGTGTTTTGCAGCATCCTCCCATTGGCGAGTGACTGCCACGACTTCGCCCGCAATCTGGGCTGCTTGATCTGTGCTTAATTCATAATACTGAGCAGTTGCAATGACATTGTCCAGATTGGCGCGATTATCGCCAATATCTAAATTGAGGGCATGCTCCGTTTTATCGATATTCGGGTTCAAATCAAAAGCAGGAGAGAGGCGCCAACCGCCTGGCAGCAAAATAAAGCCATGATTTCTTAAGTGATCATCTCGATTGCTGATTGCCACATTGAAAACCACCCTGCGAAACAGTTGCGCCAAATCGTCCTTAATCGAACCTGCGGCTCCTCGGGTCATGATGAACTGAGCGATATCGAGGTAACTAGCATCATCACTAGACTCTTGTTTGAGCATGGTCATAGCAGACGCATAATGAATCCGCTGGCCATCAATACGATCAAACCGCTTAACAGCAAAGGTTCTATAGTAACTACCCAGTTTGAGTAACTTTGCTTGCGGCACTCGGATATCGGCACGAATTGCCAGCTGGTGGGCCAGCATCTCCCACGCGCCCATGTCTCGGTCATCATCTTTTGCCGGGAATTTAGCAATCCAAAATGATCCGTCCTCTTGTGTGAAGTTCGCTTTTGGCCTTGCGCCACCCAAGGATGCGCCTGGGGCAACCAAGACTCGAAGCCACCTTCTCAGGCTATCAATGTCAGCTATATTTTTATCGCTTAGTTGCCTGGCAACATTCTCCAGCTCAGCCAACTGAGTTACAGGGGGAGCAGACAGCTCATGCGACGCTAAAAATATATCGGCGTTAGGATACTTAAATCTCAGTGCGCCTTGTCTGGTTTGATCTTGGACGCCAATGAGATAGTCCCATGCATATAGCGTACGAGCCTGGCGCCCTTCGTCTTTGGCTTCCATTGCCTCCCTTCGCTTCATTAAGGTTTGCCCCCAACGATCTGGCGAAGAATCTAGAAAAATACCAAAATTGCCTTGAGTAGGATTGGGATGAAAGACGGCGTTATCTAAAGATAAATCAGGGTCAATATCGAAACGTTGTGGGTGGGATAGCCAAGCATCGTCGTAATTAAAGCGGACATTACCTCTGTCGTGCTTTAAATAGCCCACTTTGACAGGTTCTTTATCAATAAAGCTCACATCAATCCATACCTCTAAATCAAGACTGGCCATCATGTTTCCTTGCTTTAGATAACGCTAAATCCTGTAGACGACGTCCAAGCAAGTCATCCTTAGCAAGAAAATTAAAATCGTCTTGAAGCTGTAATGCTGCCATGATTCTGAGATAGGTTCCAATCGCCACCGCAGGAAAGCCTTTTTCTGCACGGTGCAATGTCATCCTAGAAATAGAAGACCGCTCAGCCAACACCTCTGCCGATATACCCCTACGCAAACGGGCGAGCCTAATCCGCTCTCCTAGGGCAGCTAGGATCTTCTGCTCCGAAGGAAAGATGGGCTGAGATTTGCTTGGCATGTATCACATTATACACAAACATCACTATAATTGACTATTTTGGATTACATAAAGCTAGCAATTAGTTGCCCACTGGCTGTCGTCAAGTAGCTTCAATTTCCCCAAAATACCCACTCAATGTCGTTTTGTATCCTGAGTCTGGTGTACTTGCACCGTCCAACAGACTGCCGCTTGATTAATTTCAGGAAAAGTCGTAAAGTAAGGATTCCTTACTTTAATGAACCAGGGACTTATTATGCTCGCTAAAATCACATCCAAGAATCAACTCACCCTGCCCAAGAGCATCACTGCTGCCGTTGGCCCAGCGGAATACTTTGACGTGGAAACTCGTAACGGCCAAATCGTTCTTACCCCGGTACGCATCCAGCGTGGTGATGCCGTCCGTGCCAAACTGGCAGAACTTGATCTAAGTGAGCAAGATATTGCCGATGCGGTTTCCTGGGCGCGCAAAGCCCCTGCAACCAAGCAGTCGGGCAAGTAATGCCGCGTTCACAATATAATCCCCGCGTAGTCATCGACACCAACCTGGTGCTATCCGCACTGGTATTTGTGCTAGGCCGGTTATCACCGCTACGCCTGGCGTGGCAGGATTCGCTTTGCAAGCCTCTGATATCAAGTGTGACTGCCGCCGAGTTGATACGTGTGCTGGCCTACCCAAAGTTCAAGCTCTCTGCGGTAGAACAGCAAGAGTTGTTGGCCGACTATCTGCCTTATTGCGCCACTGTGCGCATGCCCGCCAAGCCACCCGCAGTGCCTGAATGCCGGGACACACTTGACCTGCCGTTTCTGCAACTCGCCGTTGTCGGCAAGGCAGATTATCTGGTGACTGGAGACCAAGATCTACTGGTCCTCGCCGGCCAATCTGCCTGTCCCATCATTACTGCCGATCAATTCATTAAAACGCTCAATCCGTAACCACCAACGGTATCAATGGCAGACTCTGGAACCTCCCCAACGTCTTCAAGGATAATGGCATTACCCATCTTGCCGATGGTTTTCATGCATAACGATCCAGATTGCTCCAGACCTAAAGTCCGGATGGTTACACATTCCAATGGTGGTCAAATCTTTTTGGGCTTCACGCGTGCAATACCAGGAG
>JBAWVG010000094.1:0-3676 GCA_037147395.1 Nitrosomonadaceae bacterium | reverse complement strand
ATGGTAAGACCGTTCGCGATCGGCGCATATATTTCAACAAAGGCCTGCGGCAACGCCACGCCGTAGTTTCGACCCGCATTTAATATGTTCAGATCCCAGTTGCCCCTATTTGTTAACCCTTCCCCGGTATTTACGTCCGCTGCAGGGTTTCCATAGGCCTGGGTGAAAATGGAATCAGTGCCGAACATAAAGTCCGCGCGGAATCCCAAATCCCACGACTTGCCTGCGTTCACTACATCACGCTTCAGAAATAAATTAAACTGATTAAACTGAGCTTGATTGGCACGATCACCGAACGTGACCGGCCCGTTGTATCCATATTGCGAATGCCCTGGGTTGAGCGTTGCCCCCCCGTTCATCCATCCACCAATCTCTATCCCATTATCCTTAAACATTTTTGGCATAATGAAAGAATTCAGCAGGCCATTCGATTGCGGGGTCTTCATCGCCGCTTGTGCGCCCGACATGCCTATCGAAAAAAGGGCCACTCCACCCGCTGCTATCACCGATATACGAATACGATTCTTGCGTACGTTTTTACGTTGCATTTTCGTGGACCCCTTCGTTTAAGGAATAGATGAAACATCTAAATCAAAAATGGTTGCTTATCGAAAAGTATATGAGTTCTTACAAAATGTCCATAAAATATTAATGCAAAATAAATAAAGATAACAAGGTCCTAAGATGAGGCAGGCTAAGAGCCTGATGCGGGTGCTTTAGAGTCCCCAAAGACCCAGGTTGACAGGCTCAACTATGCCAGATGGACGCGACCTGCCACATTACAGCGGAACGATATTAAACAGGGGGGAGTACTCAACTGAAGCGCTCAGTAAAATCAGCGGGAAGTGCAGGGGCGACAGTGGTGATCACTAGACTCCTCAATGCGAGAAGTCCAAATAAGTATTGATCCGCCTATCCCAAGAACAGTTTATAGGCGGGGTTCTTACTCTCATCCCAGTACTGATAACCCAACTGGCTTAGAAATGACTTAAATTCGGTTTTCTCTGCGGGCGGCACCTCCATTCCCACCAGGACGCGGCCATAATCAGTACCATGGTTGCGATAATGGAAGAGGCTTATATTCCAGTGTCGGCTCATACTGTCTAAAAACTTCATCAGCGCACCAGGACGGTCAGGAAACTCGAACCGATAGAGAATCTCATTCTTTACTCCTCCCGCCCGCCCACCTACTAGATGACGAATGTGTAGCTTCGCCATCTCGTTATCACTAAAATCTTCTGCGTGAAGCCCACTCTTTTTTAGGCTCTTGATCAGTTGTGCCGACTCGCCGCGGTTGCGGACAGATACGCCAACAAACACATGCGCCTGCTTTGGGTCAGAGTAGCGGTAATTAAACTCCGTTATGCTCTTCGTCCCAAGCATGGCACAGAATTTCTTGAAACTACCCGGCTCCTCCGGAATAGTCACCGACATCACTGCTTCCCGCTGCTCGCCCAGCTCCGCTCGTTCCGACACATGGCGCAGCCGATCAAAGTTCATGTTAGCACCGGAAGCAATTGCCACCAGAGTTTTGCCGCGAATCCTGCTCCGCTTGGCATAGGCCTTAGCACCTGCGATGGAGAGTGCACCAGCAGGCTCCAGAATGGCACGGGTGTCTTCAAACACGTCCTTAATCGCTGCGCAAATGGCGTCCGTGTCCACCAAGATGATCTCATCCACCCACTCGCGACACAGGCGAAAGGTCTCTTCGCCTACCTGCTTCACTGCTACACCATCTGCAAATAGACCCACCTGAGTCAGCTTTACACGTCTCCCCTCCTGTAGTGAGCGCGACATAGAGTCGGCATCGACCGGCTCAACCCCGATCACTTTGATTTCTGGGTACAGTCTCTTTACATATGCGGCAATCCCAGAAATGAGGCCGCCCCCGCCGACCGGCACGAATATGGCGTGGATCGGACCGGTATGTTGCCTCAGGATCTCCATGCCGATCGTACCCTGCCCCGCGATGACATCTGGGTCATCATAGGGATGTACAAAGGTTGCACGTTTCTCTGCTGCGAGTTTCAGAGCGTGCGTATACGCCTCATCATAGGCGTCCCCATGTAGCAATACAGCCGCACCGCGCGCTTCGACCGCTTGTACCTTGATTTGCGGGGTGGTGACTGGCATCACGATCGTGGCACGACATTTTAGCCGCTGCGCTGCCAACGCCACCCCCTGCGCGTGGTTTCCCGCAGAGGCCGCTATCACCCCGCGCTTGAGCTGAGCAGGTGAGAGCCTGACCATCTTGTTATAGGCGCCGCGCAATTTGAATGAGAATACCTGCTGCATATCCTCTCTCTTCAGTAGCAACCGGTTATGCATGCGCGAGGAGAGATTGGGGGCAAGCTCAAGGGGCGTCTCTACCGCTACATCATAAACACGAGCAGTGAGAATTTTTTCAAGATAATCATTCTTCATCTGGACATTCACCTGAGGAGCCATAGTCTGAACCGAATTCTAGCATGTTGAAGAGCGCATCTAGTTCGGGTCAATTGTTAAATTCTGTGGATCGGGCTATCCTAATGGGTAGTTAAATATTTTTATCAGAGCAGGGACACCATGACACAAGATGAACAAAAACGTGCTGTTGCACAAGCCGCCATTCAGCATGTTCAAGCCGGTACCATTGTCGGGGTTGGAACCGGCTCTACCGCTAATTATTTCATAGATGAGCTGGCCAAGATTAAACATAAGATTAAGGGGGCAGTAGCAAGTTCCGAGGCGACCGCTCAACGCCTCAAGGGGCATGGCATTGAGGTCATGGATCTGAATAGCGTTAATGATCTCCCTCTCTATGTAGATGGTGCTGACGAAGTTACCGAGCACTTACACATGATTAAGGGCGGGGGGGGCGCCTTGACGCGCGAGAAAATTGTTGCTGCGGTCGCGAGAAAGTTTGTCTGTGTCGCCGATCAGACCAAGCTGGTTGATATTCTGGGCGAGTTCCCCCTGCCGGTTGAAGTGATCCCCATGGCGCGTAGCTATGTCGCTCGCGAGATCTCGAAACTAGGCGGGCAACCGATGCTTCGCCAGGGATTCACCACTGACAATGGAAACTTAATTCTCGATGTACGTGGTCTGAATATTCTCAACCCGGTGGAACTTGAGACAGCACTCAATCAGATAACTGGTGTGGTAACCAACGGACTGTTTGCTAGACGCGGTGCCGATGTACTATTAATTGGCACCGATAGCGGTGTGCGAACGATTGCTATTTAATCTGAGAGACAACAAAATTGTCACAATCATCGAGTATTCTTTCCGGTTTCTGATCAACCAAGGGGCGCGCAATGTCAATCAACGAACATATATCCAAACAATTTAATGCCGAGCTCGAAGCGGTCCGCTCGAGCGTTCTCCAAATGGGTGGACTGGTTGAGGAACAGATTGAGCGCGCCATTGAGGCGCTTACCACTGGCAATATAGATCTGATCGAACAGGTCATCGCAGATGACCACCGCGTCAATGCCATGGAGGTCTCTATAGACGAGATTTGCAGTCAGATCATTGCGCGCCGGCAACCAACGGCCGGTGACTTACGTATGATCATGACCGTCATTAAAACGATTACCGATCTGGAACGAATCGGTGATGAAGCGGCCAAGATCGCACGTATGGCAAAACTTATCTATGGGGCGGGGCGGAAGCACATGCCGCGTTTTATAGAGAT
>JBAWVG010000093.1:0-3960 GCA_037147395.1 Nitrosomonadaceae bacterium | reverse complement strand
CTGCGTAACCTCTTTGAGATGGTGGGTGAGCCTGGCCAGTCTTGGCTGAGGAAGACACCCCTATTTGCATCCCATGATCGTATCTCGAAGACCGCGCATGAACTGGGCTGCGAGAATGTGATCTCGACCGACTCTGGTGATGAGGGATTGATCAAGGGGTTATTAGATTATTTCGGCCCGAGAGTGGGAGACGGAGTCTATTCTCAAGAGATGCCATGAACGAAGAAGATCAGCCCATCACGAACTCAACCACCAGCACGGCGACGAGTACGAGCACGGCCAAGCCGACGCCCCCGCCCGCTGCCGAGAAACCTCAAGAGTCGCGTAACCGACTCCCTCTGAGAGCCGTTGGCTTGGTCGTGATTCTAGTAGTGGTGGTGGCATGGCAGTGGTACGACACACGCAGCCAGATCGAGGGGTTGCAACAGGAGTTAGGAAGGAGGCTAGCAGAGGCCGGTGCATCGGGTAAGGAGTCACGTAATCTGGCATCGGAGGCTCGTGAGGCGGGGCGACAGGCGGAGGGTAAGCTTCTCCTGTTGGAGGCCAAGCTTGCAGAGTCACAGAGTCAGCAACTGGCTCTGGAGGCGCTCTACCAAGAGGTGGCACGAAACCGGGATGAGGTGACCCTGGAGGAGGTTGAGCAGTTACTGTTAATTGCCAGTCAACAGTTACAACTGGCGGGTAATGTAAAGTCCGCACTGATCGCGATGCAGGAGGCAGACTCACGTCTACAGCGTATTGACCGTCCTCAGCTATCCCCATTACGTAAGGTCATTTTAAAGGATATCGATTTACTGAAGTCTGCTCGTTATGTCGATACGGTGGGAATCAGTCTGAGGCTGGATAATCTTGCGACATCGGTAGAGACGCTACCGCTTGCGATGGAGATCCGTCCTCCGCAAGTTAAGCCAGCTCCCGGAACGGCACCGGTAGAGCAAGACCTCTGGCTCAATTTCGCCCGTGAGATCTGGGGGGATATGAAGCAGTTGGTCCGGATTCAGAATATGAATCGGCCTGATCTACCGCTCTTGGCGCCATCACAGTCTTACTTCTTGCGAGAGAATCTTAAACTCAGATTATTATCGGCGAGGCACGCACTATTGGTACGAGATCCGGTCAGTTTCAAGGCCGATGTTAAGGCCTGCTTAGAATGGATTAACCGGTACTACGACAGTCGATCGAAATCAGCCGTTAGTATGACCGAGGCACTGAGACAGTTGCACGATAGCGAGGTCGGGATAGAGCTACCGGATATCTCTGCAAGCCTAGATGCGGTGCGTAATTACCGTTTAGCGAGAGAGCGGGGAGCTAGATGAGACGGGTCTTTTGGCTGCTCGCGATCTGTATCGCAGCAGTCGCGATCGCGATCGCAGCCAGCTATAACACTGGTTACGTGTTATTGGTGGTTCAGCCGTATCGTATCGAACTCTCGCTCAATCTCTTGTTAGTACTACTGTTGGCGGTCTTTGTGTTGGGTTATTTTGTGGTGAGGCTGATCAGTATCACCTTACGACTGCCGACAGAGATACGCGAGTCTAGAATGAATCGTCGACGTAAGAAGGCACATGCTGCCATGATCGATGGGATCAAGTCCTTCCTTGAAGGTCGTTATGCCAAGGCTGAAAAATCCGCCACCGCGGCACTGGAAGTCAAAGAGTCCGCTGCGGTCACAGCGATCAATACCATCATCGCAGCCCGTTCTGCTCATGAGTTGAGGGAGTTTGAGAGGCGTGACGAATTCATCGCCATGGCAGAGAGTGAGGCCCCGGAAGAGGTCACGCTCCGTCTCATCACTCAGGCCGAATTATTGTTGGATGAACGCCGTCCCTTAGAGGGGTTACAGGTACTACAAAGACTCCACCCGGGAGAGGTTCGTCAGCATACTGCGGCACTGAGGTTAGCGCTTAAGGCGCATCAACAGATGAGTAACTGGGATGCAGTATTGGACCTAGTCGGTGAGTTGGAACAACGTAACGCATTCGATCGAACGCTGGTCGAGCAGATACGACTCAATGCTCATCTACAGAACCTTAAAATTAAATCGATAGACTCTCAGCAACTTAAAAATTACTGGCAGTCTATCCCCTCACCAGAGAGAAAGCGGGGGGAGCTGTCAGCGGCGGCGGCTCGTGCATATATATCACTGGGTGAGTGTGTGACCGCTCACCAGATCATTGAGCAGAGTCTTGATCAGGAGTGGAATCAGGAGTTGATCGGACTCTATGCGGACTGCCTGGGTGAGGATGCGACTCATCAGATCAAGCGTGCCGAGTCGTGGCTCGAGTCACATGCCAATGATGCAGTTCTCCTGCTCGCGCTGGGAAGGATGTGTCTTCACTTTGAATTGTGGGGTAAGTCTCAAAACTATTTGGAGGCGAGCCTCTCTCTGGACCCCTGTCACTCGGCTCATTTTGCACTGGCTCACTTGAATGAGAAGATCGGTAAGTTAGATCTGGCCAAGGAGCATTACACCAAGGGTCTTGAAATGATACTTAACCATCTGGAGCCCTCTAGAGTCAGGTCATGAAGAATTGAGTCATGAGGATCTGGACCCTACACCCGAAGTATCTCGACCCGCAGGGGTTGGTCGCTCTGTGGCGTGAGAGTCTTCTGGCGCAGAAGGTGTTAAGGGGTGAGACTAAGGGATACCGTCATCACCCACAGTTACACCGTTTCCAAATACATCCCGACCCGATCGGGTGTATCGCCCTATATTTACAAGGGATCGCAGACGAGGCCGATCGGCGCGGATACCGATTCGATAAGTCAAAGATAGTCCCATCTCATTTTCAAGGTCAGTTGGAGGAGAGTCTCGGCCAGTTGATGTATGAGTGGGCTCATCTCGGTGGGAAACTGATGCATCGTAGCCCCCTCTGGCGGATTCACTGGGAGGGGGTAACGAGTCCGGATCCACACCCATTGTTTAGGATCATCCCGGGGGAGGTGCGGAATTGGGAAATCAGGCCGGAATGAGCGCCTGCTGAAATAGCCTTCTGTGCAATTTCCGTGAGATGACCCTTAAGACTTGGGCGCACTCGAGGAGATGGTGAACATATCCGAGAAGAACTCATCATCCGGTAGATTTTGTAACTGGATGAAGTCCTGATGGGCGGCAGACACCATCGCAGGCGCACCGCAAGCATAGACCTGATAACCGGAGAGGTTGTCGAAGTCTTGCATCACTGCCTGGTGGACGAGTCCGGTCCTGCCGTGCCAATCATCTTCTGGTAGGGGTTCCGATAGAACCGGGATGAAGGTGAAATTGTCGTGTGACTGTTGCCAACCCCCCGCCAGTTCTGCCAAATAGAGATCGGACTTGGTGCGGGTTCCCCAATAGAGCACGATCTGCCGCTCACTCGAGTGCATATTTGAGCTGTGGAAGAGGGATTCAATCATACTCTTTATGGGTGCGAATCCGGTCCCGCTTGCGACGAAGATGATCGGCTTGTCCGACTCCTCTCGGAGGAAGAATGTTCCGAGAGGACCTTCAAAACGAAGGATCTCTTTCTCCTTCATGGACGTGAAGACGTGCTCTGAGAAACTGCCCCCGGGGTAGTTACGGACGTGCAGCTGTAGCAGTTCATCATCATGAGGTGCATTGGCCAGTGAGAAGCTGCGTCTTTTTCCGTCCTTCATCAGGATATCGATATACTGACCCGCGAGAAACTGGAGACGCTCATTGGTGGGCAGTTTCAGAGAGATGATGGTTACATCCGGTGCTACCCGTTCGAGTCGGTCGACCCGGCAGGGGAGGGTCCTGACAGTGATATCCTTGATGGCACTGATCTCGCGTGATTCGATGATGAGTTCAGACAGTGGGAGTGCACAGCAGAATAAAGCCATCCCGGTCTTCTTCTCGATCTCTGTCAGGGTCTCTCTGCTATGACTGCCGAAGTCAACCTTTCCCTGTATGATTTTACCTTTGCAGCTACCGCAAGCACCATCTCGGCATCCATAGGG
>JBAWVG010000092.1:0-3976 GCA_037147395.1 Nitrosomonadaceae bacterium | reverse complement strand
AGGTTATTCGCCATCATCCCAATGAACGAGTTATTCGGTGGGAGAGGCAATTCATCATCCGAGAGTTGATCAATAAATTTAACGCCCGTTTCAAGCGCGATATACCTCATCACTTTGCTTGGGAAGACCTCAGACCCGAAGATCGCAGCCACGTTCTCTTTTTTAATCTGCTTGATAATTTTTATCACTTCCCTGGGCCTCGGCTCTGAAAAATTTGAGGGCTGAACAGCCGCAACAATCTTTAAACCATAGCGCGGCGCAAAATAGGCGAAGGAGTCGTGATAGGTGACGAGCTTGCGATTTTTCTCTGGAATTGATTTGATGCAATCGAAGATGGCATTATCTAACTCGTCTAAATTGGCCAGATACACCTCCGTATTAGCGATATACCCTGCCTTGTTCACTGGATCTAGTGCTATGAGGCTATCCCGAATTATCTCAGCGTAACGTATCGATAACGCGATATTGGGCCACAGGTGTGGGTTAGGGTGTCCGTGCTGACGAGGAAAACTAAAATCATATTGCCAGTCCTTACGGTCGAGCGTTTTGTTTCCCAACATCACAATCGGCGTGCCTGGTTTTTTTACTTTCTCTGCGAGCTTGACTGTCGGCAATTCTAGATCAAGACCATTAACCATAATGATATCGGCCACCCCCAGTAACTTTGCGATCGAGGGGGTCGGCTCGAAGGTATGTGAATCCGTTCCGCTGGGCACAATCGCAATCACGTTGACATAGTTCGATCCAACATTTTGAATGATGTTGGCAATGGGGGCGATCGTCGTCACGACGGTGACTACCTTGCTCGTGCTTGAAGCATGAGTAACGGACGATACCAATAGCGCAATCACCAACAACATCAAACTCAAACTCTTGTGAATGGATCTCATGATTTTCCTAATGGGTATTCATGTCTCAAAGAATTAATGCCACTTTATTCGCCTCGAGTTACCTGTACGGGAAATAGTCACTAAGGCAAGGAAACTCGTCAGTAATTAAATCAACTCGCCGCCCAATTCTTATGCATTTCCTATTCCAGCACTCACAGTCGAATTAAATTGCAGCCTATTGACTGCGAGAATTCTTCGTTCTCTCGACACCCAGCAATCTGCAACAAACCACAACGAAACCACCCCCTCGACGGGAGATGATGAGCTGCATTCACGGTGCTCAATGCACACAGGATTTCTGATAGTTGAAAAATACTATCATCAAAGTAACTGTAAAAATGTAGGGGTTTCCTGTCATGACGTAAGTCTAAAAACCTATTAAATTCAGATTCATCCTACATATCCATTATCTTGTAATACATACTATAGCAGCGTATTAAAAGGCTGGTCCTGTAGAGATCTCCACGATAGGACGCTCAAACCGCGATATAAGAAGTACCAATCTGCAATTGCATAACGATTGATTAGGAACTGCTGAGGATGGTCATGAGGGATGAGGTTAGAACGCTATCGAAAGACGGGTTGGAGCGATTTAATGCACTTGGTCCAGATGCGATCAGCGCTGTTGCTGAACGCTTATATACCATTCACAAACCAGTCTATGCACGGTATGGCTCACGTGGAAGAGAGGCCTGCCACGAAACCCTTGCAACGCACCTCGAATTCTTGAAACCGGTACTCGAGTTTGGCCAGATACATCACATGGCCGATTATCTAATCTGGCTGACAGACCTCCTGAATCTATACACGATCCCCGAGAAACATCTCTCGACATCACTCGATTGGTTGGATGAATTTTTTATTGAGCACATGAATCTCGAGGATTCTGCAGTGGTTGGGGATGCACTACGGGCAGCAAGAACTCAGTCTCTGAAAGTTAATAAACTCCCTATAGCGAGGCCCCTATCGATTGAGTCATGGCCTGAGGCGATTCCATTCGAAGCAGCGATCCTTATCGGTGACCATGGTGCGGCAATGTCCATCATGGATCAGCTCTTAGATGACTCTCACAAGCTCCCTGAGATTGAGCGTCATATCGTCCAACCTGCACTTTACGGAATTAGAAGGAAGTGGCAATCCAATCAAATAACACTTGTATGTGAACAGATGGCAGCCGCGATCGTTAAATCGGTACTGATTGCGGCGATGCTGCGATCACCAGCAGCACCCCAAAATGGCCAGCGTGTCCTACTCGGCTGTGCAGAAGGAAATGACCACGATATCGAACTCAGAATAGTGGCCGATACATTTCTAATAGAGGGATGGGAGGTGAGGTGTCTGGGCGCAAGCGTTCCTACCCAAGAGTTACTTGATCAAGCTATCACATGGAGACCCGATCTTTTGATCTTGTCGGTGAGCCTGATGCCCCAATTATTATCCGCAAATTTAACCATCACACAGTTAAATGAGCGACTCGGTAGCGAACGACCATCAGTGATGATTAGTGGACTCGCGATCAGTCACTACGGAAGACTTGCAAGCATCATAGTCGGCGCTGATTCATGGAGTACCGACGCAAGAGGAGCCATCCACTGCGCTAACTCAACAAAGTCTAAGGAGAGAACATATACGCAGGGAGAGCCCCCTAGGCCAACTAGCGTCAGTATTAACCGAATGTTATCTCACTCATCCTCCAATTTACCTTATATCCCGGCGTGATCAGAGAGAGATATCTGACCGCAGGAATCTCTCTTGACCCAATAAATTCAACTTAAATATGGACAGATTAATAAGCGGTATTACGAATTTTTCACACATCACATACAAATATTCATTTCATATTTTGTTGCGAATGAATAGGCGTTGAAATAACTGTGAACGAAGAATACAAACTCGGACCGCGTGACGAGCCTAATTTTTAGGCTCCTGATCGACATGCCATCAAATTTATTCTGGTCAAGAATAGGGCT
This sequence comes from Nitrosomonadaceae bacterium, assembly GCA_037147395.1. GTDB lineage: Bacteria > Pseudomonadota > Gammaproteobacteria > Burkholderiales > Nitrosomonadaceae > VFJL01. The sequence continues at coordinate 1,116 of JBAWVG010000092.1, read as the reverse complement.
TTTAGCAGCGGGTATATTTCAGTTAGCCTTTTGGATTATTTTTTTCAGTAGTAGTAATGCATATGCAGAAATGAGCCCCAATGACAGCACCGTTAAATTTGAGCCCACTCTAAAACAGAAAGACTTGATGAAAGTCCAAAAAATACCATTTGTTACTGCCCAACTCACCGGTACCGTCATGCAAGACGCTATCCGTTCCGGGAGGGAAACAATTAAATCAACGCCGAAAGATGCAAAAACAAGCGAAGAGAACTTGGTAAAACTCAAGGAGATGGTGATCGTAGGAAGAAGTCCTGGGGTGAGCCTGATCGGGGAGGCTCAATCTGCTTCTGAAGGGGTTATCGGACAGGAACGGATCAAGAATCGCGCACTCTCTCGGGTTGGCGAAATTGTCGAACTCATTCCCGGGATGATTGCCACCCAGCATAGCGGTGATGGGAAGGCCAATCAGTATTTCTTACGGGGATTTAATCTCGACCATGGGACTGATTTTGCCACCTTCGTCGATGGTGTGCCGATCAACCTGCCTAGCCATGCGCATGGTCAGGGGTATATGGATCTAAACGGCCTAATCCCAGAAATGATCGACAACATAAAATATGGCAAGGGACCCTATTATGCAGATCAGGGAGATTTTTCTGCGGCAGGGCATGCCAAGATGACAACCCTAAACTCCCTCTCCCAAGGATTTGCAAAGTTCACAGGAGGATCCTTCAATTTTTACCGTGGAGTAGCCGCTAATTCAAACAAAATTGGAAATGGTGACCTGCTCTATGCAGTCGATGTGAATACTTATGATGGGCCCTGGGCACTGAGTGGGGACTCTCTAAAAACAAATGGGATGCTCAAATATAGCCTCGATAAGGGGGACTGGGGAATGAGTATCGGTGCCAAGATGTACCACGCAAACTGGCGACCCACAAATCAAATACCATTATCTGCAGTTAATAGTGGACTGATTAATCGATTCGGCAATATAGACCCCACTGACAACGGAAAAACCAATCGATACACGCTTGATGGTAACTGGTGGCAAAACGGAAAGAATTACAGACGGGAGTCATCCTTCTATCTGGTTAAATATGATATCGACCTGACCTCTAACTTCAGTGGCTA
>JBAWVG010000091.1:0-4037 GCA_037147395.1 Nitrosomonadaceae bacterium | reverse complement strand
AGCACGGTCGAGAGCGGCAAGCTCGGATGGCAAGTGAATAACCCCCCCGCCGGATTCAAGAAGGTAATGGAGATGAAGCGCACCCTTTCCGGCAAATCAGTCCCGGTCAGTCATATCGCGCTATCGGACGGTCTGGTCGCGGTATCGGTATTCATTGAACCACTCGAGAAGGGCTCTCCCCCTCCCATTCAGGGTCTCGTCCCAAGCTATGGAGCGATCAATATACATACCCGTACCGTCGCAGATAGTATGGTCACGACAGTGGGAGAGGTTCCACCATCCGCGGTCATACAAATCGGTAACTCGGTCATCAACTACAAAATCAAATAATGCATAAAATTATTCTAGTCATCCTGTTTGGCCTGTCCTCACTCGCTTCAGCTCAAAATAGAGGTCTTCCCGATTTTACTGATCTGGTCGAGAAGCAGGGTTCTGCAGTGGTCAATATCAGTACCGTCCAGACGCAAACCACCGCCATCAGCAGAACCTTTCCGGGGATGCCGAACATTCCTGAGGATGACCCCTTCTTTGAGCTCTTCCGTAGGCACATGCCACCCAATACCGCACCACGCGAGTTTGAGTCTAAGTCACTGGGGTCTGGGTTTATTGTGAGTACCGATGGTTACATCCTGACCAATGCACATGTCATCGAGTCTGCAGATGAGATCACTGTAAAACTGACCGACAAGCGTGAATTCCGCGCTCGCGTAATCGGAGCCGACCGAAGGACCGATATCGCCCTTCTTAAGATCGATGCAACTGATCTACCCAAGGTTACCCAGGGAGACCCCAACAAGCTCAAGGTGGGCGAATGGGTATTAGCGATCGGCTCCCCCTTCGGATTTGATAACAGCGTAACGGCCGGCATTGTCAGCGCCAAGGGTCGTTCACTCACGCAGGAGAACTTCGTCCCCTTCATCCAGACCGATGTCGCAATCAATCCTGGCAATTCAGGGGGCCCTCTATTCAACATGAAAGGAGAGGTCGTCGGCATCAATTCACAGATATACAGCCGCACGGGCGGATTCATGGGACTGTCATTCGCCATCCCGATCGATGTTGCGAACGAGATCTCGAGCCAGCTCATTGCGAGCGGCAAGGTGAGCCGTGGCAAGATCGGTGTGATGATTCAGGAGGTCACCAAGGAACTGGCAGAGTCCTTTGGTCTATCTAAACCCAGTGGTGCACTGGTCGCGGCCGTTCAAAAAAATGGCCCGGCAGAAAAGGCCGGGATAGAGGCACGGGATATCATCCTAAAATTTGATGGGAAGAGCATCAACACCTCGACCGATCTGCCCCGGGTGGTCGGTGCGACCAAACCAGGATCTAAGGTATCGGTACAGTTATGGCGTAGTGGCTCCACCCGTGATGTGACCGTCGTTGTCGATGAGATCCCGGCCGATGAGAAGGCGGCCACTCGCGGTGGCAAAAAGGGTGGCAAAGTACCCGAGATATTCAACCGGATCGGACTTGCTCTGACCGAACTGAGTACGGAACAAAAGAAGCAGCTCGAGATTGAGGGCGGACTACTGGTCGAGGATATGCAGCCCGGGATTGGGAGCCGCGCAGGAATACGTCCCGGTGATGTGATCCTCAGCATTAACAATCAAGGCGTAAAATCAGCCGAACAGTTCAACCAGACTCTCGCAAAAATTGAGAAGGGTCGTAGCATTGCACTTCTGGTGAGCCGTGGCGGCACCAGTACCTTTATCACCATGAAGATGAACGGCAATGACCCCAAGTAAGCCCGGCATGGCAAGCCCTGTCACCCTCATCGTATATGGGCGTGAAGAGTGCCACCTATGTCAGGACATGATTGCGAGCCTGCATGAATTACAGGGACGGCTTCATTTTCAGATTAAGCTAGTGGATATCGACAACGATACCGAGCTAACAGCTCGATATGGCGTGCGGATTCCAGTACTGGTGGCGGATGGAGAAGAGATCTGCCACTACCACCTCGATCCGATCGCACTTGATGCTTATTTCGCTAGAATTCGCTAGAATGCGCACTTCTTGAGTGAACATCATTGCCGAATTTTGGCGATCCTTTTAGGATCAAGCCAGAAACCTTCAAGAGGGCACAGAATGTGCCCTCTTTTAGTTTCCTTGGCCCAGTTCTTAACTACCACTTTCCTGATTATCGGCCCCTAATCCTTGATGCAATACATCCGTAACTTTTCTATCATCGCCCATATCGATCATGGCAAGTCCACTCTGGCCGATCGGATTATCCAGCTCTGCGGGGGACTCGCGGACCGCGAGATGGAGGCCCAGGTGCTGGACTCTATGGACCTGGAGAAAGAACGCGGGATCACAATCAAGGCTCAAACTGCAGCGCTGCGATATACCTCTCTCGATGGAAATGTCTATCTCCTGAATCTGATCGACACACCCGGCCATGTCGACTTCTCTTACGAGGTATCCCGCTCCCTGGCAGCCTGTGAAGGGGCCCTTCTGGTGGTGGATGCTTCTCAAGGAGTCGAGGCCCAGACCGTAGCCAATTGCTATACCGCGATCGAGCAAGGGGTCGAGGTGGTACCGGTATTAAATAAGATTGACCTCCCCGCGGCGGAGCCGGACCGCGTGATCGAGGAGATTGAAGACATCATCGGGATCGATGCCCAAGATGCGCTCCGTGCCAGCGCTAAGACCGGTGTCGGGGTACGAGATATCGTGGAGGCGGTGATCACACGCATCCCCGCCCCAAAGGGGGACCCAACCGCCCCCCTGAAGGCACTGATCATCGACTCCTGGTTTGATAACTATGTCGGTGTAGTGATGCTGGTCAGGGTGGTGGATGGCATTCTCAAGCCCAAGGACAAGATCCTCCTCATGGCCAGTAAGAGCCTTCACCTGTGCGAGCAGGTCGGCGTATTCACCCCTAAATCACAGCCCAGAGAATCATTAAGTGCGGGTGAGGTTGGATTCATTATCTCGGGCATTAAGGAATTAAAGTCTGCCAAGGTGGGTGATACCGTAACCCTGGCAGATCGTCCCGCCACTCAGCCTCTTCTGGGCTTCAAAGAGATCAAGCCACAGGTCTTTGCCGGACTTTATCCAATCGAGTCCAACCAGTACGATGCACTCCGTGATGCGTTGGAAAAACTAAAGCTCAATGACTCCTCACTACACTACGAACCAGAAACCTCTCAGGCACTCGGGTTTGGTTTCCGGTGTGGATTCTTAGGTCTACTCCACCTGGATATCGTGCAAGAACGACTCGAGCGCGAATACGATATGGACCTCATCACCACCGCACCGACGGTGGTCTACCAAATCATGATGAGGGATGGGGAAATAGTCGAAATTGAGAACCCCTCCAAATTGCCTGACCCCTCCAAGATCGAGGAGATCCGAGAACCGATCATTACCGCGACCATACTGGTCCCACAAGAATATGTCGGATCCGTTATCACACTCTGCATCAGCAAGCGGGGACAACAAAAGAACATCCAGTACCTGGGCCGTCAAGTGATGCTCACTTATGAGATGCCTCTGAACGAGGTCGTGATGGATTTTTTTGATAAACTCAAGTCGACCAGCCGCGGATATGCCTCACTCGATTATGAGTTTAAAGAGTTCAGAGCCTCGGACCTGGTGAAGCTGGATATACTGATTAATAACGAGAAGGTGGATGCGCTGTCACTGATCGTCCACCGTACCAATAGCCAATTCCGCGGACGTGCACTCGCCCAGAAGATGCGTGAGCTGATCCCCCGTCAGATGTTTGATATTGCAGTTCAAGCAGCCATCGGCGCTCATATCATCGCCCGAGAGAGTATTAAGGCATTACGTAAGAATGTTCTTGCCAAGTGTTACGGTGGAGATATCAGCCGTAAACGTAAGCTGCTCGAGAAACAGAAGGCCGGGAAGAAACGGATGAAGCAGGTCGGCAATGTAGAGATACCGCAGGAAGCATTCCTGGCAATTCTACAGACGGGCGACAAGTAACGATTCGAATACCGGGTGGTTAATATAACGATAGAGACTTCTATTATTTATTTGGCTAAAGACATTATTCCCTGAAGGATAAA
>JBAWVG010000090.1:0-4042 GCA_037147395.1 Nitrosomonadaceae bacterium | reverse complement strand
CCCTGAGTGTGGTGATTGCAACTTCTGTAAATCTGGAAAGACCAATCTTTGCCAATCGATACGTGCGACTCAAGGGCGAGGACTAATGCCCGATGGAACTACACGTTTCTCCAAAAAGGGGGTCCCCATTTATCATTACATGGGAACTTCGACCTTCTCAGAATATACCGTTATACCTGAAATTTCTTTGGCAAAAATAAGTAAGGAGGCACCCTTAGAGGAGGTATGTCTGCTCGGTTGTGGCGTAACAACGGGGATGGGTGCTGTTTCTAATACTGCGAAAGTGAAGGCAGGTGATACCGTGGCGGTGTTCGGTCTAGGCGGCATCGGTCTGGCCGTGATCATTGGTGCAGTCAAAGCCAGAGCAGAACGCATCATCGCAATCGATATCAATTCTGAAAAATTTGAAATTGCCAGGCAACTAGGTGCTACCGACGTTGTAAATCCTAAGGATTACTCTAGGCCGATCCAGGAGGTGATCATCGAGATGACTGGTGGCGGTGTAGACTTTTCCTTCGAATGCATCGGCGATGTCAAGGTGATGCGTTCAGCATTGGAGTGTTGCCACAAGGGTTGGGGGGAATCCATAATTATCGGCGTTGCGGGTGCTGGTGAGGAGATATGCACTCGCCCTTTTCAGTTGGTGACTGGGCGTGTATGGCGTGGTTCTGCATTTGGAGGGGTAAAGGGACGAACCGAACTGCCGGGTTATGTGCAGCGCTATCTCGACGGCGAATTTGAACTCGATACCTTCATTACGCACACCATGGGTTTGGAGCAGATTAACCAGGCGTTTGACTTAATGCACGCGGGTAAATCCATACGTACGGTGATTCACTTCAACAAATAAATAAATTCATTCTTACTTAATCGCACAGCCTTTATCATGCCCTCAGGTTTGTAGTGTGTCGACATGTTTGTTTTGACTATTATATATAAAACCAATTTTAATCAACATGTTAAATGGATACTAGCGGTTTAATTTCATCTTATAGGCTTTATCACCAGTCTGTTTTTAACCTCCTCAACTCCGGCCACAGCCCCAGCCAATGCTTTTGCCATATCACTACTCGGAGATGAGTCGACAGATCCGCTCAATGTCACCACACCTTTCATGGTGTTAACACTGATTTGTAGTGTCTTAAGACCCGGTTCGGCAAAAATGGCAGCTTTGACCTTGGCCGTAATCTCGGCATCATCAATCACCAGAACTGCTTTATCGCTTTGTTCACCCAGCTTCTCAACAACTCTGTCAGTTGCAATACCTATCTGCTTGCCTGCTTCACCGACTGTCTGATCAATTTTTTTACCTGCAGTCTCAGCAGGTCCTGGCTTGTCGCAGGCGGCAAGTCCAGTTGCGAGCATCACAAGAATACCAATCGTCGTGATGGAATCTCTTAAGGAATTCATTTCGTGATCTTTATATTTCAGTGTGTTTTTAAAAAATGATAGCGCGAAAAGGTTGGTCTAGATTGATTCGGGTTGCTAAGGCCGAACAAATTTTGCGCTACAGCTTAACGTTTGCTTAGTATAGTAAAGTCTTTCGCGTAGCTATGTAGTTTCTGGGTCAAATGGAGACGTTGTTTCGGTGTTAGCATGGCATCAAGCTCCAGTATCATTTGACGCAACTGCTTAACCCACTGCGCCCAAACTCGATCATGTTCCGCGGTGCGACCGCTTTCCCAATCGACTAGCCATTGTCTGAGATCTTCTTCAAGCTTTTCTTTGGGTGGTTTGGTTTCGAGCAATTCGCGCAGCACTCGTTGTCGAGTGGCGCGGTGTGTATACCGATGTTCGGCGCTCTGTGGAAAGTTTTTAACCATCAAAATGATTCGTTCTTTCTGGTTTGGTTCAAGCGCCCCGGTCCAGTCTTCGATACGTTCTAATGATTTTTTTACACGTTTCTTTTCCAATGTATCGGGAGCGACATCCAAGTATTCCTTACGGAATTTTGCATTTTCTTTAGCAAATTTCGCGTCCATGACTTCAATTTGACTCGCGTCCATGGTTCTTAGCACACCGGCTAGATCAGTCGCGACATAATGCATTAGTGCTTCTCTTCGTGATTCCACGGCACTATCAATCCAGTCTAAATCAGCCGCCTTGAGTCCGGTCTCGATACGTCTAGCGGTTTCTGTACAAAGTAAGGCATATTTTGGCAGCTCTTCCTTTCGGTGCCAGGTATGCACACGCTGTAAATCCTTATCAAACTTCGTTTGCTGGTGGGTATTGAAATCAAAGTAATCGGAGGCAATCCAGCGTATCGCCATATCTACATTATTGTAGGCAACGGTGATGACGCTGCAGCCACTCAGTAGAAGCAGTAATAGCGACAGTATCAGTTGGCGCAATGAGACTTTGGTCGAGTGCATTATGGCAATTGAAGGTGCAGTCTAGAACTAATCATCACTTCTCATCCACTGCAAAAGAAGAATCACTCCTAGAATGAATCCAAGACCCAAGATTGCTTTTATAAATTCCTTGGCGAACCAGAACACCATAGACTCATATAGATCCAATTAGTTGCCTCCTTTTTAAAAATGGCAGCTCTAAAGTACTATCGGCACCTACTTACGAGATCGCCATAGTAGTAACGTCAATACTGCCGATACAAGTAGACCACTTGTTAAGGGGAAGTAGAAGTTAAAATTTCTCGTTAGATAATGATATCTCCCGGCAATCTGCCAAAGTGTAGTCTTGACAGCCAAGGTCATGCTATCCAGCTAATAACAGCGTCAGATCCAGCAGGATAAGAAGACGTTGCACAGGAGCCATCTAGGCTCATTGCCAGAGTAACGAAGTGTCACTACTTTATCGGGGAATTTTAAGCAATTTTTCAGGCAGAAGACGCGCGTCTTCAGACCCAACTATCGGAAAGATTCCACGGTTCTCATCAGTAATAGAGAATTGTGCCTGCCAGAGGCGGCCATTATCTTGATCCACCATCAGGAAAGTCCAAATATTATCAGTTGGGTATAGGGTAAAGCGGCCATTCTTACCATCGACTGCTAGAGTTTCTATATTGAGGGGTGTTCGCGTACGATTATTGTCATTATCTACGCTGAATTGAACTTGCCAGAGGCGGCCAGTCTGGGTATCAAGCTCCAGAAAATTCCACATGTTTGCGGTCTTAAACAGACGGTAGCGTGCATCCATCCGTTGTGGCGGGTCAGTTTCAAATTTAACTTTATCGGCGGCATATGCGGTAAAAACATTGCTATATCCGATCCACGCAGCCAAGACAATAATCAGTTGAAGATTAGTGAATTTCATGAGCTGTTTCCAAAAAATATAGAGAAGAATTTTATAGGTTGCTGGTCTTAAGTCCGACATGAATCGAGTATCACACGTCTGAGGATATGTAATCGACCATGAAAGAAGTGCTCTGCACCGGGAATTACTACTACCGGAAGTTCCTGGGGAGCGGCCCAGTCTAAAACAGATTTCAGTGGGACTACGTCGTCTTGGTCGCCATGAATAATGAGCGTACAAGCCGCATGCCCGACAACAGGAGGGGCCTTCAGGCGTTCCACCGAAGGTGCCACCATTATTAGTTGCTGTGGGTTAAGCTGCTGGGCTGCATGGGCCTGGATGGCCCCTCCGAAGGAGAATCCTGCTAATAGCAATGGTAGGCTATTAAAAGTGACAGAAAGTTTTTTTTTGATAGCTGCAGCCACTGATAGTACATCCTCTACCTCACCCACACCATTATCGTAAATTCCTTCACTCTTGCCGACCCCACGGAAATTAAATTTAACCGTGAAAAATCCAAGTTCTGGTAATGTTTTGAAAAGAGTGTGGACGATCTTGCTGTCCATGGTGCCACCATATAGCGGGTGAGGATGAGCGATGACTGCGATACCATTTATGCCGACGTGGCTGACCTTATCCGGCTCTGCCAGCACAGTTTCTAGTTTTCCAACCTGGCCATCAATGAAGAATTTTTGGGGAGCGATCAAGGGTTTAATTGATAAAATAAAGAGTCAGATTTTCAGTCGCTCGACTATACGTCCATTTCTCAGATGTTCTTCAATGATTTCGT
>JBAWVG010000089.1:0-4090 GCA_037147395.1 Nitrosomonadaceae bacterium | reverse complement strand
GCAGCAGGCTCATCCAGCGCCAGAAGTTTAGGATCGGTGGCGAGTGCACGAGCAATCTCAAGTCGACGCTGATCGCCATAAGACATATTTTTCGCGAGCATCTGTGAGTGATGACCGATCCCGGTATAGATCAGAAGTTCCTTTGCGCGATGCCTGATGGCGCGCTCTTCATCACGTGTTTTTTGATTGAGTAGGATCGCACCAAATACGCCGGCATGGGTACGTACACTCCTACCCACCATGACATTCTCCAGAGCGGTCATATTGGCGAATAGACGAATATTTTGAAAGGTACGAGCGATCCCCGTCTGAGTGACTTCGTGAGGCTGCTTGCCGGCGAGGTTGATTCCGTCAAATGTAATTGTGCCGGCATCGGCGGGGTAGAGACCGGTGAGCAGATTAAACAGCGTGGTCTTGCCAGCGCCGTTCGGACCGATCAGGCCGTAGATTTCGTGTTGGTGGATGGTGAGAGAGACATCCATCAGCGCTGCCAGACCACCGAAATGCTTACTAATTCCTGAGGCCTTTAGCAGTAGAGCAGATTCAGTCGAGGGTGTCATGATTCGTCATGGTGCGCAAACTCCCGCCGCCGTACCGGTGACGGCCACAATCCTGCGGGGCGGAGCAGCATGATCAGTACCATCGCCAGACCTAGAATCAGCAATCTTAAATCGGCCGGATCCACAATCACGCGACCGAACAAGGCCTCCTCCAAAGGTCCAATATAGCGTAGCGCCTCCGGCAGTATCGACAGCAACACCGCACCGAGAATAACACCCGGAATATGGCCCATGCCACCTAATACCACCATGCAAAGAACCATGATTGACTCTGTCAGGTGGAAGCTCTCCGGACTGACGAACCCCTGGAATCCTGCGAACAGGCCGCCAGACACACCACCGAAGCTTGCCCCCATCGCGAATGCCAGTAGTTTGACATTGCGAGTATTGATCCCCATCGCTTGTGCTGCTACTTCATCCTCTCTGACCGCAACCCAGGCACGGCCGATGCGGGAATTCTCCAGACGGATGGAGATAAAAATGATCAGGAGTGTTAATGCTAGAAATAGATAATAGTAGTTATGCACTGAGGAGAAGGTAATTCCTAGGATCTGTTGAGTGCGACTGAACGAGAAATCACCCATCATGATCGGGTCGATCATATTCAGTCCCTGTGGACCATTAGTGATATTGATCGGTGCATTCAGGTTATTGAGAAAGATACGGATGATCTCTCCGAAACCGAGCGTTACGATGGCGAGGTAGTCACCCCTTAGGCGCAGCGTTGGCGCACCGAGCAGCGCTCCAAACATGCAGGCGACTAATGCACCTAATGGAAGGAGTGTCCAAAATGGAAGATGAAGGCCGAATTGAGGTGAGGCGAGTAATGCATACAGGTAAGCACCAACAGCAAAGAATGCGACATAACCCAGATCCAGTAGCCCAGCAAATCCGACCACGATGTTAAGCCCCAGGGCTAGCATGATGTAGAGCAGGGTATGATCTAAAATTCTAACCCATGAGCGACCGAGTGCTGCATCGGTTGCGAAGGGTAGCAGCACCAAAGCAGTGCCGATCAACGCAAATCCGAGCCATACAGCATAGGGTTCACGTTTGAATTTACGCCAGTGAGTCAGGAGATCATTCATTAAGGTCGCTCAGATACCCGCTCACCCAAGAGTCCGGACGGGCGGAATATCAGTACCAGGATCAGTACAAAAAATGCGAATACATCCTGATAATGACTGCCGAGCACCCCCCCGGTCAGGGGTCCGATATAACCCGCTCCCAGACTTTCAATCACACCCAGAAGTAGCCCCCCCAGCATCGCGCCACCGAGATTGCCGATACCCCCCAGAACCGCCGCAGAGAAGGCCTTGAGCCCCAGCAGAAAGCCCATGTAATAATGCGCCAGTCCGTAGTAAGCGCTGACCATCAGCCCCGCCACTGCGGCCAATGCGGAGCCGATGATGAAGGTGGATGAGATGACGTTGTTGACATTAACCCCCATCAATCCAGCGACCTCTGGGTTTTGTGCAGTGGCTCGCATGGTGCGCCCCAACCGAGTTTTTTGAACCAGAAAAATTAATCCCGCCATGATTGCTGTTGCGAGTAGAAAAATGAAGATCTGTAAGAGGGTGATGCTTGCACCGGCAATGGTATAGGTATCCTCCGGTAACAGGGGTGGGAAGGCGATGTATTGCCGACCCCAGATGATCATGGCAATATTTTGCAGCACGATCGATACGCCGATCGCAGTGATCAGTGGGGCCAGGCGGGGTGCATGACGTAGAGGACGGTAGGCAACGCGCTCGATCCCGTATCCCAGGAGCATGCATGCAGGGATCGCGATCAGAAGACCCATTAATACGATGACCGGTCCCGGTAGCGCAAATCCAGTCATTGCCTGAATTACTGCGAGAGAGATCATTGCGCCGATCATCACGATCTCACCATGAGCAAAATTAATCAGACCGAGTATTCCGTAGACCATGGTATATCCGAGCGCGACTAAGGCATAGATGCTGCCTAGGACGAGGCCATTAATGATCTGCTGAAGAAAGATATCCACGTTTAAGGGTCGTTAAGTAGGGATGGGATAGATTCTGTTCGCGCTATTCGGGAGGGACATTCGAGGGATCTACCCAGGTTGTTCTATGACCGACTGAGGTGTGGCGGGGGAGGGTTGCAATGGTGTACTCGACAGTGTTTTCGATATCTCCCACCTTCCATTTTTCACACGGTAAAATGTAATTGCACCCGCCTTTAAGTCGCCCCTCTCATCGAACATAATCCGAGCGGTGACACCGTTGTAATCAGTCTTTACCAGTTCCGGCAGGTACTTTTCCGGTTTCACTGAGTCAGCACGTTTCATTGCTTCGATCATGATATTGACCGCATCGTAGCAGAATGGTGCATAGAGTTGAATGTCCCTATTGTACTTGGCCCTGTATTTATCGCGAAAGGCCAGACCGTTAGGCATCTTCTCGAGAGGGACACCGGGTAATGAGCTGTAAGCACCCTCCGAGGCATCACCCGCGAGCTTGATAAATTCCGGAGTATATAATCCGTCCCCGCCGAGAAATTGCGCGGTGATGCCCAGAGATCTGACCTGTCGCATCAGTGGACCACCTTGCGGGTCCATCCCCCCGAAGAATAGTAGATCCGGTTGCTTGCCCTTGATCGCAGTCAGAATGGCACGAAAATCGGTTGACTTGTCGGTGGTGAATTCTCGTGCCACGATCACCCCGCCATTGGACTTGACCGATTTTTCAAATTCATCAGCAAGTCCTTGGCCATAGGCGGTACGGTCATCAATGATGGCGATTCTTTTTGCTGATAAGTGTTGAGTTGCGAACTGGCCGAGCAGTCTTCCCTGCTGTTCATCATTGGCCATGGTGCGAAATGCTGATTTGAAACCTTGCTGGGTGTAGCGTGGATTGGTTGCTGAAGGTGAGATTTGTGGAATGCCCGCATCATGATAAACACGGGATGCTGGGATGGTCGTGCCAGAATTAAGGTGTCCAATCATGCCATTGATTTCAGCATCTGCCAGCTTATGAGCAACGATGGTGCCATTCTTCGGGTCGGCCTGATCGTCCTCGCTCAGGAGCTGGAATCTGATTTTTTTGCCGCCGATTGAGATGTTGGCTGCATTCGCCTCCTCAATCGCCAGTCTGACCCCATTCTCATTATCTTTACCGATATGAGCCTGAGTTCCAGTCAGGGGTGCTGCATGGCCGATCTTGACCAGCTGTTCGTCCGCCTTGAGGAGAGGGGTTGACTCCTTGCAACCGGAAAGAACAAGTATGATCGCCACAAGAGAAAGATAGAATCGTCCGGAAAGTTTCATGAGATCCTCTAATTTGAAGCGTGGTCTCTTGCGAGGATGGGCTACAGTGATGGATGTGTTTGACAATACTAGTGAAGGGCGTGCAGCTCGAGAGATTATCCGCAGCCTCTGTGGCAATGTCAATTTTACGCTGCCGATTTTTGTGTATAGAATAAGCCATTTGGGGACGTAGCTCAGCTGGGAGAGCGTCGCGTTCGCAATGCGAAGGTCGGGAGTTCGATCCTCCTCGTCTCCACCA
>JBAWVG010000088.1:0-4158 GCA_037147395.1 Nitrosomonadaceae bacterium | reverse complement strand
CGTTTTCGATTGGCGCAAAAAACATTCTCACATACCGCTGCTTACGATAGCGCCATCAGTAACTATCTGACTGCCATTGATCTGGAAGGTCAGCGTACTTTCCCGGGGCAGCTTAATCTTAACTTCAGCATGGTCCAGCAATTACGGTATGGAGAGAATCCACATCAACAGGCCTCATTCTATCGAGATCTTGTGCCAGCTCCAGGCAGTCTTGCGAGTTACCACCAGTTACAGGGGAAGGAGCTGTCATATAACAATATTGCTGATGCGGACGCGGCGTGGGAGTGCGTTAAGACGTTTGATCTGCCCGCTTGCGTCATTATTAAGCATGCTAATCCATGTGGCGTCGCTGTGGCGACTACGGCGCTTGTTGCATATCAATTGGCGCTTGCTACGGACCCGACCTCTGCCTTTGGTGGCATCATTGCCTTCAACTGTAGAGTCGATGATTTAACAGCTGAAGCGGTGATTAAACAATTTGTTGAAGTGGTGATTGCCCCGGAAGTAACCGATTCAGCTAGAAAAATTCTTAGCCAGAAGACAAATGTCCGCGTACTGATCCTGCCATTGAAGGCGGGAAGTAATGAGATGGATTTTAAGCGTGTGGGTGGAGGATTGCTGGTACAGACTCCTGATAATCTCAATATCACTTCTGCTCAGATGAAGGTTGTAACTAAGGTTCAGCCCACACCGCAGCAGTTTCAGGACTTGTTGTTCGCTTGGCGAGTTGCGAAATTCGTCAAGTCTAATGCCATTGTTTTCTGTGCTTCTGGCCAGACGTTGGGGGTGGGGGCGGGGCAGATGAGCCGGGTGGATAGTGCTCGTATTGCGACCATCAAGGCACAGAATGCTGGTCTGTCGTTGGAAGGTTCAGTGGTCTCCTCGGATGCGTTTTTCCCGTTTCGGGATGGACTGGATGTGGTGGTTCAGGCGGGTGCACGTGCGGTCATTCAACCCGGTGGCAGTATGAGAGATGCAGAAGTCATCGCGGCTGCTGATGAGCAGGGTGTGGCGATGGTATTCACTGGGGTGCGGCATTTTAGGCACTGAATATCCATTGAAGGAATCGGTGCTGGGTGAGATTTTTTTATTCCTAGCGGTTGATGGTATTACGACATGATGAAACTACTCGTCATCGGTGGGGGCGGAAGAGAGCATGCGTTAGCCTGGAAATTACGCCAGTCTCCACGCGTCTTCAAGGTATTTGTTGCGCCTGGAAATGCCGGCGTGGCGATGGAGGAGGGGCTGGAAAATCTCCCCATAACCGCCATTCCAGATCTAGTCGAGTTTGCTAAAAAAGAAGGCATTACCTACACGCTGGTCGGACCAGAGGGGCCACTCGCTGGCGGCATTGTGGATGCATTTCGCGCTGCTGGCCTGAAAATATTTGGGCCGACCAAGAGGGCCGCGCAGTTGGAGTCCTCCAAGGACTTCTCTAAGGCCTTCATGCAACGCCACGGTATCCCAACCGCTGCATATGCCACATTCAGTGATCCTGTCGAAGCTCACCATTATCTCGATCAAGAGGGTGCCCCCATCGTCATTAAGGCGGATGGTCTGGCTGCGGGTAAGGGGGTCGTGGTCGCAATGACGCTGACAGAGGCGCATGAAGCTGTGGATGCGATGTTGGTTGCAAATAAAATGGGAGACGCTGGCGCGAGGGTTGTCATTGAGGAATTTTTGGAGGGGGAGGAGGCCAGCTTCATCGTCATGGCGGATGGACAGAATGTGCTGCCACTTGCCACCAGCCAAGATCACAAACGGTTGCAAGACGGCGATCAGGGGCCAAATACCGGGGGAATGGGGGCCTACTCCCCTGCACCGGTAATCACCCCAGCACTGCATGCCAGAATCATGCACGAAGTGATTCAACCCGTGATGAAGGGGATGGCCCAGGAGGGGGAGTGTTACACCGGTTTTCTATATGCTGGCCTGATGATTGCCAAGGATGGTTCTATCAAGGTACTGGAATTCAATTGTCGTATGGGAGATCCGGAAACGGAGCCGATCATGCTGCGATTGAAGAGTGATCTTCTGACACTGTTAGAACATGCGGTGAATGGGACCCTGAACCAGGTCGAGGCCGAATGGGATCGGCGTGTCGCATTGGGGGTGGTGATGGCGGCCGATGGTTATCCCACAACGCCACGTCAGGGTGATGTGATTAAGGGCTTGCCCAAAAATAATCTCACCCCGATAGTCGCGGAGGACTTTTATGTGTTCCATGCGGCGACCCAGTTAGGTGGGAAAGATGGCAAGGAAATCATAACCTCTGGGGGGCGGGTGTTATGCGTTACCGCGTTGGGTGACAACGTCAAGATAGCCCATCGAAGGGCCTATGAAATCGCCGGACAAATTCATTTTGAAGGGTGCCAAATGCGGTACGATATAGGTCATCTTGCTATCAATCGCCGTCTCAAATAGAGAATTTATGAGTGGCGCTGGCCGTGATTCTGAGTTGGAGTCTGGAGATCAATGAGTACTATCTTACAAGTCGAAGAATTTCTAGTCGGTCTGCAGGGGCGCATTGTTTCCGCGCTGGAGCAGGCCGATGGTAACTCCTTTCACCGTGATCAGTGGAGGCGGCCGGAAGGGGGTGGTGGTGTAAGCTGTGTTCTGGAGCAGGGGAATGTATTCGAGCGTGCTGGGGTGAATTTCTCCCATGTTTTTGGAGGAGGACTGCCGGCATCGGCCACTGCAGCACGACCCGAATTATCCGGGCGATCGTTCGAGGCAATGGGTGTATCACTGGTATTGCATCCACGTAATCCCTATGCGCCTACGGTACATATGAATGTACGATTTCTGGAAGCGCGTAAGGAGGGTAGCGAGCCGGTATGGTGGTTCGGTGGAGGCATGGACCTGACCCCTTACTATGGTTTTGCAGAGGATGCGACTCACTTTCACCAGACCTGCAGGAACGCGCTTCAGCCATTTGGTGATGAATATCATCCACGATTCAAGAAGTGGTGCGACGAGTACTTTTACCTGAAACACCGGAAGGAGCCACGCGGTGTCGGCGGAATTTTTTTCGATGACCTCAGTCAACCCGATTTTGATACCTGCTTTAAACTGACTCAGAGCGTCGGCAATCACTTTCTGCCTGCCTATGTGCCGATCTTGCAGCGGCGTTTGGATACCCCCTATGGAGAGAATGAGCGTGACTTCCAGGCATACCGCCGCGGGAGATATGTAGAATTCAACCTGGTGTGGGATCGCGGGACCTTATTTGGTTTGCAATCAGGTGGACGAACCGAGTCCATCCTGATGTCTCTTCCGCCGGTTGTGAAATGGCGTTACGACTGGAGTCCCGAAACGGGTAGCGCAGAGGAAAAACTCTATACAGACTTCCTGATTACTAAGGACTGGGTATAGGTGTCTTCTGACAGGGGCTGAGTATTGGTAGATTCATAATCAGCACACCTGAGCGGTGTATTAGTCGGTCATAGTGATACTGAGATTAGGCGTAAATAGCGATTACTCACCCAGATATGCGTGGCGTACCTTCTCATTACTCAGAAGCGCTTTTGCATCATCCTGTAGGGTGATCAGGCCGCTCTCTAGAACGTATCCTCGGTGGCTATTCTCAAGTGCGAGCTTGGCATTCTGTTCAACCAATAGGATGGTCACTCCCTCTGCCGCAATATCTCGAATGGTTTCAAAGATCTTCTGCACTATCAGTGGGGCCAGACCCATACTGGGCTCATCCAATAGCAGTAGCTGTGGTCGAGACATCAATGCCCGACCGATTGCGAGCATCTGCTGCTCACCGCCAGAGAGAGTCCCGCCGGCTTGATGACAGCGCTCTTTCAGGCGCGGGAAGCGTGCATATACCTGACGCATATCGGATGCGATCTGTGACGTATCGTCGTGGCAGTAAGCGCCCATATGAAGATTCTCTTCCACCGTCAACCGTCCAAAAATGCCGCGCCCTTCCGGTACCATTACCAATCCCTTCTTGACCAATTGATGCGTGGCCTGATGGGCGGTTGAGTGTCCTTGATAATGAATCGTTCCTCCGGACGGAGGCTCCAGTCCGGCCAATGCACGTAGAGTAGTGGACTTCCCCGCACCATTAGCGCCGATCAGAGCAACCAACTCACCCTTATGGATCTCTAGATTGATGCCCTTAACAGCATTGATGCCGCCGTAGGAGAC
>JBAWVG010000087.1:0-4216 GCA_037147395.1 Nitrosomonadaceae bacterium | reverse complement strand
TGGTAGCGAATCCCAGACTCGAACTGGGGACCAACGGATTATGATTCCGCTGCTCTAACCACTGAGCTAATTCGCCACGTGCGGACCCAAATGAGGGGGCATTGTGCCTTTGGAGGGGAGCTCTGTCAATATTGACAATGGGTTACGTTCAATTACTGTGGATTTCCTATAGAGAATACCGTGCTTAGGCCCATTTGCCTAGATTTCTCCGTAGAGGGTGCGGTTTTTCTAGAGTTATCTTGACTCGAGCAAGCTGGCAAACCTCCATCCCGACCGATGCGAAGCACCTGTATAATCCTAGCATGAAATTTGATATCGTCATTATTGGCGGAGGATTGGTCGGAGCTGTTCTAGCACTTGCCCTCAAGGACAGTGGTTTAAAAATAGCTTTAGTTGAATCCCGCTCACCCCTTCCCGTGCCCGTTGACAACAGTTGGGATAGTAGGATTTATGCTATCAGTCCTGGTAGCGCTGTGTTATTAAAAAAACTGGGCGTTTGGCAGAAGCTTGCTAATGCGCGCGTAACGCCAGTTTACGAAATGCAGGTATTTGGGGATGACGTTTCCGCGCATCTGGATTTTAGCGCCTATGATACCGGCTTGACCGAACTGGCCTTCATAGCAGAAAACCGTCAGTTGCAGTCTGCGGTGTGGGATGCTCTCAAGCAGCGGGAAAAGGATCTGACAATTTTCTGCCCCGCTCAATGCGTTTCGATAGTATGGAATGAATCTCAAGCTGATCTGCAGTTGGCCGATGGCAGTCTGTTAGAGGCTGCATTGATCGTTGGTGCGGATGGTCTGAACTCCTGGGTGCGGAAACAGGCAGAGATCGAATCATCGCAACACTCTTATAAACAAATCGGTGTAGTGGCAAATTTCAATACGGAGTTATCCCACCGTAATATTGCTCATCAATGGTTTCGCCGGGATGGGGTGCTGGCCTTGCTGCCTCTACCTAATAAAATGGTATCAATGGTGTGGTCAGCAAGCGAGGAGCAAGCGCGATCATTGATTGATTTGCCAGAGACGGAGCTTTGTCTTCAGGTTGCTGAGGCTTCCTGCGGCACATTAGGAGGGTTGCAGCTCGTCACCCCGCCGGTTGCATTTCCATTGAATTTTGTACACGTGAAGAAATTGGTACAACCACGTCTTGCACTGATAGGTGATGCCGCTCATGGCATTCATCCCTTGGCCGGGCAAGGTGTGAATCTAGGTTTACGAGATGCGCGTGCATTGGCCGCAACCCTCATGGCACGCACATCGAAGACGGACTGTGGTGATTATCGGCTACTGCGTCGTTACGAGAGGGCACGTAAGGAAGATATCCTAGCGATGGAGCTCGCCACCGATAGTCTGCAAAAATTATTTAACAATGCCAACCCGACCCTCGCTCGTTTGCGAAATTTGGGGCTGGGGATCACTAACCAGTTACCCTTGGTAAAAAACCGGCTGATCCAGCATGCGCTGAATTGAGTTGTCGAACCGATATATTCCATAGTCTGGCAGTATGAGTATTCTGTTAGTACTTTTCTTGAACTGGAGTGACTATGTTTATGCGCTTAACTCCCCTGCTGCTGAGTTTGCTTTCCGGTGTAGTTATTGCTGATGAAGCGTCACTGAGAAAAGCACTTCAGCCCCATTTCCCGGGTGACAAGGTCGAGAGCCTTAAGAAGACACCTTATCTAGGGTTATACGAAGTCGTGGTTGGAGGCGGATTGTTCTATACAGATGAGAAGGCGAGTTATTTCTTTTCTGGGCATGTGATTGACCCCAAAACGGGTCAAAGTTTGACCGATGGACGGCTACAACAGATCAAAGAGACGCGGCGAATAAATATAGACTCTTTGCCACTGGAGTTGGCAATTAAGGCCGTCCGAGGCAACGGTAAGCGCCGGGTAGTTGTCTTTTCCGATCCGAATTGCCCGTACTGCAAGCGTCTAGAGACTGAGTTGAGTAAGGTCACTGATGTCACCATCCACACGCTTTTGTATCCAGTGCTCAATGGCTCGGTAGCAACAGCGACTGCGATATGGTGCTCCGCAGACCGGCTCAAGGCTTGGGATGATTTCATGTTAAAGGGGACTGCCCCAACCGCAAAGGCCTGTGAAACGCCGATTGATAGGATTATTCAGGTGGCTCAGAAACACAGTGTGAGTGGTACTCCGACGTTGATTTTTGCTGATGGTTCAGTTGCGCCGGGAATGATACCTGCTGAAATGATTGAAAAGAGACTAGGTGCGATGCCGATAAAATGATGAAACCATCCATCTGACGATGTTATGGCGTATAGCCGTTTGGCATTAATACCCACATTTTTCCACTCTGCTTCATTCTCCCAGCTTGATTCCCCGCATCTGGACCGAAGCCCCAGAAGAAATCAGCGCGGACGCCCCCCTTAATAGCGCCACCAGTATCTTGTGCAATCATCAACCTCTGTAGCAGCATGTCGCTGTTGGGCCAGGTAGTGGCAAGGAACACCGGTGCCCCCTGAGGGATGGATCGAGGGTCAATGGCAAGACTCCTGCCTGCTGTCAGAGGTACGCCAAGTGCACCCAATGGGCCAGGTAGATCGGCAGGTAACTCACGGAAAAAAACATAACTGGGGTTCTGTCGCAGCAATTCGTTTAGTTTATTCGGATTTTTCTGCCCCCATGCCTTGATTCCTTGCATAGACGCTTTCTCCAACACTAACTCACCACGATCCACCAGCAGCTTACCGATGGATTTATACGGGTGGCCATTCTGTTCCGCGTAACCGACGCGTACAATTTCGCCATTTTCAAGTTCCACACGACCCGACCCCTGAATCTGAAGGAAGAATAATTCGACTGCATCCTCAACCCATACAAGTTCACGCCCTTGCATTGAAGTTGCACCCTTGCCGGTTTCATTTTCTAATTCTGCGCGACTGTAATAAGGCACCACCTTGCGTCCCTGCAAACGCCCACGTAGCCTCATATTCTTGAGCTCTGGATAGATATCACCCAGTTCGACCACGATAAGCTCATCAGGCGTGGCGTATAGCGGATAACGATACCGTCCAGTGGGTTTGCGACTGCCTTTTAGCAGAGGTTCATAATAGCCCGTGATTAGTCCATTACTTCCGCCATCAGAATTTAGCACTTGATGGGGGACAAAACGGCTCTCGAAGAATTGTCTTAGTTTAGTACCATCAGGCTGTTGCATTGAAATAGCCTGGGTGCAGGCTTCCTGCCACAGCGGCCGGTTCATTAATGCTGTACAGCTGCGCAGGAATGCGTCCCATGCCGGTAAAATATCGTCATCCGTCCAGCCGGGTAGAGAGCTCCACTCTGTCGCTTTGAGTATGCCGATGGGAGGTAGCGAAGTTGCGGGCAGCTGGGACTTCCCCGAAGTGACCGGGACAATCGGGATGGCAGTACAGGCACTGACTAACAGCAGCGTGATACCAATCAAACTTAATTGGTTTTTCATTGGATTATGGTTAAAGTCACACTTGGTAAATATACAACGACGGCAAAAATATGTGGATACTCTTAGTGGAAGCAGGTGTGGTTCTTGTGTTGATGTTTATCATTGTATGGTGCACGAAGCCACGTAAAAAAGATGATGAGAAGAAAGATTAAAGCGATTTTGCACTGATACGCAAGTCTAATTTACTTTCTCGAGCGAAGATAAGTGGTCTGTGATCGCCACAAACTGTGCCATGGATAAATTCTCTGCTCGTAGTCTTGGGTCAATATCCAGCGCAATAAAGTCTTCTGGTCTGAGATGAGCGTGCAGCGTATTGCGCAGAGTTTTACGCCTCTGTGAGAAGGCGGCAGAGACGATCCCAGCAAACAAATTTTCTTTACCGGGCTCAATGAGAACCTCCCTAAGAGGGGACATGCGAACGATAGCCGACTCAACTTTCGGAATCGGATGAAAGGATTCTGGCGGAACGGTGAAGAGTTGCTCCATCTCGAATTTGCATTGCAGCATCACGGAGAGTCGGCCGTAATCTGGAGTGGAGGGTGCTGCAACCATACGGGCCACTACCTCTTTTTGCAGCATGAAATGCATGTCATGGATACTCGCTGCAAAGCGACTCAGATGAAATAGAATCGGGGTGGAGATGTTATAAGGCAGGTTGCCAACCACTCGTAAATCTTTCCCGAGTAGAGAGAAATCAAATTCCAGGGCATCGGCTGAGTATATTGTCAGCCGTTCTGCAGGAAACTCCTGACGCAGCCGTTCAA
>JBAWVG010000086.1:0-4282 GCA_037147395.1 Nitrosomonadaceae bacterium | reverse complement strand
CCATTCCAACGACCCTCGTAGCCTAACCCCTACCCTTTTACCTGTCAAGAAATTTGACGGAAGTTGCGCTCCCCGCCCCGACTGGACATCAGCGTTTCCTGTGATCTATGTGGACTGATGCCTTGGTTAACTAGGAGTGATCACTGATAGTCCATTGATACCATGAAGACAAATTGATTCCACCTGATTAAATTTTATGCAAATGAGTTAATTGGATTGAAATCACCTTGGCCGCTCAGTGCCCTAGCTTTTATAGTCCATAGGGTCGAGATATCATTATCTAATGATGATGTTTGAGTCTTGTTACAGATGACAAGTCATGAACTTTTATCATTTACACTGAGATATTTGGATATCTTTAACTTGGCATTTATTTCTCATTCGACTATGTGATAGTATTGCTCGGTTTCCAAATTTGTTACTTACAATTACGGACCTGCGAGGGGACTGCATATATATGGCAGATACTGAGAACAAGAATGAGATGAATGGCCGGAGACGCTTTCTAGTCGCCGCAACCTCTGTTGCGGGCGGGATAGCTTGTGTCGCTTGGGCGACACCCTTTGTTATGAGCATGATGCCCAGCGAACGGGCCAAGGCAGCAGGTGCACCGGTCGAGGTGGATATCGCCAAGCTCGAACCTGGGATGCTGCTTACGGTTGAATGGCGCGGCAAGGTGGTATGGATACTGAAACGTACCCCCGAGATGCTAGCCAACCTAGCCAAGACTGAGCCCCTACTGGCTGACCCAAAATCAGCACAAGAGATGCAACCCAAGTATGCGCAGAATCCGACCCGTTCAATTAAACCGGAGATTCTGATTACTGAGGGTGTCTGCACACACTTAGGATGCTCACCCGTATTCCGTAAAGAGATTGCCCCTGCTGATCTGGGATCTGACTGGTTAGGCGGTTTCTTCTGCCCCTGTCACGGATCCAAGTTTGACCTTGCGGGGCGTGTCTACAAGAACCTTCCTGCCCCTACAAATTTAGTGATTCCACCCCACACATACTTGAGCGACAGCCTCCTGCTTATCGGTGCTGACAGTAAGGAGGCCGCATAATGGGAAAGCGAGCGACTGATCTGATGGGCTGGATAGATGCCCGAATCCCTGTAACCGCGAAGTGGAAGTTACATCTCTCTGAGTACTACGCACCCAGGAACTTTAACTTCTGGTACTACTTTGGCTCACTCGCGATGCTGGTTCTGGTGAATCAACTCCTCACCGGCATCTTCCTCACGATGAACTATAAGCCGGATGCTCTCCAAGCATTCGCCTCTGTCGAGTACATCATGCGCGACGTGGAGTTCGGATGGTTAATCCGATACATGCACTCCACCGGCGCGTCCATGTTCTTTGTGGTGGTCTATCTGCACATGTTCCGGGGAATGATGTACGGATCCTACCGCAAGCCTAGAGAGCTTCTATGGTTGATCGGCATGATGATCTTCTTCCTGCTGATGATGCTGGCATTCACAGGCTACATTCTTCCATGGGGACAAATGTCCTTCTGGGGTGCACAGGTCATTTTGAGCATGGTCGGGGCGATCCCGGTCATTGGTGAGCCACTGAAAGACTTGATCATGGGCGACTACATGCTGTCCGATGCGGCACTTAATCGTTTCTTTGCTTATCACGTCGTGACACTTCCGATCCTTCTGATCACGCTGGTAGTAGTCCATGTACTGGCACTCCACGAGGTCGGGTCGAATAACCCAGATGGGATCGAGATCAAGAAGAATAAGGACCCTAAGACAGGCATACCGGTCGATGGAATTCCATTCCACCCCTACTATTCGGTGAAAGATATCGTAGGCGTCGTAGGATTCCTGATCGTATTCTTCGGGATCATATTCTTTGCACCTGAGATGGGGGGGTACTTCTTGGAGTACAACAACTTCATCCCTGCTGACTCGTTAAAGACGCCTGACCATATCGCACCGGTGTGGTACTTCACGCCTTACTACTCGATGCTACGAGCGGCCACGGTCGACTTCTTAGGGATTAGTGCAAAGCTATGGGGAATCATACTGATGGGTGGTTCGGTTGCCATCTTCTGTCTGCTCCCGTGGTTGGACCGTAGCCCAGTAAAATCGATTCGCTACAAGGGTCCATACTTCAAGATTGCACTGACTCTCTTCGTTATTAGCGTGTTCGTGTTGGGTTGGCTTGGTACAAAGACACCTACCCCACTCTTCACAACACTGGCTCAGATATTTACGGTGATCTACTTCGCGTTCTTTCTGCTGATGCCGTGGTACAGCAAGATAGATAAGACCAAGCCTGAGCCTACAAGGGTGTCGGAATGAAAAAAATAAAATATATTTTATTGGCTTTGTGTCTGCTTCCAATCGCCGCATCCGCATCCGGTGTCGAGGTAAAGCTTGATCGCGCACCGATTCAGACGACTGATACACTGTCACTGCAGCGTGGGGCACAGACCTTCGTGAACTATTGCCTGACCTGTCACAGTGCAGACTATATGCGCTATAACCGGTTACGCGATCTAGGTCTCACCGAAAAACAGATCAGCGACAACCTGATCTTCACCGGTCAAAAACCGGGCGGCCTCATGAACACCGCCATGACGAAGAAGGAGGCCAAGAAATGGTTCGGAGTCCCTCCTCCTGATCTGTCAGTGATCGCGCGTTCGCGTGGGGCTGACTGGCTCTACACATATCTACGTCAGTTCTATCGTGATGAATCGACCGCCACAGGCTGGAATAATCTGGTATTTGATAGAGCCGCAATGCCTCACGTCTTTTACCAGTTGCAAGGAGAGCAAACCCTCAAGGTGGCGATGGTCGATGATGGTCATGGTGGAAAGCATGAAGTAAAAAGTCTGGAACTGACTAAACCGGGCACGCTATCTAAAACTGAATACGACCGACAGATCACCGATCTGGTGAACTACCTGGTCTACCTCGGAGAGCCTGCGGCGACCTACCGTGTACAAATCGGTATCGTCGTACTGCTCTTCCTATTCTTCATGTTGGGTCTGTCCTATGCACTGAAGCAAGAATACTGGAGAGACATTCATTAACTGCCTACCGAACATGCTCCAAATACCGCTGGGAAGCGAAAGATCATGATGACACTGTATTCAGCAACAACCTGCCCGTTCAGCCATCGCTGCCGTATTGTTTTGTACGAGAAGGGTATGGACTTCCAGATTATTGATGTTGATCTGCATAACCGTCCCGAAGATCTAGCGGTAATGACCCCGACTGGACGGGTACCGATACTGGTCGAGCGGGATCTGGTCCTGTATGAATCAAACATCATCAATGAGTATATTGATGATCGGTTCCCACATCCTCAGCTCATGCCTGCAGATCCTGTGATGCGAGCACGTGCACGCCTCTTTCTTCATCGGTTCGAGCAAGAGCTCTTCTGCCATATCGATGCAATTGAACACGGCAATCAAAAGGTCGCTGATAAGGCCCGGGTATTGGTGCACGATAACCTGTCTATGGTTGCGCCCGTATTCACTAAGCAAAAGCACATGCTGGGTGATGACTTCTCCATGCTAGATGTGGCGATTGCACCTCTTCTGTGGAGACTTAATCACTATGGTATCCAACTCCCCAAACAGGCTGCACCTCTTCTCAAGTATGCTGAACGCCTATTCAGCAGACCTGCCTTCATTGCTGCATTGACCCCCTCCGAGAAAGCAATGCGCAAGTGAAAGAAATCTCCACCAAGCCCTACCTCATTCGTGCACTCCACGAGTGGTGTACAGACAGCGATCTCACACCCTACCTGACAGTAAAAATAGATCTCCAGACACGTGTTCCCATGGAGTATGCAGATAATGGAGAGATCACGCTCAATATAAGTCATGGTGCTGCACATCATCTCAAGATGGATAATGATGTGATTAATTTTTCTGCACGTTTTAATGGAGTCTCACGCGAAGTATCAATACCCATGACCGCGGTCAAGGGTATATTCGGGAAGGAGACTGGTCAGGGGATGCTGTTTAATCTTGAACCGGAAACAACTCCAATCCAAGATGAAACCAACAGTCCTGAGAGTTCAATTGGATTACAACCATCGTTACCTCCCCCTAAGCCTACCAAACGAGGGAAGCCACGTTTAAAAATCATTAAGTAGCCTTCAAGGTTTGTCCCGAAACTCTTCTAGGTTTGCTCCATAGCCTTTCAGTCTTTATAATTGCGCCCACGCCGGCATAGCTCAGTTGGTAGAGCAGCTGATTTGTAATCAGAAGGTCCCGAGTTCGACTCTTGGTGTCGGCACCAATATCCGTAAGGCTTATAG
>JBAWVG010000085.1:0-4498 GCA_037147395.1 Nitrosomonadaceae bacterium | reverse complement strand
CCCGGTCAAGATGACTGCAGATGTTATAAAACCTGATTTACTAAATTTCATGATCGACTCCTTTTAAAAATGAAACAACTACCTCTAAGAAACCTTCAGCGACTTGATCTTGCTCTCCAAGATATCAATCTCACCTTCGGGCATTAATTTAGCGAGATCCATTGCTCGCAGTATATTCAGAGCACGGTTCGCTCTTGATGGATCCATTCTTGCGATCCCAACGATCATGCTCCTCCTAAGCATCCTGACAGCCTCCTTACTTGAACCCATCCCAGCCTGTGCAATAGCACCATGCAGCAATGCATACCCGTTATCCGCATCCCTTGCTAACACCTTTGCAAACGATGACGCTGCCCTTGGATAATCCCCGATCTGGTTATAGGCTGTCCCCAGAGCAATTAAATGAATTCCCTTTCCTCTCGCTAGTGAGACCGCCTTGACTAGAGGAGCGATGGCCTCTTGGGGTTGGTCCATGGCAAGTTGTATCCTACCCAGCAGGAACTGGCTGTCAGCACTTTCTGGCTGGAGGATGACTGCACGTTGGGCGTTAGGGAGTGCCATAGCCGGTTCTGAGAGCTGCATCCTGGCCAGTGCCGACTCGTAGTAACCGATCGGCTGACCATCATCCACCTTGACGAGAGCATCTGCGATCAGGACCCTGTCACGAAGATCAGTCCATCGATTACTATTTAGCGCCTCGATTAATCTTAGTCTAGTCTGATCAGGGGTCAGTGACTCCAACGAAGCAATCATTCCATAAGCGGTCTGTGGGGAATGCCTCTCAACCTCTGCCAGAGTGGGAGATTCTGTGATGGGGAGGGACTCATCCTGATAGGCAAGATTCGGGATCGAGAGGACTAACCTTCTTGCCAGGTCATGAACCACCCTGACACCCTGATCACCAAAAAGATTTAATCCAGCGAAGACGACATTCATTGCGAGACTCACCATCCCAAATGGGACCCCTCCCCCTCTGAGGACTGCTGTATGGCTACCCTGCCAGAGGAGTTCCTCTGTGGATGCTCTGATGATCTTCATACGTGCACCAGCACGGACCTCCGAATACACGCCATAAAACCTAGACGTGTCCTCGGTCACCTCACCGAGCATGATATTGTCACATCCGATCGACTGGGCTACAGATGCATTCAGATCCCCCTTAGAAGGGTCAGCCGACTTGATTGCAGAATCGACCCTTTGGAGTGCTATCAAACGGATTCCGGTCGGTGCGAGGTGAGCATGCATCGCACTACGAATGGATTCAGCACTCTTGATATCGATCTCTCTCGAGGTGATTGGAAATACCGCGAGACAGGATAGTGGGCTGGACTTTAATTCTGGAGATGATTCAAATATGACCACATCATTGACCGCCTCGATGATGGCGTCTGCTGTCTTGATCGATTCTGGGTTACGGTCAGAATAGTCCGCACTCCTCTCAATATATCGGGTCGCGCACCCCGTCATTCCGAGTAAGCAGATCATCAGGATTAATGGCAGTTTCATCAGAGCGGCGCTAGACGGTCCATCTTACGAATGAGCTGGTATCCACGCTTGACGACCCGTCTCTCATCAAGTGGAATCTCACGTAGCCGGGTCTTAAAGTCAGCAATCTCGTAGCTTGATAGCCATGTGATGGGAGACTTTGTCCCGATCACGATCAGGTACTCATCCACAAAGCTTCTGTTCTTGGGGAGTGTGTCCAACCAGGTCAATTTAAAAGAATACGGTGTAGCCCTCTCCCCTGTCGGGATATCGACCTTTTGGGTAATGTAATTTTGAAGGTCCATTGAATTTGGAAAGATCCGGGTCACGACATCCTTACCCAGGTAAGGGGCCCAGTTAAAGATGGCGACATGCATCGGTACCGTGGGTTCAAGTTGAATGGTCAGAGATTCGCCCTCTCGGTACATCTTCCCATTGATACTGACCTTAAGATCAAAGTTTGAGTCTGACCTGCGGTCCGGCATCACGATATCCGCAGTGATCGTCACAAGACATGCCCTAGCGCCGACCCTGGACTCGGTCGATCTCTGGTTAATCGTAACGGCCCTGATCTCGCCCTCAATGGATGACCATGAAACGCGGTTCATCTCGCAGTTATAGTCTGACCGGCTGCCCCGAGTCTCACGGCAGGAGACTTGTTCCTCCATCGAGATACTCTCACCGAACACGCTTCCCAGAGCACTCGCCTTAGCTCTCTCCTCTGCTAGCCTGCATGCATCTGCCTCAGAGGTCTCGGGCCCGTAGAGATACTCCCCACGAGCGGTCACAGACTCTGCATGGGATGGGTTCACCACCGTCAAAAGTCCTGACATTAGTAGTGTCAGGACAGCATTACTGAGAAGGAGCCTCTTTTTGAGTGGGGACGGTAACTTATCGTGAATGACCAATAAATCCATTTAGTAACTCACCAATACCCGATCTTTATCCCCAATCAATTGAGGATCCTGCTGACGGTTTCGTCGTGCCGCTATCAGCATGACTCTTTTTGAAACATACTCATTCAGTTCACCCGCGGTGATCATGTGATCAGCATTCGACTCAGCAGCCCCCTCAAGACCCTTCATCAGCCAGTAGCTAAAAAGACCCTGCTGAGCACCCTCATAGGATGAAGATATTTGCGACCCTGTTGCAGCGGCCAGTAATGTGACATTGGCCGGGAGGCCGTTCTCATTTGGGGCAATGACAATCGGCCTAGCATCCGTTATCAAGAGCTCATTCGTTCGTGTGACCCCTGAGTAGCATGTATCCAGAAATAGGGTGATCGTCTGAGCACCCTTGGCAGATGCGATTAAGTCATCTCGTAGGATACTGGTCTCATCTAACAGGCTCGGGTCCCCATCTGTAGGCAAAAGATAGGTCTTGGATCCATCTCTGCTAGATAGACCGTGCCCCGCAAAGAAGATATAAACATCCGATCTCCCGCCAACAATTTCAGCCCTCATCCAGGATCGCATCGCCTTCAATAGCTCGGCACGGCCTGCCTGTGAATCGGTTAATAACTTGATTCTGTTGGTCGGAACACCGAGTGCGTGGTGGGCATAATGATAGAAATGGCTTGCATCCGAGTTTGCATATTGAGCCTGAGGGAGGTTCGCGTAAGACTCGATACCAACGATAAGGGCCACCGCATCAGGCTTCACTTTGGCCTTCATCTTGTGCGGTTCGAGTGGCTCGATATCCTTCATCTGGTGGATCGTTTTTCTTTCAAAACTCACCTCAGCATCGGCCCTCTGTCCGTACTCATCTAATACGCTTAGCCAGTAGCTTGTCACCCCCAGTGGGGGAATACGGGTCACCCTGAAGGATCCATCCCTCGAGAGGGGAACCTCCAGATCACGCCCATTGATCATCACTTGGGTGATATTGGCAGTGCTGGTTATCCTCCCGCTCAGATCGATCGATCCGTCAGGGCGTAGAGAGGATGACTCGAAGATCAACCACGGGACTATGGATCTCTCCATCCCTTTACTCGCGTTCAGAGCTGAATTAAGAGGTCTCTGTGGGTACTGAGGATGGGCCTGCATGGCAGCGATCTTCAGTGCCGAGGAGATCATGGAAGGTCTCTCAAGAATGCTTATGGCAGGACCATATCCCTGCTCTGCAGATAGGTTGTACCAGTGTATAGCCTCCTGATAGTCCTGAACTACGCCCTGACCGCTGTCGTACATCCATCCCAGATGAAACTGCCCAGCCGGGTCCCTCTGTGCTGCTGCCAGACGGAACCACTTCAATGCCGCAGGATAGTCCTGATCCACCCCTAACCCTCCGGAGTACTTCACACCGAGCTGGGTCTGAGCAACAGAAAGTCCCTGGGTTGCAGCCATTCGGTACCACTTGATCGCCTCCAAATAGTCTCGAGAGACACCCTGACCATGGTCATACATCCAACCCAGATTAAATTGCGCACCTGCATTACCTTGTGAAGAGGCCAATCTGTACCACTTTGCAGCCGCTTGATAGTCTTGATCTATGCCCTGTCCATTGGCATACATCGATCCAAGACTAAATTGTGCAGCTGCATTTCCATGATCTGCCGCAAGACGGTACCAGTGCATCGCCTCATGGTAATCCTGACCGATTCCATCCCCCTTGATATACATCCATCCCAGAATATTTTGCGCAATCACGTCCCCCTGGAATGCTGCCAACCGATACCAATACAGTGCCGCCTGATAATCCTGTCCTACCCCCTGCCCACTGGCATACATTGAACCCATCCTATACTGAGCGACCACTTCCCCCTTAGTAGCGATCGGTCTGAATAGCTTGATTGCCTGTGCGTAGTCACCTCTGTTATAGGCTGTATCCGCATCATCGATCGGCGCTGCAGTTACGATGCCGATCGCTAATACGCATCCGGTGCAGACTGCAATGAACCGACACAGGCGAATCAATGAGGAATCGTTATGGGTGGTTGTTAATGGCATATTGTTCGCATCCTGGCTATCAGCATAGACTGTCCATGCCAAATGAATGGGATATCGAAGAATAT
>JBAWVG010000084.1:0-4708 GCA_037147395.1 Nitrosomonadaceae bacterium | reverse complement strand
GCTAGTTCAATTGCTGCAAGTAGGCTACCCGGATCGGCGCACCCAGTTGCAGCGAGATCCAGCGCGGTACCGTGATCCACTGAGGTACGAATGAAGGGCAGTCCCAGCGTAACATTAACCCCGGTGCCGAAGCTCGCGTGCTTCAACACTGGCAGTCCTTGGTCATGGTACATGGTAAATATACAGTCAAAATTTTTCAGCTGTGAAGGATTGAACAGAGTATCGGCCGGGAGTGGGCCGATCAGCTGAATACCTTCGGTACGTAGTTGATTCAGTACAGGAATGATGATATCTATCTCTTCTCTGCCGAGATGACCAGACTCACCCGCATGAGGGTTTAGCCCCGCCACCGCAATGCGTGGTCTATCGATGTTAAAGCGCGAGATTAAGTCATTGTGGATGATGCGCAGCTGTCGCTCCAAACTCTCATACGTAATGGCTGATGCTACGTTTTTGAGGGGCAGATGTGTCGTAGCAAGCGCAACTCGCATCCCACCTCCGACCAGCATCATTACGGTTTGACTGTGAGAGCGGTGGGATAGATATTCAGTGTGGCCAGTGAAAGAAATACCGGCGTCGTTGATGACGCTTTTATGCACCGGTGCGGTCACCATCGCAGAAAATTCGCCGCTACTGCAACCCTCGATAGCGCGATCCAGAGTTGCCAGTACATAGGGAGCATTGGCAGGGTTGAGCCGGCCAGGAAGGGCGGGTTCATTCAGCGGTATATGAATCACTTGCAGTCTTCCGGCCTTGTGCTCGGCCGGGACACCCGGGAGATAATCCGTCAATTCTAGCGGGAGTTGTAGTAACTGGGCCCGTTGATACAGTAAATCACGATCGGCGATGACTATTAGTTTGCGAGCCGGGCGTTGTTGCGCAATTTGTACACACAAATCGGGGCCGATTCCAGCAGGCTCGCCAGCGGTGAGGGCAAGGGTCGGAATGCGAAGTGGATTGAGCGGCGTCATGGATGGTGGGAAGTGAGCCCTAACGCTCTTCCAGCCGGTATTCGACATAGGCTCGATCACGGAGTCGCTGCAGCCATTCCTGAAAAGCTGTGTCAGCTTTACGTGCATGGATAGACTGACGAGCGGTTTTCCGCTGCTGTTCGCTACTCACGTCTAAGGTTCGACGCTCGACCACTTGGATCAGATGCCAACCGAATGGAGATTGTACTGGCTCACTGATTTGTCCGGGTTGGAGTGAATTGAGGGCTTGCTCGAATTCAGGTACGGTATCTCCGGGCGAGATCCAACCTAGACTGCCGCCGGATGAGGCGCTGGCATCTTCAGAGTGAAGTTTCGCCAATTCCTGAAAACTGCCGCCATTGTCCAGACGTTCTTTTAGATCAATTGTGCGCCGTTTGGCATCGCTGGCAGAAGTGAGTTCGTTGGTCTTGACAAGGATATGGCGGGCCTGAGTCTGGGTGATTATCACGGTGGCTGTTTTCTGCCCACGCCGTTCGAGTAATTTAAAAATATAAAAACCGTTTGGACTCTGGATGACCGATGTCAGTCCGCCTGGCTGCATCGATGCTAAAACCTCAGCAAACTTTGTTGGCAGTTGAGTGCTCGGACGCCAGTCAAGTACGCCTCCCTTCATCGCATCTGCAGCGTCTGAAAACTCGGCAGCTACCTGAGCAAATTCAACTCCATTCTTCAATTTAGTTAGAGCGGCTTCTGCGCGACGGTACTTGATCTCAATTTGTGGTGCTTCAGCCCGTTCTGGGAGTTGTACTAAGATGTGAGCAAGACGATATTCAATGACGCCAGCACCCGAAATCTCTTGGTTGTGAAGGAAGTTGTCGACTTCACCCTCGGTCACGGTGATCCTGTTGTTTACCTCACGTTCTTTTAGGCGGGTCACGATCAGCTCATTACGAATTTCATCGCGAAACTTATTGAAGTTAATTCCATCGCGCTCGAGTGCGGTATAAAGCTCGGGCAAGGACATTTTGTTTTCCTTGGCGATACGGCGCAGGGTGTCGTCTAGATCAGTATCACTCACTGCCAAGCCAGTTTCCTTCGCCATCTGCAGTTGTAACCGGGTGATGATGAACCGCTCCAACAGTTGTTTCTCCAGAACATCATGCGCGGGTGCTTGCACTCCGCGTGTTTGCAGTTGTCTGATGGTATGGCCAAGCATCTCATCAAGCTCTTTCTGTGTGATGACCTCTTCGTTCACTACCGCAATGATGCGATCTATCGGCGCAATTCTGCCGATATGAGCAACCTGTTGGGCAATAGCAATCTCCGCTGCTAAGGTAAATAGTAGGGCAAGGAGGTGACGAGAGTGGTTTGTACTCATACGTGCGAGAGTTTTCAGAGGTAACTGCGAGATAAGCATTGGGTGCGTTGGGCTCGTGAGTGGATGATCACGGTCTCATAGAGCCCCCGGAATTTTTTGAGGTCGGACTGGTATCGGTGTAGCCAGGGATCCTCTGCTGGAGCGCTTTCAGTGGACTTATGCCAATCCCCATCAGGCCATTCAACTCAAGCTGCAAGAAGCCCGCTTGGGTGGTATGCCCAGCAATAAGGGCTATCTGCGAGTACATGAATCTTAGTGACCAGCAGCAGGCATTATACTCAATCCCCACAAGTCTCTCCAGAGTTCTGGAGTCTAAGAGAGAGTAGTTTATTTTCCCTACAGCCTGCCACTTGTCATTAAACCGCCATTGAGTTGAGATGTCAGCCTGGTGAAGTCCAAGTGGATTCAGGGGGTAGAGTGGAAGGTTCGCGTTTAAATTAAGTCCCGGACCAAAGCGGGAGTAGCGGTAGCCGAGATTGATGACTCTGCCGAGTTGTGGGCTGTAACTCAAGGCAGAGCGCACCACGTCAACTTCAGCTTTACCTTGATCAAATTGAACAGTTGTGTCTGTCTTGATTTGTGGTGTGAAGTGGCCTGTAACTCCAGCGATAAGATCTATTCTGCTATTTGCTTGGGGTATTCCTAATGCGGTCACTCGGGTGGGTGTGAAGTGCAGCACTTGACCTACATTAAGACTCAAGCGTTCCTTTCCGTTCCCTGCCTCAAGGAATCGAGAGGTTAGCCCCAAGGTGAGGCGGTTTGCATCGTTGATACGATCACTCCCGCTGAA
This sequence comes from Nitrosomonadaceae bacterium, assembly GCA_037147395.1. Taxonomy (GTDB): domain Bacteria; phylum Pseudomonadota; class Gammaproteobacteria; order Burkholderiales; family Nitrosomonadaceae; genus VFJL01. The sequence continues at coordinate 1,608 of JBAWVG010000084.1, read as the reverse complement.
GCGATTCTCGTTAAAGATCTGTACAAAACTAAAGTCTGTAAAAGTGGAGTCAAAATTAGGTAACCGGGTTTGATCACGGTATGGCACATAGACATACATGGCACGCGGTTCGAGAGTCTGGGTAAAGCGTTCGCCGCGTACGGTAACGTCACGGTCGAATATGAGGCCGCTATCTAGACTAAATATGGGCAAGGTGCGATCTGGCTGTGGAGAGCCAACTAAATTGCTTGTATTGAGGTCGTAACTGGTGTGGTGTATGCCAAACTTGGGGATGACATAGCCATACTCCCTACGAATTGGAGCGCTAATGCTAGGATTGAGCACCAGACGATTGCCAGTTATTTTGGTGGAATCTTGATGGGAAAAGCTCGTCCAACTACTCTTTAAATCAAGTTCTGCGCCGAATACATTGGGCTTCGTTACATTTAGAGTGAATTCTGGCAGGCGCTGATAGACTCCATTTCCGCGGATATTCTGGAAGCTTTGCGCCATCGCCTTGAAATTAACCGAGCCGTCTCCCCATAGAGTGCTCCGATAGGCTAGGGCGGCTTCTTGCTTCATATTCGCCTGGCTAGTTTTTGTGACATCATAGGCTAGGTCAGTGAAATAGCTCTTATCGGAAACTCTGTTGAAGTCAATATTACCAGTCCATCCATAACCAAACCGCTGCTCATGTTTGAACCCGACGTAATAGCGATTCAGGTCGGAAGTGGTGGATCCTGGGATCACTCCTGAGGTTGCGCTTGGCAATATCTCCAGAAGTAGATTGCCGGATGCTTTCTTTTCGATATAGCGCAACTCGTTTTGCATCATGATGCCACGATTGGACATCGTCCGTGCCGAGAAGGTTGCATCAATATTGGGAGCGATATTCCAATAAAATGGGATTGTGAGTTCGGCGCCGGTTCTGACGGTATAGCCCATTTCGGGGGAGAGTAATCCGCTTTTTCGGGTCTTGGTGTCAAGGGAGAAGTTTACCCATGGCGTATAAGCGATCGGGACTCCCTTGAAAGCGATTGTGACATGGCGGCCCGTGCCCACCTCTTGCTTGCTATCAATTTTCAGATCATCTGCCAGAAGCATCCAGTCATTATCTCCTTCTGGACAGGTGGTATAGCTTCCTTGACGGACACGGTAGCTATCTTCACCCTCGAACATTAGTAACTTGGCGCTGCCTCGGGCACTGCCAGCGTCCTTATCAAGGCCTTCCTGAAGGCGGTACTTGACCTGACTCAGTTGCCCGGTTGTATCGTCTAAATTCAGTCTGAGTTCAGAGCCTTCAATCAGGTCTTTTCCGCCTCGGCGTTCGATTCGCACGGTGTCTTCGACCGTAATCTCATTGGTATTTGGCAGATATCTTATCCGTTTTGCAGCGATGAATTTATCATCGCTACGTACTTCGACATTACCAATCGCCTCGAACATTTCGTCGACAGTCCCTTCCAACCTGTCGGCATCGATGTATACCAGTTTGTTTTCCGATTCGGCACCCCGTAGCTCATCCTCATATAAGAGGCCGACCCCGCGTTCCTGATGACCCTGTGCCCGGCCAGCCTCCGCGAATACGAATTTATTGGGGTTGGCGATTTTCTTTGCGATAGAAATTGC
>JBAWVG010000083.1:0-4753 GCA_037147395.1 Nitrosomonadaceae bacterium | reverse complement strand
TTTCAGCATCATGAGTGGGATACAAATTAAGTGGGATACTGCTCATCAGTGCACGGGTCTTCATCTCGATCTCCTGTAAGGCTTGGAGTGCGGACGAATGGAGCCTCCCTTACCATGATTAATAGATCTAAATTTAGAGGGCCCTCTACTCATCAGATGGCTTTTCTATGGTTGATCAGAAATAGTATAGGTCATAATTTCATAACTACCAGGCGGGGTTGGGTCGTGTGGGTGCCGGCTCAGATTGTCTCTGGATCCGTAGTGGGATACTCGGGTGACGGAAGAAGATTGGTCTAGTTCACTATCAGGATAGGGCTGATATTTAGAATGAATGTGATTCAGGGTTAAGCGCGCACGAGCGAGTGCTGTCAGTGTGAATGGTGGTGATCCACAGCAGGCACCGATCCGAGTGATTTTATAAAAAAGCAGCTCTTTTACAAAACGGACAGATTCTCATTTGGAGAGTGGGGCGCCAGGGGGCAGCATCAAGAGGGGTCTGATGCGAACAGGGTCCCGGGAAAAAGAGGCGTTGCGCTGTTAATTTAAGCTGAGTTGAGTTGAGTCGATTGAACTGAGCTGAACATTCCTACCCGACCGAGGCGTGATCGAGTCGTGAGGAAAGGAGGAACAGATCAGCCGCTATTACGAAGTCCGGCCGCGACCCCATTGATGGAGAGATGAATCGCGCGCTGAACCAGTTCCCCAGTGTCGCCGGCACGGTACCGTCTCAGAAGCTCAACCTGGAGGTGGTTGAGTGGGTCGATATAGGGGATCCGGTTACGGATACTACGTGCCAGTGTGGGGTTATCTTGCAATAGCTCGGTATGTCCAGTCACAGCGAATAGCCACTTAATGCTGAGATCACACTCGGACTCAATCCGCCCGAAGACCTCTTGGCGAAGGTTTTCATCGGTCACGAGTTCTGCGTAGCGGGAGGCGATTCCCATATCGGTCTTCGAGAGGACCATATCCATATTGGATAGGAGGGTCTGCATGAATGGCCAGATCCGGTGCATCTCCTGGAGCAGATTCAGACCCTTTTCGCCTTCTCGTTGAACAAACTTTTCAACCGCTGAACCGAATCCGTACCAACCCGGGATCATTGCCCGGTTGACGCTCCAGCTAAATACCCAGGGGATTGCTCGTAGGTCTTCGATCAGGTCTGACTGCTTACGTGATGGGGGGCGGCTACCGATATGCAGACCCGCGATCTCGCTGATCGGGGTCGACTCCTGGAAGTACCGTTCAAAGCCAGGGGTCTCGTAGACCAGGCTACGGTAGGCCGCAAGGGCGTCCCCCGCAAGGGCCTCCATCACTTTGTAGTATCCGTCGGCACGATCACCCAGAATATCATGGCTCAGTAGGGTGGCCTCGACAGTGGCCGCGACCAGCGTCTCGAGATTACGGCGACCGATCTCAGGGTCTGAGTATTTGCTGCCGATCACCTCACCCTGCTCGGTGATGCGGATCTGACCATTAACGCTCCCCGGGGGTTGAGCGAGTATCGCCTGATAGCTCGGCCCCCCTCCACGACCGACCGTACCTCCCCGTCCGTGGAAGAGTCGTAACTCGATTTGATGCTTCGCAAAGACTTTAGTCAGCTCGATCTCGGCCTTATACAGCTCCCAATTAGCGGTGAGGAATCCACCATCCTTATTGCTGTCAGAATAGCCCAGCATCACCTCCTGAACATTACCCCGAGAGTCCAGCAACTTCCGGTAATAAGGCAGTGAGAACAGATCGTCCATGATGCTGCCGCAATCTCGTAGATCGGTAATGGTCTCAAAGAGGGGGATGATGTTCACGTGCAGGATGGGCGACTCTCCAGGCTGCAGTAGTCCAACCTCTTTGAGCATCAGAGCGACCTCCAGTACATCCGAGACGCCATCGGTCTTTGAGATGATGTAATTGGGCAGTGCCTCACGTCCGAAACGGCGGTGTATCTCTGCCGCTGTTTGCAGGATACGAATCTCGCTCTGACTCAGTTCAGAGTAATCCAGGTAGGGTGACAGAAGGGGCCTTGGGCTACTGATCTCGTTCAGTAGGCATAGAACCCGATCCGATTCAGTCAGCGCTGAGTAGTCATTGCACTGAGCTCCGTGCTTGAAGAGTTCAGCCACCACATGCTCATGAACCTTGCTGTGTTGGCGCATGTCCAGAGGTGCCAAGTGAAATCCGAAGACCTCCGCCGCTCGTTGCAAGTGTCGTATTGCGCCACGTGCTAGCAAGTCCGATTTATTTTGTTTGAGGGAGCGGATTACGATATCCAGATCATGCACGAATTCTGCACTGTCTTTATAAGGATCCACCGGATCAACCGGTCGTCTTTGTACGATGGTATGCCCAAGACGGTGACTGGTCGAGGCGAGACGGGCATAGATCCCGATCAGGGCTCGGCGGTAAGGCTCATCTGCACGGCTCTCTGCATGGTCTGGAGAGTCGTTGGCGAGTTGCCTCAGTTCATCACTCACTTCGACCAATCGGTCGGTCAGGCTGAGCCTTCGACCGATCAGGTGGACCTCACCCATAAAGAAGTCCAGAGCAAGTGCTGACTGACGCTCTGCAGCATGCTGCATCACCTTGTCTGTGACGAATGGATTTCCATCCCGGTCGCTCCCAATCCAGCTCCCGATCCGTAGGAATGGAGGGATGCGGGGGACATCCTCACCCAGACGAGATTTCAGCATATCCTCGATCTCTGCATAGAGACGTGGGACCTCTGTTAAGAAGGTGTAACGGTAATAGGCCAGCCCATTCTTAATCTCATCATGGACCGACAGACGGGTCGACCGGAGGATACGGGTCTTCCACAGGATCTGGACGGCACGTCTTAGGCCCTCTTCATTATCTTGTAATTCATCCGGTGTGAGTTGCATCCGGTCACGCGAATTCATCAGGTGAGCGATAGTCAACTGCCAGTCGAGGATACTCTTACGCTGGACCTCGGTCGGGTGCGCGGTCAGTACCGGAGAGACCACCGCCTTGGCAAAGAACTTGGAGAGTGCATCCCCATCCGCCCCGCTGGAGAGTACCCGGTCAAGAGCCAGTGCCACGCTACCTGCCTGGGGAGGAGATCCGGCGCAAAGATGAGCTCGTCTGCGGCGGTTGTGGTGGATATCCTCTGCAATGTTTGAGAGTTGGGAGAAGTAACTGAACGCGCGGACCACCGCTACGGTCGATTTGCTGCTCAGTTGGTTGAGTATGATGTCTAACTCTTTCCGCGCATTGGGATCCTGCTCTCGGCGGAATCGGATTGCGTTTTGTCGTATGCTTTCAACCAGTGAGAAGGTGGTGTCTCCCTCTTGCTCGCGCAGGGTGTCACCCAGCATCCGTCCCAGAAGACGGATATCCTCTCGTAGAGGAGAGTCCTTGTCATCGTTATGACGCTTGTCGGGGGGGGTGACCCCATTCGAGATCGAGCTCACTTCAAGCGCCCCTGCCTGTGAGGAGGCTTTGCGAGAAGACCCTTCGGGTAGAGCCCCTCTGCCGTCGGCCGTGCTAAAATAAACGGCAATCGCGGTTCGCGAAATTTTCTCATCGTTATATAAATGCCCAATTCAACCATGCCCACTAAAATTGTTATTGCTACACGGGAAAGCGCTTTGGCCATGTGGCAGGCAAATTTCATCCATCGATGGCTGTCAGAATTATACCCGCAAACCGAAATCAGCATACTCGGCATGACGACTCGGGGGGACCAGATACTCGAGACCTCTCTCTCTAAGATCGGCGGCAAGGGTCTATTCATTAAGGAGTTGGAGCAGGCTCTTGAGGAGGGTCGTGCAGATATCGCAGTCCACTCAATGAAGGACCTTCCGATGCATATCCCCCCTGGATTCTCGTTGGCAGCGATCGGTGAGAGGGAGGACCCTCGTGATGCATTCGTCTCTAACCGGTATGAGAGTCTGGACGATCTCCCCCCTGGGAGTGTGGTCGGGACCTCGAGCCTACGTCGAGAGAGCCAGCTCCGTGCTCGTTTTCCGCATCTACACGTGCAACCTCTCAGGGGGAATGTTCAGACCCGATTGAGAAAGTTGGATGAGGACCAATATGCCGCCATTATCCTCGCTGCGGCCGGTTTGAAGAGGCTCGGGCTAGGGGATCGTATTGCAGCACTCTTGAGCCCAGAGATGAGTCTTCCGGCGGTGGGGCAGGGGGCACTTGGGATCGAGTGTCGGACCGATCGACCGGATCTCATCGCACTGATGAAGCCCCTTCACCATCTGGAGACGGCTCAGTGTGTTGAGGCGGAACGTGCCATGAGCCGCGCACTGGGCGGGAGTTGTCAGGTCCCATTGGGTGGTTTTGCGCAAATCTCGGAAGGAGTGCTCCGTCTACGCGGGTTCGTCGCGAGCCCTGATGGAACACGCATGATCAGCTCAGAACTGAGCGGCAAGCCTGAATCGGGTGAGATCATGGGAGCTCAACTGGCATCACACCTGAAGGATCAGGGTGCAGAAGAAATTCTAGCGGCATTGGCATGATGGACACGACCAAAGACGTGATCTACCCGTGAATAGACCTCTGACCGGGATCAATATCTTGGTCACTCGGCCGGCTCATCAGGCAGCCCATTTGGTCGACATGATTCGTTCATCAGGGGGAACCCCGATCCCCTTTCCAGTACTTGAGATTCGTGATGTCGCGGATGTGGGTCCACTACTCGAACTGATCGATCATCTAGACGACTTTGATCTGGCGATCTTCATCAGTCCCAATGCAGTCGACCGGGCGATGAGTCTGATACTGAAAC
>JBAWVG010000082.1:0-4873 GCA_037147395.1 Nitrosomonadaceae bacterium | reverse complement strand
CCCAAACCACCCCCTCACCGCGTATCTCTCAGTGCAACACGGCTGAGCCGTTCCAGGGGGGTTCTATTTCTGGTTGCAGGAGAATCAAAACGTAGTGCCGTGACGGAATGGCGTAATGGAAAAAGAATTCCAGCATACGCAATCGTACCTTTAGCGGGTGTGGATATACTGATAGAGTCAGATCTAATGACACCGCAAACGATTGAGAATCTCTGAATAGGTCATCAACCATGCGCGAAAAAACTAATACCCATCACTCGAGTAAGCCCTCCTCCGCAATATCTCGAGAAATTTATGAGGAGAGCCTGCACAACCTTCAGATTGAGCTGGTTAAGCTGCAGAGACACTTCATTAAGTACAATGAAAAGATTCTGATCATCTTTGAAGGTCGAGATGCATCCGGCAAGGATGGCACGATCAAGCACATCACTCAGCACTTAAGCCCACGTGAAACACGGGTCGTCGCACTGGGAAAGCCCTCTGACCGAGACCGGAGTTCGTGGTACTTCCAGCGTTATGTACCCCATCTACCGGTTGCCCAAGAGATGGTCCTCTTCAACAGGAGTTGGTATAACCGGGCAGGCGTCGAGCGGGTCATGGGATTTTGCACCGATGCAGAATATAAAGAATTCATAATTTCGGTACCCGAGTTTGAGCATATGCTCGTCCACTCCGGCATCAAGCTCTTCAAGTACTACCTCGATATCAGCAAGTCCGAGCAGAAGAGACGACTCGACAAGCGTGGTCTAGATCCGCTCACTCAGTGGAAGATCAGTGCACTTGATAATCTGGCCCTAAAAAAATGGAAGCAGTATAGCCTTGCACGTAATGAGATGCTCTCCCGTACCCACAGTCTCACCACCCCCTGGACGGTGGTGAGTGCCGATGATAAGCAACTATCACGTCTCAATATCATCAAGGATATGTTGAGCCGCCTGGACTATGCGAATAAATCCAGACAGATCATCCTGCCAGACCCGCAGATCGTATCGACATACAATGCCACACACCTCGAGAGGGGGCTTCTGGCGCCTTAGCCGGTAATGCTTCATGCCTGACCTCGATTCTTTCTTCTCCAGTAGCGGTGCTCTGGCTCAATCCGTGCCGGGCTTTCGAGCTCGTGCTCAGCAGCTCGCCATGGCACAGACGATCGCAGATACCATTGCGGGTAACCGTGTCCTAGTGGCAGAAGCCGGGACCGGTACCGGCAAGACCTTCGCCTATCTAGTCCCGGCACTGCTCGCGGGTGGCAAGGTCATCATCTCAACCGGCACCAAGACCCTTCAGGATCAACTCTTCGACCGCGATATCCCAACCGTACGTGCCGCACTCAAGGCACCTGTCATCGTCGCACTCCTGAAGGGCCGTTCTAATTATGTATGCCACTACCATCTGGAACGGACTCTGAAGGATGGACGGACGAGCTTTGCCAGTCGCGATGAGGTGAAGTATCTGAAACTGATCGAACGGTATGCGGGTGCCAGCAAGACCGGTGACAAGAGTGGTTTGAGTGAGGTTCCAGAGAGTGCTGCGGTCTGGCAGCAAGTCACCTCGACCCGAGAGAACTGCCTCGGATCGGATTGCCCGAGCTACAAGACTTGCTTCGTGATGGAGGCCCGTAAACAAGCACTGACGGCGGATGTGGTGGTGGTCAATCATCATCTATTCTTTGCCGATGTAACACTCCGGGATGAGGGCCTGTCTGAACTCCTCCCCGCCTGCAATACCGTCATCTTTGATGAGGCCCACCAATTACCTGAAACGGCCAGTCTATTTTTTGGTGAATCAGTCAGCACCAGTCAACTATTGGAACTTGCACGCGATGCCGAGTCCGAATCGATACTCGGCGCTAAGGACTTTGTTGCATTACCAGATTCGATCGCTCTGATGGAGAAGGCTGCACGAGATTTAAGGCTAACGATCGAGGGGGACAATACCCGCCTGACACTGGCCTCTGTATCGACGAACCCAAAGTTTGGGGTCGCACTAGACCATCTACTGGAGAGGCTCGATGAACTGTCAGCCCTTCTCGAGAGTCAGTCTGCGCGTTCTGAAGGCCTTGAGAACTGCTGGCAACGAGCACGTGAAATTGCAATCCGGATCAGACACTGGCGAGATCAGGCAGAGTCGGAGGGGTTTGTGCGTTGGTTGGAAGTCTTCAGTCATGCACTCCAGCTCAATGCTACCCCACTCTCGATTGCAGAGATCTTTAATAAGCAATTGATTGCCTCACCACGTGCGTGGATTTTTACCTCTGCCACACTGGCGGTGAAGGGTGACTTCTCACACTACAACGATGAGATGGGTCTCTCGACGGCACAGTCCGCGTGCTGGGATAGCCCATTTGATTTTGCGAATCAAGCACTGCTCTATGTCCCCACCGGGCTGCCAGACCCGAGCAGCCGTGACTATACCGAGGAGGTGGTGAAGGCAGCACTACCGGTTCTGATGGCGAGTCGTGGACGTGCATTCTTCTTATGCACCAGCCTACGTGCAACCAAGCGTGCGCATGAACTACTGATCGAGGCATTCGAGCGTGAGAAGCTCGACTACCCGATACTGCTCCAAGGACAGAGCTCGCGTTCCGATATGCTGGACCGTTTTCGTAAAATGGGGAATGCAGTCCTGATCGGCAGTCAATCCTTCTGGGAGGGGGTAGATGTCAGGGGCGAAGCATTGTCATTGGTCGTGATCGATAAGCTACCCTTTGCACCGCCTGATGATCCGGTACTATCGGCACGGATTGAGAAAATTAATAAAGAGGGTCGTAATGCATTCATGGAGTATCAACTGCCACGTGCAGTCATTAACCTGAAACAGGGTGCAGGTCGGTTGATCCGTGATGAGACCGATCGTGGGGTATTAATGATCTGCGATCCCCGACTCATCACCAAGTCTTATGGAAAAAAGATCTGGCAGAGCCTGCCACCGATGAAACGGACTCGCGATCTGGCCGAGGTAGAGCGGTTTTTTGGATGATCTTGCGAGTTAGATCAAACTACATAGGGTAGAGGCATCATCTCCAAGGTAGGACCCTCCCGTGACTGCCAATGAATCTGACCGGCCTCGACGCTACTATTCTGTATCACCGCCAGAAGATCGAACCCACCCTCGGGTGAGGGAGCTGCATTCACGACCATCCCGCTCGATTGTTCTGCCATGTCTCTACTGAATAGCTCATCCCCGGCCGATACCGGAATCGATGATCGGATACTCGCCAAGTACATACGCCTCTTAATCTTTCCCAAGTACTGAGTACGAGCGACGATCTCCTGTCCGGGATAACAGCCCTTCTGAAAGCTCACCCCTCCGATCGATTGCAGGTTCACCATCTGTGGGATGAACTGCTCCTGAGTGGCAGTCATGATCACAGGAATACCCGCCTTAATATCCAACCAACTCCAGCAATTCATCCCGACCGGCTTGGCATCTTTGCTCAATTGTTCCCATAATGAAGATGCCTTTTCCGGCAGAGTGATGATCTCGAACCGATCCGATCCAAGTCGGATGACAGTCCCCTGCTCGGTATGGATCACGCTTAAGTCCTGAGCGGGCAATGCACCCATAATCTCCGTCAGTAGAGTCTCTGCACGATTCCCCGCCACACCGAGCCGTATCAGACCAGCGCTGTGGTCGGTCAATGCCACCTTGGCTCGCATTACGAACATGGAGAGTCTCTTTTGGATAGCGGCCTGCAACTCAGATGGCAATTGCATCAGGTAGGAGTCACCGTCATTCCATAATAAAAAGCTCGCCAGTATCCGTCCCTTTGGATTGCAATAACTACCATAGTGGGCATGAGTGGTATCAATCTCGCCCACATCACAACTCAATTGCCCCTGCAGAAAGATTTGTGCATCCTCGCCGGAGAAGCGAATCAGACCAAGGTGTGATAGATCAGCCAGAACCGTGCCAGAGCCGGTACTTTTGAGTTCGTCAGCAGCATCGCCAAAGTCAACAGGATGTCCATCATGAACAACAGCACCTTGCTGCTGAAGATAGGCTTGCCAAGTTACATTCATAGGGGAAGTACGGGTGAACGAGGGGAGGCCTGATTATACAATTAACCGAGCAGGTAGTACTACCGGAGTGGCCCTCTCTCGAGGTGTTGAACGGAACCACTCGGCTATCAGAAGATTTTAGACTTGTATGCTTCTTAAATGAGGAGCCCTACGAGGAAGTTCTTTTCAGGCGGGTTCTGAAATGAGGTTCAGATGTTGATAGTGATTTACCATGGCTTGGTACTTGAGCTTGACCGTAGGAATGACACCGAGCTCAATCTCTATATGCGTAAACGAACATCCAGCAACAGCAATATTTTTCTGAATTGCGCCAGCCTTGGTTAAGCCTGTCAGTATGATTATCCCCAGTGTATTACCTTTAAGCGCTTTTAACTCTCGAGCGATGTCCGACTCACTTCGTGCACTATATTTAAAATGAGGAATCAGTTTAGGTGAAATTCCTAACTCAATCTCAAACTCAGTGAGCTCATACCCTGCCCCTTTAAGATGAGGTAATGAGTCTTTAAATGCTTCGACCATTTCAGAGACCTTATTTCCCCCAGCATCCTTTATTGAGGCCACACTCTCAGTCGCTGACTCTGCAACATCTTTTGCTTTACTCACCAAATTTGAAAACATTTTTCTCTCTATAAATATTGGGTTAGGTCAAAAACTCTTCATATTAAAAGATCACCAGAGGGCAGATCCTTCTGGAAGGATTTTGCCAGCTTTATACTAAAAAATATGCCAATGACACAATACTTCATGCGTAGGGTTTCACCTACAAATTGAGGGCTTTATTAAGAATGGTCTATATAAAGGAGTGAAGATTCAGGTGAGTCCCTCGATCGGAAGATCTCTCGAGGGTGTGC
>JBAWVG010000081.1:0-5005 GCA_037147395.1 Nitrosomonadaceae bacterium | reverse complement strand
TCCTGCAAGTACCCCCGCACCCAATCATAGCGGGCATCAGCATATGCATCATTGAGTAGCGGGAGATTTCGACAATTAATTATTTAATGCGGCCTGTCTGCCGCGCTCTACGTTGACACCCATCAGTATAATCAGTCCAATAATAAAATAAATCCCGGTGACAAGCATTGCAAGCCGATGGTCACCGTGAGTAATCCAACTGATTAAGCCGTAAGTTATGGGACCAAGAATCGATGAGAGCTTGACTGCCAGTCCCCATAATCCAAAAAATTCAGCTCTATGGGAGGCCGGACTAAAGTAGCCGACTAAGGCACGGCCCGATGATTGAGATGCGCCAAGACAAAGACCAGCAAGCGTAGCTGACACCCAGAATAGGGCCGGTCCCTCAGCACCCCAGGCCAATAAGACCATTAAAACCCACCCAATCAATGTCATCGAGATGGTTGAAATGTGACCAATCTTGTCTTGAATGCTCCCGAAAATGAAAGCACCTAAAGCTGCGGTTATATTAACTATCAGAATCAGAAATATCGTATCCCCAGTTCCAAAACCCATTACCTGCTGAGCATAAATAGCGGCCAGTATAATAACTGCCTGGACTCCTGCCTGGTAAAAAGTAAGACAAATAAGAAAACAACGCAAATCATGATAGCGCCACTTTTGATTGAATATTTCTTTTAAACGCGCAATTGACTGAACTAAAGCCGGACGCTCAGTTGGAATAAGATGCTGGCGCGGCCGCTCCCTCAGATATAGAAAGGTAGGGACGCTGGAAGCGGCAAATAGAAGTGCCGTGATCAGCATGGTGATAGGTACATACTGTGCGGCTTGAAGGCCTTGATCTTGGGCCCAGTTGACATAAATGAGGGAGCAGCCAAGGCTAAAAAGACCGCCGACATAGCCCAGAGACCAACCCCATCCAGACACGCGTCCCAAGGCCTCTCCTGGAGCAAGATCAGGCAAAAAGGCCGCGATTAAGTTCTCACCGGTTCCAAAAAAGAAATTGGTCAAGATAATGAGGAAAATTGCTAACCACAAGTCTCCAGGGCCGACAAATGAAAGGAGAGCAGTGAATCCAACGCATCCTACAGTCGCCACAAATAGAAGGCGTTTCTTAGCCGCATGAGCATCTACGTACGCACCCAAAAGAGGTGCGGTCAGAATAATAAGGAGGTAAGAGACAGATAAAGCAGAGGTCCAAGCAAGGGTTGCCCAGTCTTTATTTCCGGCAACAATTGAAACAAAATAAGCATTGAAGATTGCAGTGATGACGACGGTGGTGTAACCAGAATTAGCAAAATCAAACATCGCCCATGCCCAGACCTCTCTCCTAGTTACACCATCCGCGAGGTAAGGGGAGCGGTCAGGAAAACGCAAAGTAGGGGGCAACAAGTTACCGTAGTTGTAAATTAGAGCTGTAAGAGGTCTCTTTACAGAAATCATTCCAAATATATTCTGGAGTGACAAAGGGCTTGGTGGGAACAATGAAAGTTGCCACATCAAAGGCGCCATTCAAAGTGCGAGCAACCATCTGCATCATTCCCATTAAAATTCCAGCTGTCGCACCATAGGCAGGCCCCTCACTAAGGCTAGATATGAAGATGGTCTTCGGAATTTCCACGAAACCGAAGGCCACATTAGCAACGCCATTGGTAAGTTTCCCAAGTGCATTAGCTGGGTAATTATCCGCCAATACTAGTTGGGGGGTGAAAGTGAACAGTATGAACAAAACAAGTGAAGAGACGAAAGTACGTTTCATAGAAGAGCCTGTAAAAACAATCAAATTAAAATAAAAAAGGTCATGATAACAAGGTTGCTGCAGCCAAATCTGAAGTGGTGAGGGGAGAAAAGTTTTCTTAGTGAGCACGACTCATACGGAACTTTATCAAATAAAAATAAGGCCGATAGAAAAGGAAAATTAAGCGTTTAAGCAAACCAGACTAAATGACAGGATCAGCTGAGTTATTAAAAAAGAGCGAAATAGGATCAAGTGCTAAAAAAATGCTAAAAACGGGTGCTGGTCGCGCAGTTTAAGTTGATATAGAATGATACGCTACCGTGAACTAAATGAGCAGATTTGTCGGAATCACGGTAGTAAGTATCTCTGATAGCAATCAGAATTAGATTGTTTTTTAATTCATTTTTAAGGGGTCACAGATGAAAAAAGTAATTAAATCACTGCTGGTAGTTTCCACCTTAACTTTCATAGCACCAGTGGCTCACGCGGGAAACTATGCGACAGATGTCGCCGACAAGCTTGGACATGGCGTTGCTAACATTGCCACAGGATGGGCTGAGGTTCCAAAGAACATAATGATAATCGGCCAAAAGGATGGCATTGTAGCCGGCGCGACAGTTGGTGTGTTCACTGGCTTGGTTCAGACGCTTGGGCGTACAGCGTACGGGGTTATGGATACAGCGACATTCCTGATTCCTACCGCTACTACAGTTAAGCCTGGCTACATCTGGGAAGACATCAATAAAGAAACCAGTTACGGTAAGTAATAAAAAGCTGCACGTGTAACAAAAGAACGGGCCCCATAGATTATATGGGGCCCGCCTTGTTTTGAAAGGGCCCCCTCTCGCTCTTTCCAGTAATGAATTCAGGGCCAAGTAAATTGAGTCGAGCCGTCAAGAAGTACTGACTCTTCACAGTACATCAATCAGATACCGGTTCAGGAATAAGAGAAATCGGTCGTTTAAGCATGGCACCCCCTTTAATTTAAAAATGAGACTAGCAATAGCATGGGGAGATGGTTCTTTATAAGAATATCTTTATCCTTGATCATACTGATCGCTATTGCTATCTTTATCGGCGAAGTGTTGACAGGGCCGGCATCAACCGCGGTCGAGTCACTTTCATCAGACTTCCCTGCCGAGTCGGTCAGGATTCCACTTGATAACGGTTCAAGAGTCCATGGATGGCTAGCGAAGGGAACGCAAGGAGGTGGAGTTGTCCTGCTTGTTCATTCAGTTCGCAGCAATCGACTAGAGATGTTGAGTCGGGGACGGTTCTTAAATAAGCAAGGGTATGGTGTACTTCTGATCGACCTGCAGGCGCATGGGGAGACGCCGGGTAAACGAATTACCTTCGGTCTTCGCGAATCGGATGATGTCGAGGCTGCCATCACCTTTTTACACAATACCTTTCCATTTGAAAGGATTGGCGCCATTGGTGTCTCGCTGGGTGCGGCGGCTATAGTGCTTTCTAAGCATCCACAGAGGCTGGATGCTGTGGTGATTGAGTCATTGCACCCAACAATCGAAGAAGCTGTTGAGAATCGGTTGAGGCTTCACCTAGGGGAGTATGGGACGATACTGCTGCCTGTGGTAATGGCGCAGCTAGCATTTTATCTGGACACTTCCATCAATGAGCTAGATCCCATCTCCCGGATCAAGGAACTCAATGCGCCATTACTAATGATTGCTGGTAGCGCTGACCAACATACCAAGGTAGCCGAGACGGAACGATTATTTGCTGCCGCTCAGCATCCGAAAGAGGTTTGGATTGTTCCTGGAGCAGGGCACTTCAATATGCACTCATATGCTGGCAAGGAGTATGAGGACCATATATTCGATTTTTTAGACCATTACTTGCGAAGGAGAGAGTAGCGGGCAAACTACCCCTCAGTAGAGCCCATGAGAAAGTTATTTATTCATGATATCCGTGCTATGGTTGTTCTGAGGCAGGCTTCTTTAGGAGCAGGTTACGGGAAAAATTAGGTTGTAGTGGATCCTCTAATCGTAAACTTGAACAGTGGATCAAAAATGATGAAGAAAATAGAAGCTAAATGGCTAAACGAACCAGAAAAACATAACTATCCAGCAGCCCTATCCTACTTGTGCCTCCTCTATGATGACCAGACAGCAAGCGCTTATATAAAGCGGTTACAGTTAGAGCCAATAGTTGAATTTAAAGCTAAGGATATTTTTCGGGCATCAGGCTTATCACTACTAGGAATAAGTAACGCTCATGTTGAAAAAAATCAACAGAAAATACAGTCTGGACACCCGTTATCGCCACTCCTTTTAATAAGAAGCCAGACTAATGAAAGGGTGATTGTTGCGGATGGGTATCATCGATTGTGCGCAATCTACTCGTACGACGAGGATGCTGTGATTCCGTGCAAGATTACTTGAGGCTCGGGGTATTAAGTAGCAAGAATAAAAGGCAAGGCAAGGCTTGATTATCTTGAAGAAGGGATGACCATCGTGAAGGAAGTGATCTAATGGATGAGGGCCTATGAGAGCACCAGTCGGCATCGACGCAACATACGAATACCTCCTCACACTATGGACATCTGGAGTACGAGACTACCAGTCAATGCTTTCGGATTACCTCATGGCAAATTCAATTATCGTCATGGTAATTGGATTGATTGTATCGCGTGAGTTTCATACCCTTCCGTTAACGGTATTGATCGTCCTCCTCTGCATCTTTGGGATCCTTTTATGCCTCCAGATGGCAATCGTCCTCGGAAGACTGTCAGGCCAGAATGCGTTGTGGGAGTGGCGATTAAGGGGAGTGGAGCAAGATCCTGAGTGGCAGAAAGAGAAACTTATGATGGGCCTTCATCATCTCCATGAGTTTCGCGATCCTATAGAAGATCGGCGGAATGAGCCGACGGTTTTTGTGCCAAATTGGGCCTTCCGTCAGCATCGGCAGTGGTGGGCGCATCGGGCGATTAGTTTCCCCTGGTTTTTCGGCATTGTGTACGCGTTACTGCTTGTGTATAGCGTGACAAAATCGCTGACTGGTTAAGTCGTTTTATGGGGGCTGATCACCGTTCACTGCAGACACATTTACCGCCGCTTTAAAGTATTTCGCCCCCTTTTAATTCGCCGTTATGTTGAAGCTACCCTTCCTGCTCTGGTTTGCCCCATCTTTATCAAACCACTATAATCCATAGTCCGTCTTTTTCGGGCTGTTGTAGCTCAGTTGGTAGAGCAACTGATTCGTAATCAGTAGGTCAGAGGTTCGATTCCTCTCAACAGCACCAATATC
>JBAWVG010000080.1:0-5092 GCA_037147395.1 Nitrosomonadaceae bacterium | reverse complement strand
GTGCGCCCAGATACTGATCCCCCTCCTCACTCTTAAAACCAATATTGCCCATGAGCCCCGCTAATAGGGCTCGATGAATCTCGTCATAACCGGCAGGAACTTGGTTCGGCTGCAAACCCATCTCTGATACCAGTCCATGCAACTGGCTGTAGACTTCTTTCCAGTCACGCATCCGGCGGTGGGAGAGGAAGTTCTCCTGGCAGGACTCCAACAACTTGCGGTTAGACTTCTTGTGTTGCAACAACTCCTCAAAAAAATCCCATAACTTGAGATACCCTAGGAAATCTGACCGATCATCCTGAAATCGTAAGTGAGCACGATCAGCCGCATCCTGTCGCTCGAATGGTCGTTCACGTGGATCTTGCAGGCTCAGTGCGGATGCGATGATCAGAACTTCACTCAGACAATTCTCCTCCTTCGCAGCGAGGATCATACGAGCGATCTTGGGGTCGATCGGGAACTTCGCCAACTGCCAACCGATGCTGGTGAGATCGTTACTTTCATCAACCGCACCCAACTCATTGAGCAATTGATAACCATCCGCAATCATTTTAGGTGCGGGAGGCTCGATGAATGGGAAGTTATCCAGATCTCCGATCTTGAGTGACTTCATCTTCAAAATTACTGATGCTAATGACGATCGCAGAATCTCCGGAACGGAGTACTCGGGTCGTGAGAGGTAATCCTCCTCCGCATAGAGACGGATGCAGACCCCACTCATCACCCGTCCGCAGCGACCTGCGCGCTGATTGGCCGAGGCCTGAGAGATCTTCTCCACCTGCAACTGGTCCACCTTATTCCGGTAGCTGTAGCGATTAATCCTCGCCACCCCGGTATCGATCACGTACCGGATCCCTGGTACTGTGAGA
The DNA here is from genome assembly GCA_037147395.1 of Nitrosomonadaceae bacterium. GTDB lineage: Bacteria > Pseudomonadota > Gammaproteobacteria > Burkholderiales > Nitrosomonadaceae > VFJL01. Next base: position 4,223 of record JBAWVG010000080.1, on the reverse strand, counting down.
GAGGTCTCGGCCACATTGGTAGTCAGAACAATCCTCCTTGAACCCCCGGTCTTGAACACGCGCTCTTGCTCAGCGAATGAAAGCCTCGCAAATAGAGGCAGAATTTCCGCCCCGACTGGATGGTGTTTACGCAGTGACTCGGCAGTCTCACGGATCTCTCTCTCACCCGGGAGAAATACCAATACATCCCCGAGTCCTGAACGAGTGGTCTCATCCACGGCATCGAGTATGGCCTGATCAATATCAAGTTCCTCCTCACCCTCGGTAGATATTGGTCGATAACGCATCTCGACCGGATACATCCGGCCAGACACCTCGATCACAGGGGCCTGATTGAAATGTGTAGAGAATCGATCTGCATCAATCGTGGCAGAAGTGACAATGATCTTGAGATCAGGTCTCCTTGGGAGGAGTTGCTTCAAATAACCTAATAAAAAATCAATATTGAGACTGCGCTCGTGAGCCTCATCGATAATGATCGTGTCATAGGATGAGAGGGTATGATCTCCCTGAATCTCGGCCAATAAAATGCCATCGGTCATGATCTTAATATAGGTATCCTGACTCACCTTGTCTGAAAATCGGACCTTATAACCGACCGCTTGCCCTAATGGGGTATTGAGCTCCGATGCAATGCGGGTCGCGACCGTACGTGCCGCGATCCGTCTTGGTTGTGTATGCCCGATCATCCCATTTACACCGCGCTTCAAATCAAGACAGATCTTCGGGAGTTGAGTCGTCTTGCCAGATCCCGTCTCTCCGCACACGATCACCACTTGATGAGCTTCAATCGCGCGTGCGATCTCCGCCTTACGTGCAACCACAGGTAGATCCTCTGCATAAGTGGGTTTGGGTAGGTTTGCGAGACGACGAGCAATATCAGTGGGTGAATACTTTTTCATAGATACATCGATTTAAGCGGGGGCCTCATTTTACCGTGACAGATCTTCTGCCAGCTTGACTATCTCATCCATGAGAGATAGTCAGAATGACAGAGTGACTCTTCATGAACGCTATTGGGTACAAATCCTGTATCATGAGCGCTTCAAAATTACGTCCTATGCTCCATGAAAATTACCTTCCTGGATTTCGAACAGTCCATCTCCGAGATTGAGACTAAGATTGAGGAGTTGAGATTTGCCCAGGATGACTCTGCACTGGATATCTCAGCAGAGATCACGCGCCTTCAAAAGAAGAGCCTATCCTTAACCAATGGGATATACGCGAAGCTCACCCCATGGCAGATTTCACAGGTCGCACGTCACCCTCAACGCCCCTACACACTCGACTACGCTCAGCATCTATTTACCGATTTTGAGGAGCTCCACGGGGACCGAAATTTTGCTGATGACCCCGCTATTGTGGGGGGCTTAGCCCGTTTCGATGGTCAGACGGTGATGATCATCGGTCACCAGAAGGGTCGCGATACCAAGGACAAGATCTACCGAAATTTTGGTATGCCAAAGCCTGAGGGCTATCGCAAAGCATTACGATTGATGCGTCTTGCAGAAAAGTTTGAGGTCCCCCTTCTTACCTTCATAGATACCCCGGGGGCCTATCCCGGAATCGATGCCGAGGAGAGAGGTCAGTCCGAGGCCATCGGTCGCAATCTCTACGTATTGGCAGAGCTTAAGGTGCCAGTCATCTGTACCATCATCGGGGAAGGTGGCTCGGGAGGCGCTCTGGCGGTTGCGGTGGGTGATACCGTTCAGATGCTGCAATATGCAACCTACTCAGTCATCTCACCCGAGGGTTGTGCATCGATTCTATGGAAGAGCGCAGAAAAGGCCCCTGACGCTGCTGAGATTATGGGGATTACCGCTCACCGACTGAAGACCATGGGATTAATCGATAAGATTATCGACGAGCCGTCCGGTGGCGCTCACCGCAATTACCCGCTCATTATGCAGTCCATCAAGAAGTCACTCCAGGAATCTCTCAAGCAGTTACAGGGCTACTCGACGGAGATGCTGTTGCAAAAACGCTTCGAACGGTTGATGGGATATGGCAAGTTCAAGGAAGCCAAAGTTAAGTAGCCTCCCCATTCGCGTAGAAGAAATACTGCGCGAACATATTAAGCCGGGGAATCGCCTGATAGTGGCGCTGAGCGGCGGGATGGACTCGGTCGTACTGATCGATCTGCTGTCTAAATTGTCTGCCAAGATGCAATTTACCCTCTCGGCTGCTCATGTCGATCACGGCATTAGCGTCAATTCAAATGATTGGACCCAATTCAGTCGTAAGATCTGCCGATCCCTCGGCATCCCGTTAAAGATCACCAAACTTAAAATTAAAAGAGGGCCCGGCATTAACTTAGAGTCGGTTGCACGGGATGCCCGTTACCAAGTATTCGGCAGTCTCAAGGCTGATTATGTGGTCCTCGCTCAGCATCTGGATGATCAGGCCGAGACCCTTCTTCTGCAACTGTTGCGTGGATCTGGGGCGCGGGGGTTGAGTGCGATGCCGATGGTGAGAGACCAATCCACGGGCATTGGGAGTCCTGCATCGACCCCCTCCCCGCGGATACTACGACCATTACTGGAAGTCCCTCGCAGTGAGATCGAGTCCTATGCAGAGGAGCATCAATTAAGCTGGATTACCGATGAGAGTAATGCCGATACCTCTTTTGATCGGAATTTTTTGCGGCATGAAATTCTCCCGATTCTGGGTGAACGGTTCCCCTCCTACCGTACGACATTTCTGCGCACCAGTCGCCACCTGTCTGAGGCCTCCTCACTGATGGATGAAATGGCCGAATCGGATAGCGCAAGATGTACGCTCTCAGGGAAGATTCAAGTCGAGGGGTTACGCACGTTAACTCTCCCACGAGCGAAGAATCTATTACGCTATACCTTGGGAGAGATGGGTGCGATCTTGCCCAGCACATTGAAGCTGGATGAAATACTACGGCAGCTGCTCTCCTCCCGTCCCGACACAAAGCTCCATCTTACTTTTGGAACGACAGAGATTCGCTGTTTCAAGGGGGCTATTCATATCAGGCCACTGTCTGCGGTAGCCGACACCGAGTGGCAGCTCTCATGGAATGGTGAAAAGAAATTAATTATCCCAGAACGGGGCGGCACCATCCGTTTTTCACAGCAAAAGAGCACAGGGATTAGCCTATCCAAGCTGATGGCTGAAGAATTCATCATCATCCGCCCACGTCGAGGGGGGGAGCGACTGTGTCCAGATCCAAATCGACCAAGACGTAGTCTCAAGAATCTGTTGCAGGAGGCTTCACTCCCACCATGGGAGCGGTCAGTCTTACCCCTTCTATTCGGTGGAGAGAGTCTGATATGGGCCCCCGGGATTGGTATCGACTGCGATTTTCAGGCGACTGCGGGTGAGATGGGATTGGTGGTACAGTGGGATCGAAAGTAACACCCACTCCCCTTCCACTTAATCAATTTCTGAATCCACCCCATGGCCAAATCAAAATCCACTTACTCCTGCAATGAATGCGGTGGACAGACCCTGAAATGGCAGGGACAGTGCCCCCACTGCCAGGCATGGAATACTTTGATCGAGACCGTCTCCGAAAAGTCCACATCACGCTTTACACCGGTCTCTGAGACTAGCCATGTTCAGAGCTTAAGCATGGTCGATGATGGGGAGGAGGAACGATACTCGACCGGTGTGACCGAGTTCGACCGGGTTCTGGGTGGTGGATTGGTCCATGGAGGGGTGGTTCTACTCGGCGGTGACCCCGGTATCGGTAAGTCGACTCTGCTCCTACAGACGTTGTGCCACATGTCTTCTACCCATAATGTGCTCTACGTCAGTGGCGAGGAGTCAGCCCGTCAGGTTGCACTTCGTGCTAAACGATTGGCCCTCGATGCAAGTGCAGTTCATATGCTGGCTGAGATTCAGTTGGAGAAAATCCAGTCTGTACTGAGTGAGCGTAAGCCCGATATCGCGGTTATTGATTCGATCCAGACCGTTTATTCCGAGGCATTACAGTCTGCTCCCGGTTCCGTTGCTCAGGTGAGAGAGTGCGCAGCACAATTGACTCGGCTGGCTAAAGCAAGTGGCACCTGTATCATCTTGGTGGGACATGTGACTAAGGAAGGTGCTCTGGCAGGTCCTCGAGTGCTTGAGCATATGGTCGACACGGTGCTTTATTTTGAGGGGGATACGCACTCTAGCTTTCGCTTGATACGCGCATTCAAGAATCGTTTTGGGGCGGTGAATGAGATTGGTGTATTCGCAATGAGCGAGAAAGG
>JBAWVG010000079.1:0-5233 GCA_037147395.1 Nitrosomonadaceae bacterium | reverse complement strand
GATTTCTGCTTACGCCAAGCTGAATTCGTTTGGATGTCTTAAATAAACCCTAAGGGAGATGAAGCATGCAACAAGCAAAAAAGGGGCTGACTTTGATCGAAACAATGAGTGTGGTGGGAATCATCGGCATTTTGGCGACGATCGCGGTTATGCAGTATGGCAACTATATTTCGCGCAGCAAGGCTGCCGACACACTAGCTGAATTGGCGCCATACAGGCAGGCTATAGGAGTGTGCTATCAGAATAGTGGAGCTCTAGCCAACTGTAACGCAGGCACGTTTGGTATTCCAGCACCCCTCGCTTCAGCCAATGTTAAGACTCTTACTCTAGGTAATGGAGTGTTAGCCGGGACAAGCTCTGCGACAACCAGTTCTGGATCTGCGATGGGTTTTACTTATGCCCCAAATCCGGAAGCCGGAACGGCAAGCTTGACATGGGGAATGGCAGGCACCATCTGCGACAGCTCCCGAGGCCTCAAGCCCGGCGATGGTCCATGCACTTAATGGAGGTAGCGATAGGTCTCGGCGCTGATGTCGAAGGCTCACTTAGAGCAAGCTTAGACTAAGGGTCCTAATTGTAGAGTCGCCTTGTTTTTTTACTTAATCAGTAGTACGGGTAGCGTTGAAAGTTGCATCAGTTTGTTGGCAACAGAGCCCATCAGCAATCCTTTGGCCCCCCCCAGTCCGCGCGGACCAATGACGATCTGATCACATTGTTTTTCGGCGGCACAGTGTATGATCATTTCAGCCGGATCACCCACGAGGATGTGGGGCTGGCAGATAATGCCCGTTTTCTCTAGCAAGTCGCGGGCCGACTGTAGACCTTTAAAACCTTCCTCCTGGTGGTATTGTTTAATGTTTTCTCCATCGATAAAGCTGGAGACGCCACCATGTAAAGGAGGCTGGACATTGAGCAAATGAATCTCCGGCGCTTCTTTGTACCAACCGAGTAGTTTGATGAAATCCGCTACGGATTGATTGGAGTTGTCGGAACCGTCTACCGGCAAAAGAATTCTTAGCATGATTTTCCGTGGCTTAAGGTTACGAATGTGGTGGGCGGTGGTCAGTATCAGCCAGATCAGAAAGCTGCGGCGTCCGTGTAGCCCTTTGTGCTGATGCACGAGCGGCCAGCCACTTGCCGAGAATGACGACCAGAAGAGCGCCAACTGCCGGAGCGATCCATTGCAGCAGCGGTATACCCTCTCCCCACTCCTTGGTAACGGTGTCGGTGATTGTCATATCACCCGCTATCCAGCCAAGAAGTCCAGCGCCGATGACGATGGTCATGGGGAAGCGATCCATCAGTTTCATCACCAGCTTGCTGCCCCATACAATGATGGGCACGCTCACGACCAAACCGAAAATAACCAGGCCGATGCTATCCTTGGCAGCGCCCGCAATGGCGATCACATTGTCCAGACTCATTACTGCATCAGCAATAATAATAGTCTTGATCGCTCCAAACAGGCTCGTGCTGGCATCAATCTCATGCCCGCCCTCATCAGGCTCAGGTTGAAGTAGTTTTACTCCTATCCATAATAGTAGTCCCGCGCCAACAATTTTCAGAAAAGGAATCGCTAGTAACGCAAGGGCAAAAAAGATTAATACTACGCGTAACCCGATGGCGCCAAATACGCCCCAGAAGATGGCTTGGTTACGCTGTTTTTCGGGTAAGCGTCGGCTAGCGAGCGCAATAACGACAGCATTGTCGCCCCCCAGAACAATATCAATTGCAATAATTTGCATTACTGCTATCCAGAATTCTGGGCTGGCAATATCCATTTAATGATCTCTGAAGGTGAGGTAGTCGGGTATGGATCGTGGTCATGCCCTTTGGATTTCCCCAGAACGACAATTCCGACGCAGGATTATATCAGTGCTTGTTCAGTCTGTTGTATCAAACCCAAGGAACTGTAGTATTTCCTTAGAGCGCGGCATTGTATCTTGATAGCCCAATTCAATGAGCGCTCGGCAGAAGGACTCTTCGAATAGTAAGTAACTTAGTAGTGCGGAGCCATCGCGATTCATTGCGCCGACAGCACGATAAAAGAGCCGAATAGTACGCGGTAAAGAATGAGCATGTTGTTCTGCCATTTCACTGATTTCCCTGCTAGGGGAGATCAATAGCGATTCAATTCGACGTAGAGGACTATCAGTACAATAAAGTCGATCTTCTGGAACGAGCTGAATGGTGTTATTCATACGTTGAAGTCGTTCCAGATCAACGTCAAGATTATCAAGAAAAATGCTCCCCATGACGTGCCCCGCGATTTGTGCCGGTGGAGGATAGCCTTCAACTTTTATGCGATCGGGTGGAGTGTCGTCCGCCTTGCGAACTCCTATCACCATTACTCGTTCTGCACCCAGATGAAGTGCTGGGCTGATGGGTGCGTATTGACGCATAGAGCCATCACCAAAGTACTCACGATTAAGTTTAACTGCTGGGAAAAGAAATGGGATGGCGGAAGACGCCACAAGGTGTTCAATGCCAATACGTGATGCGACACCAAGACGGCTTGATCGTTTCCAGGGGGAGATACCTTCCGCACCCTGATAAAATGTAACCGACTGACTGGAGGTGTAGCCCCATGCGGTAATACCTAAAGCATACAAGGCGCCGCTTTGGATATTCTTCTGAATTGCGTGCAGAGGTACGTTATGTTTCAGTAATTGAGTAAATGGCGAGTTGTCGAGCAGAGAGACGGCGCTGTATTTACCTAACCCTCCGAAGAGTAAAGAAGCTAGCCAACGTGCGCTGTTGCCAAGCACGCCTATAGCGTCGGAGCGGTAGACTTGATTAACATGGGCGTTTTCCCACACCGATACGAGTCCACTTACCCCCTCATGAAAGCTCCGAGCTGACCCAGCCAGGCTGGCAGCATTGATGGCGCCGGCGGAGGTGCCACAGATAACAGGAAATGGATTGCGTGAGCCCGGAGGCAGCATTGCGGCGATTGCCTGTAATACCCCGACCTGATAAGCAGCACGAGCACCTCCCCCAGTGAGGATTAGGCCAACCTTAGGACGCGCAGGCGGTGGGGGTAAACTCATTCACTGCCGGTCAACTCTGCCCTTACCTTATCTAGCGCGTCACGTAAGGTGTCTTCAGGCAGATCATTCAAACAGTTGGATAGCATTTCCGCAGCCTCGTACGCGTCCTCTGGCAGAGTGCCGCTATCGAGATTGGCGATAAATACTGCTGCAGCACCAGTAGCCTTGAGAAGGCTCTGACGCTCTTTCATTAGTATCTCAATCTCTGCGCGCAACATTGATACTTCCTGCTCTTGCAGTACGTGGGGCATAAGTTCGTCCTCGTTATACTTAATGTATAGTATGCAATATACCAGAATCGAAGCAAACGAAAATTAAGAACGTAACCCATTGAGTAGCCATGACCAGCGACGTTCGTACCGAGCTATTCCCAGCAGCTGAGCCTTATGCCAGAGGCCTATTAGCGCTGGATGATTTGCATACGATGTATTGGGAGCAGTCTGGTAATGCTACTGGTGTGCCGGTATTGTTTCTTCATGGAGGACCAGGTGCCGGGTCTTCTCCTGCTCACCGCCGGTTTTTTGATCCAACTCATTACCGGATTGTGATATTCGATCAGCGTGGTGCGGGCCGTTCAACTCCATTGGGCGAAACGCGTGATAACACTACGCCGCATCTCATCAGGGATATCGAGACCTTGCGGCGATATCTCGACATTGAAGAGTGGTTGGTATTTGGTGGTTCGTGGGGTAGTACGTTAGCGCTGGCCTATGGCGAAACTCACCCAGAACGCTGTCTGGGATTTATTTTGCGTGGAATTTTTCTTTGCCGAGAAAGTGAGATCGATTGGTTCCTCTACGGTCTAAAAAATCTGTTTCCAGAAGAGTGGCATACCTTTGTGGCATCGCTATTGCCGTCAGAACGTAGTGACATTTTAGCTGCGTATCATCACCGCCTGATGGATCAAGATCCGGCAGTTCATATGCCTGCCGCCCGAGCGTGGAGTATTTACGAGGGGTCATGCTCGACACTGTTGCCTAGCGCGGAAACTGTTGGGTATTTTTCCGGGGATACCGTTGCTCTGGGGCTTGCTCGGATGGAGGCGCATTACTTCAGTCACGACATATTTCTACCCAAAAATTCACTGCTGGATAATGTCGACAAGATCCGGCTAATTCCGGCCATCATTGTGCAGGGGCGTTACGATGCGGTTTGCCCCATCATCAGTGCCGATGATTTGCATCATGCATGGCCACAAGCGAGTTATGTGGTCGTTAATGATGCGGGTCATTCAGTGTGGGAACCGGGAATTCGAGCAGAGTTGGTGAGAGCAACGGAGAGATTTAAAACGGGGCGACTGTGACCCTGTCTTACTTATTTCCTACCATGTCTTCCGGCCTCACCCACAGATCAAACTGTTCTTCTGTGACATAGCCTGTTGCGAGCGCCGCCTCTCTCAGTGTGCTCCCTTCGCGGTAGGCCTTCTTAGCAATCTCTGTTGCCCGGTCATAACCAATATGGGGATTGAGTGCGGTTGCCAACATCAGTGAGTTGCGCATCAGGTTATCAATGCGTCCAGCATCAGCGGTTATCCCCACCGCGCAGTTGTCATTGAAGCTATTTGCGCCATCTGTAAGTAGGCGTAAGCTTTGTAGGAAGTTGTGGATGATGAGCGGTTTCATCACATTAAGCTCAAAATTTCCCATTGATCCGCCCATATTAATTGCTACATCATTGCCCATCACCTGGCAGCAAAGCATTACCATGGCCTCAGGCTGGGTTGGATTAATCTTGCCTGGCATAATGGAGCTACCGGGTTCGTTTTCCGGAATTTTCAACTCACCGATACCGCAGCGGGGACCAGAGGCCAGCCATCGGATGTCATTAGCAATCTTCATCAAAGATGCTGCGAGTGTTTTCAATGCGCCATGCGCATGAACGAGGGCATCATTTGCAGCCAGCGCCTCGAATTTATTGGGCGCAGTTATGAATGGTAGGCCTGTCAACCTTGCCAACTCTGATGCCACACGTGCGGCGAATTCTGGGTGGGTATTGAGGCCGGTACCTACAGCGGTCCCCCCCAAGGCGAGCTCGCATAGATGTGGGAGTGATGCATCGATATGCTCTAAACCATGATCTAACTGCGAGACATAACCTGAGAATTCCTGCCCCAAGGTTATTGGCGTTGCATCTTGTAAGTGGGTGCGACCGATCTTGATGATGCCGGAAAATTGCTCGGCCTT
>JBAWVG010000078.1:0-5273 GCA_037147395.1 Nitrosomonadaceae bacterium | reverse complement strand
CGATCGTTCGGTGGGTAGTCGTGGCACATGAATAGCCTTGTATCAGGGGGCATACTCAAGATCCTCTGGATAGATGTGTAGAGCGTTTTCGCATCCCCCCCAGGAAAGTCACACCGTGCCGTACCGACATCCGGCATGAAGAGGGTGTCACCCACAAGGACCGCATCACCGAACTGATAGGCAAGGCATGCTGGGGTGTGCCCCGGAACGAAGAGTATTTTTCCAGTCAATCGCCCAAACCGGAACTCATCACCATCTCTGAACAGGTGGTCGAACTGAGATCCATCGGTCTTGAACTCCGTCTCGAGGTTGAAGACCCCCTTAAAGACCTTCTGAACAGTTGTGATCTGATCCCCGATCCCAGTCTTCCCCCCTAACTGCGATTTAAGATAAGAGGCTCCAGAGAGATGATCGGCATGGGCATGGGTCTCGAGTATCCATTCGAGCTTCAAATCATTCGATCGAACATACTCGATCACCTTGTCTGCCGTTCTGTGTCGGGTCCGACCCGACTTCGGATCGTAATCAAGGACCGAATCAATCACAGCACAGGGGCTGCCTTCACCGTCGTGGACGATGTATGTGACGGTCCATGTATCCGGATCAAAGATTCCGTGGATCTGAGGGCGCTGCTTCTGGTCTGTCATATTCGCTCCTATAATATATTACTTAATAGTCTATTGACTATTAATCTATTTGTCAATAGACTATCTGTTCATTAACAATAAAGGAGCCTAGAATGGAATTGAATGGATTAGAACTCTCACGGATGCGGGCCACTGCTAAGGAGGCCTGTGGACTGATGAAGGTCCTTTCAAATCCAGACCGTTTATTGCTTCTGTGCCAACTCTCTCAAGGCGAGAAACGGGTCGGGGAGCTGGAGGATCTGCTCGGCATCCTCCAGCCCACGCTCTCTCAGCAGTTACTGGTCTTAAGGAATGCTGAACTGGTTCAGACCCGTAAGGAGGGAAAGAGTATCTACTACCGTATCTCAAGCTCGAAGGCTCTTGCGGTGATGGGTGTTCTGTATGAACAGTATTGCGGCACCCCAAAGGAGTAAAGAATGATCGACTGGACTCACTTCACACCCTGGACTTCCCTCATGGGAGGACTCTTGCTAGGGGTCTCTTCAGCTCTCTTTATATTACTCAATGGGCGGGTTCTCGGCATCAGCGGGATCTTAGGCGGATTGATCCCCCCAAAGAGGGGCGACTCGGCATGGAGAATCTCATTCTTTCTGGGAATGATCGCGTCCCCATTTCTGTTCTCACTCCTAGCTCCATCCGGTCTCGCATCCCCACCGCGGATCGATGCGGGTTATGGACTGATCATCCTGGCAGGTCTATTGGTCGGTATCGGAACACGGTACGGATCAGGCTGCACCAGCGGTCATGGTGTGTGCGGACTGTCTCGACTATCACCCCGCTCATTGGTCGCGACCCTGACATTCATGTCGGTCGGATTCTTAGTTGTTTATCTCGTGAGGCACGTACTCTAATGGGACATCTCAGGCAGCGATTCAGTGAGTTCGTGGTGGGACTGATGTTTGGAGTCGGTCTGATCATCTCCGGCATGACCGACCCCGGCAAGGTTCTGGCCTTTCTTGATCCATTCGGGAGTTGGGACCCCTCCTTAGCATTTGTCATGGGTGGCGCGATCGCGGTGGGGTTCTTTGCATTCTCCATCGCCAAGCGTCGAACCACCAGCCTCTTGGGAGATGACATCCACCTTCCAACCTCCAATCAGATCGATAAGAGACTGGTCGGAGGAGCAATTCTATTCGGTGCCGGCTGGGGATTGGCCGGTTTCTGTCCGGGCCCAGGGATTGTCTCCATGGCCTCCGGAGAGATCAAAGCGGCCGCCTTTGTTGGATCATTAGTCCTCGGAATGGTCTTATACGAGATGGTTGAACATTATCGCCATAAAGCACATTCGATCCCGCCCTTGGATAGCGCATCCACTTACGAATGATGTCGACACAATCTTATTACTGGGATGCACCACGTAAGAGTCGACTCTACGTGATCACGATCCGGATGATTCAATCATGACCCCTGCCCCCTCTTGGCATCGCCTGATCCCTTCTCTACCGATACTAGAGTGGGGTCGGGACTACGACCGCGATGCCCTGACCAGCGACTTAATGGCAGCACTCATCGTCACGGTCATGCTCATCCCACAAGGACTCGCCTATGCACTACTGGCAGGTCTGCCACCCGAGGTGGGTCTGTATGCCAGCATCGCCCCATTAGTCCTTTACGCTATCCTTGGCACCAGCCGCGTATTAGCGATCGGGCCAGTGGCGGTGGTCTCACTGATGACCGCATCCGCGATCGGTCAGCATGCCGTTGCAGGTTCTCAAGAATACTGGTCGGTTGCGATCACACTGGCATTCATGTCCGGATCCATGCTGCTACTGATGGGAGTATTGAGGCTGGGATTCTTGGCTAATTTTTTAAGTCATCCCGTCATTTCGGGCTTCATTTCAGCATCTGGCTTACTCATCGCTGCAAGCCAAATGAAGACCATCATGGGCCTGACCTCCGATACTCAAAACTTCATCGAGTTGGTGCTCGACCTACTCTCCCAGATACCGAATACACATACCCTAACATTCACGATCGGGCTCATTGCCATCATCTTCTTGACTTGGTCACGAGTCAGTCTTAAACGTGCTCTTCTAACGTTCGGACTTAAGGTCAAATCGGCCGATATCATCATAAAATCGACTCCTGTTGCGGTGATTGCCTTTACCGCCCTCTTGACGTGGATATTCCAGTGGCAGGATCAAGGATTAAAGATCGTCGGAACCGTACCCCAGGGATTGCCACCCTTAAGTATTCCCCTCTGGGACTTGGCGCTGTGGAAGGAGTTGGCTGTTCCTGCTTTATTAATCAGCGTGGTCGGATTTGTGGAGTCAGTCTCGGTCGGCCAAACACTCGCTGCCAAAAGACGTCAGCGGATTGAGCCGGACCAGGAGCTAGTGGCATTAGGCGCGAGTAATCTCGCCTCCGCACTGACCGGTGGATTTCCCGTCACAGGAGGATTCTCAAGATCGGTAGTGAACTTTGATTCCGGTGCCAAGACACCGGCAGCGGGCGCATTTGCTGCAATCGGTATCGCATCTGCATCCCTTTTGCTCACACCAGCTCTTTTTTATCTTCCCCAAGCAGTTCTCTCAGCAACCATCATCGTGACGGTCATGTCTCTGGTCGATTTCAGTATCTTCAAGAGGGCCTGGGCATTCTCCAAGACTGATTTTATTGGAGCACTGACCACCCTCTTAGTCACACTATCGGTCAGCATTGAGATCGGTCTCGTGGTCGGGGTCGTGGCCTCACTCGCCTTATTTCTGTACAAGGCAAGCAGACCTCATATTGCGGAGGTTGGACTGGTACCAGGCACCGAACACTTCAGAAATATTCGACGACACTCGGTACTTGTCAGCCCTCGTGTTGTGAGCTTGAGGGTGGACGAGAGTCTGTACTTTGCAAACTCTCGTGCCCTTGAGGATCGGGTGAATGATGCCGTTGCCAATGCGCCTGATGTCGAGCATATTGTGCTCCAATGCTCGGCCATTAATGATATCGACTCGACCGCTCTTGAAAGTCTAGAAACGATCGAGAGGCGGTTACGAGACTCTGGAATCTCTCTCCACCTGACGGAGGTGAAGGGACCTGTGATGGACCACCTGAAGGACACCCCATTCCTTCAGGGGCTAAGTGGTAAGGTTTTTCTCACCCAGTACCAGGCCATTCACGAACTCTCACCCGAGATTGAAATGGGCCCTGCTAAAGTTCTGGTATAGGTTATTGATGGGAGAGATTTTGCTGCGAATGGCACTCAATTAATCACAAGGGTTAAGCTACCTGATCTCCCAGTAACCCTTGAAACTTCTCGATTGACCGTGCGACCGACACCATCTCCTCGGTCGGGATCTGACGTATCAATTCCTTAGTATTACGGTCGATTACGCGAACAATCTTTAACCCTGTCTCCTTATCTTGGGAGTATTCCAGACTGACAGAACTCGATTTGAGTGCAGCATTAGCCGTTGCAATCGCCCTCGTTAACTCTACAGGGGTCAGCTTTGCAGGATGACTTCCGGAGTCGGTAGCCGGGGTAGTCGGTGTTGGTGGCCGGTTAGCACCTGCCCCAGTGATCGGGATCGATGGAGTAGCAGACGAATCTCGCACGCGAGAATTCACCTGATAGTTCGACGCATCCATTAATTTAACTGATTCCATGTCACTCCTTTCCCCTGATTATACGTCCATCTCCATTCACCCGTCCCTACCTTAATCGAATATCAGACCGTCAGGCTATCAAGTTCCGGATCGAGAATCAATCCCATTACTGAACGTTTGGCGGTATCAGTTGGGCCCGTTGCGCCTTGGGGTGCGCCGGCTAGCGCATTTCTACTGAGTCCTGTAGTAGAGATCTTCTAGTCTTTATGTATTCAAGATCATAGATTCCACCTATTGAAATAAATCGTTTTGGCTCATGACGGAAAGAATGCCTGACGTCAGAATCACTCCTGATTGATCGTCTGATATTCAGAGATCAAGAATTGATTGGCCCGAGTTTAATCAACCGAAAACAAAGGTCAGAGGAGCTATTTCTAAAAGGGTATGGATCGGATTATGAAAAGAGTAGGTTCATTCATCCTCGTTGCTCTATCGACATTGGTAACGAGTGGATCAGCACATGCCAATACCGAAACCGTGACTCGCCTTGAAGGCTCCCAAGCACAGACCCGTCACGATCCGATGATAAGGGGCTTCGAGATTGTGGGGCGGCACAACTTATCTCCTCTAAAGCCCGTTGACTTAGCCCCCACAAAAACCCTTCCGAGCCTCATTGTCTTCAACCGGTTGTCGGTTGGTGGTACTCAATCAGGGCTCACAAATGATCTCATCCGCGTTGAGGATCATCCAACCCCTGCGGCAGAGAGCATTCAAAAGCTGAAGGACGGCACGATCAGGCTACACCGTTTTGAGCGGGAAACTCCCAAGGAACCAGAGACCCAGGCCCCGATCGATACCTAGCCCATTGACTGACTGATCCGGGGGGTAGCTACTCCACTACCCCCACTAATACCCGTGAGATAAAATCGGGAAGATCACAGAACAGATAATAATTTCCAGATAAAGAAAAACCCGCTATGCGTTTAAACATGCGGGTTTTAGGACACTTCAGGAACGGTTAAAACAGGTTGATGGTGGAGATAAGCGGGATCGAACCGCTGACCTCTTGCATGCCATGCAAGCGCT
>JBAWVG010000077.1:0-5477 GCA_037147395.1 Nitrosomonadaceae bacterium | reverse complement strand
ATGGTGGGTCTGACTGGACTCGAACCAGTGACCAAGGGATTATGAGTCCCCTGCTCTAACCAACTGAGCTACAGACCCGATTTAGACAAAGATACCAAAAGCTTTTAAAAAAATGTTGATCAGCCTTCTGTATCCAGAAAACTGCGCAGCCGTTCAGAACGTGAGGGATGGCGCAACTTACGTAACGCCTTGGCCTCAATTTGACGAATGCGCTCGCGCGTCACATCAAACTGCTTACCTACCTCTTCTAAAGTATGGTCGGTATTCATTTCTATACCGAACCGCATGCGAAGCACTTTTGCTTCGCGTGGCGTCAATGAATCGAGAATGTCTTTAGTAACCCCACGCAAACTGGCATAAACCGCGGCATCTGCAGGCGCCATCGTAGCCGAATCCTCTATAAAATCACTCAGGTGAGAGTCTTCATCATCGCCGATAGGCGTTTCCATGGAAATTGGTTCCTTGGAAATCTTGAGGATTTTTCGAATCTTTTCCTCCGGCATTTCCATCTTCTGCGCCAACAACGCGGGTTCCGGCTCTTGTCCTGTTTCCTGCAAAATTTGCCGAGAAATACGGTTCATCTTGTTGATGGTCTCAATCATATGGACTGGAATACGAATGGTGCGCGCTTGGTCAGCTATGGATCGCGTGATAGCTTGTCGGATCCACCACGTAGCATACGTAGAGAATTTGTAACCACGCCGGTATTCAAATTTGTCCACTGCCTTCATCAGGCCGATATTTCCCTCCTGAATAAGATCAAGGAATTGCAGTCCACGATTAGTATATTTCTTCGCTATGGAGATCACTAACCGTAAATTAGCTTCGGTCATCTCCCGCTTAGCGCGTCGGGCTTTGGCCTCACCCGTTGACATGCGACGATTGATTTCTTTTAGTTCTTTGATTGGGATACCGACTTGCTTCTGCAGAGCCAGCAAGTTCTGCTGCTGTTCAATAACAGCAGGCTGATACCGTTTCAAAGCATGACCGTGCGGTTTGTCAGTCGCAGCTTCCTGAGCCGCCCAATCGAGGTTGCTCTCATTCCCGGGGAATACCTTGATAAAGTGATGACGCGGCATTCCCGCCTTAACCACACACAGCTCCATGATTTTACGCTCAAAACTACGCACCTCCTCCACCAATCCACGTTGAGCGTCGCATAGCTTCTCCACCATCTTGGCAGAGAAACGAATGCCCATGAGTTCAGCTGAGATGTGTTCTTGTATTTCCTTATAGGCCTTGCTGGCTGATCCCTTTTTCTCCAATACCTTTTTCATCTCAGCGTACGCCTGATAAATTACGGCGAACCGTTCCAGTGCATCGACCTTCAGTTTGAGTAAATTGGCGCTAGCCACTGCGACGCTATCCTCATCATCTACTTCCTCCGCACTCAACTCCTGCTCCAACGACTCATCAGAAATCTCTTCGTTGACAATTTCCTCAGCATTGGGATCAAGTAGCCCATCCACCAGCTCGTCAATCCGCATTTCATCATGCGCAACTTTTGTAGCCAGGTCGAGAATCCCTGCTATGGTGGTGGGGCACGCAGAAATAGCCTGGATCATATGCTTTAATCCATCTTCAATACGCTTTGCAATCTCGATTTCGCCTTCGCGCGTAAGTAACTCTACGGAGCCCATCTCACGCATATACATGCGTACCGGATCAGTAGTGCGACCAAATTCTGAGTCTACCGTGGAGAGCGCCGCCTCAGCTTCCTCTACCACATCCTCATCAGTCACCGTCGGCGTTGTTTCTGACATCAGCAATGTTTCCGCATCTGGCGCCTCATCATAAACAGAGATGCCCATGTCGTTGATCATGCTGATGATGCCTTCGATCTGCTCGGCATCCAGCATGTCGTCTGGGAGATGATCATTAATCTCCGCATAAGTCAGGTAACCGCGTTCCTTGCCCTGTACGATGAGATTCTTAAGGCGCATACGCCGCGCCTCAATGTCCTGCGGTGCAGCCTGTGTCTTCTCAGTATCCTGCACACCCCCAATAGCAACCTTAGGTGCACTGACCTTGGTAGCCTTGTTGATGCGTGGCTTTAATTCCTTGACCGCCATCACTGCCTTAGTGATTTCAGCGACGCTGACAGTTTCCTTCACAGCCTGTAAAGTTTCTTTCTTTGTTGTTTTAGCCGTTTTTTTTGCTGGCACTTTTTCCACCACCTTTAGCTTGGCCGTAACAACACCCTTTGCTTCCTTTTTCAATAACGCCCCACTTTTATCCGCACGACGGACCGCGGCCTTGACCGCCGGAGCCGTCACTTTAGCTTTCACTTTTGCCACTGCCTTTACCTGCGTTTTTGCCTTTACCATGTCGATTCCCAAATAATAAGCACGCTTGAATCTAAAAAAGCTTTAATTATACCAAAATTCGGACACACTTTTTGCTCGGTTACCTTCAAGATAACATTAACCTTTGATACTCCAGCCGTTCCTCTGGAGTAAGTGCGCTAAGAGACTTGCTGTGTAGTTCGGTCATTCTTTTTTTGCGTTGCATATCCCGAAGACGTGCAAGTGCCCCTGAAAATTCAGCGTCTAGATCTATGCTGTCATCCCAGGAGAGAGTCTCACTCTCAGCCTTTTCCAATAGTGCCCGGTGAGGACTGTCATGAAAATATGTGATCATCGAAGATACCCCCTTGCTCTCTTGGATATGGGGATAGCTATCGATGAATTCAACCAGTGCCGCTACTGCTGCCATTTCTTCGGTGGATTCACTCGTTCCTAGAAGTAATTCTCTTTCGAGTTTATGAGCATAAACCGGACTATGCAGCAATACTTGCATCAACCATCGGTATGGCGAGGCAGGTTTGGGCCGTGACACCCTAGCCCTCGATTGCGGGGATGCGACGCGCCTGATTTGCAACAAATCCTCTAACTCTCCTTGGCTGGCACCACTGAGTTCGGCAAGTCGCTTTAATAACATCAAGGCCAGCATTGGCGCAGCCACTTGCATAAGTAATGGTTTTACCTCTTGTACTAGCTTTGCACGACCTTCACTGGTTTGCAGGTCAGCTCTCCCAGACAACTCCTTGAATAGAAATACAGACAGTGGCAATGCCTGGCCAAGCATTTCCTCGAAAGCATTCTTACCAACCTTTCGGATATAGCTGTCCGGATCCTCACCCTCAGGCAAAAATAGGAAGCTCAGACTCTTGCCATCAACGAGCTGAGCTAAGCTATTCTCCAGCGCACGCCAGGCCGCTTTTCTGCCGGCTTTATCACCATCGAAACAGAAGACTACATCATCAGTTTGGCGCAGAAGTTTCTGAATGTGGTAGGGCGTGGTGGCAGTTCCCAGAGTAGCTACCACATAGTTAACACCATGCTGCGAAAGTGCCACTACATCCATGTAGCCTTCCACCACTACAACTCTCCCAGCTTCACGGATGGCCTTACGTGCGCCGAACAAGTTATAAAGTTCGCGCCCTTTTTCAAATAACGGCGTTTCGGGAGAGTTTAGATACTTTGGCTCACCCTGCTCCAAGACACGTCCACCAAAACCCACAATCATCCCCTTCTGATTGAGGATGGGGAACATGATACGGTCACGAAAACGGTCATAGCGTTTACCATCGTCGTTCTCAACCACCAATCCCGTCTCAACTAGCGGGTCTATTGGGGTCTTTATTTGGTAATCTGAAAACACCTCGGCTAGATTTTGCCAACCCGCAGGCGCATAGCCGATCGCAAAGCGTGAAGCAGTTTCTCCCGTCAAACCACGTTTTTTCAAGTAAGTGACGGCACTTTCAGAATGCTTGAGTTGATCGCGATAAAATCTCGTGGCGACACTCATCACCTCAAACAGGTTTTGTGAGGAGCTCCCTGTTCTTCGTTCTGTAGATTCAGATACTCCGGGATGGGGTTCTGATTGCTGCGTAGGAACCTGAATCCCAACGCGGTCCGCCAAGTCATTAACTGCTTCGATAAAGTTTAGGCCTCCATACTCCATCATGAAGCCAACAGCGCTGCCGTGGGCACCACAACCAAAACAATGATAGAACTGCTTGGTGGGACTTACTGTGAATGAAGGCGTCTTCTCGCTGTGGAATGGACAACATGCGCTGTAATTTGTCCCTGCTTTCTTAAGCGGCACGTGGCGTTCAATGACATCGATGATGTCGACACGGTTGAGCAGATCCTGAATGAACGACTGGGGGATCATTTATGAGGGATGAAGCTAATAATATTTCAGATGGATTGCGAATAAGTGCAAGCAATTCATTTGATTATAGGACAATTTCTGAGGGCACCAACAAGAGTCAGACCCCATAGCGTACGGGCTTGTCGCTATAATCGCCTACACAGACACTGAAGTGACTTAAATACAGGGAGGCAATCTGCTTCAGACTGAGAGTTTCGCCTTAACCAGAGAAGATACCTTGCCCATATCGGCACGCCCGGCAAGTTTGGGCTTTAGGAGCGCCATCACCTTACCCATATCTTGCTGCCCCTGAGCACCAGTCGCGGCAATGGCCTCAGCCAATGCTTCCTCTATCTCAGAGTCGCTCAGTGCTTGTGGCATATAAGTCTGCAATACAGCCACTTCATACTTTTCAGTATCGGCCAGATCCTGCCGTTTTGCGGCCTCGTACTGGCTAATGGAGTCTCTGCGCTGTTTGAGCATTTTCTCGATCACCGCAACGACAGCAGCGTCATCTAGTTCAATGCGCTCATCCACCTCGCGTTGCTTGATCGCAGCTTGTAATAACCGGATGGCATCACGACGCTTGTTATCACCCGCACGCATCGCGGCCTTCATGTCTTCAGTGATCCGTTGTCTGAGACTCATAATAAATTTTGATCATTACTTTGGAGCCTAACTTCACGCCGAATGCTGCAATTTCCTCCTAACCAACAGATACTAATAAAGTTTTGGTGGGAGTAATTGACTGCGCAGGCGCTTGTACGTGCGTTTGACCGCAGCAGCAAGCTTACGTTTGCGTTCAGCGGTTGGTTTCTCGTAAAACTCTCTAGCGCGTAACTCGGTTAACAGTCCAGTTTTTTCTATGGTACGCTTGAAACGTCGCATAGCGACTTCGAACGGTTCATTTTCCTTAACTTTAATAGTCGTCATGAAGATGCGATCCTTTCCTTAAAATATTAGTCGAAGGGTGTAATGTGAAGAAAGCCTAGCATTATATCAGCATGAATCTTATTATTAAAGAGTAATTCCTCCACCACTCCCTTGCTCGTACTTGGCATCGAAACCTCCTGCGATGAAACCGGCATTGCGCTCTACCATACAGAGCGTGGCCTGCTAAGTCACGCCCTGTACTCGCAAACGGAGATGCATAGCGAGTACGGTGGCGTGGTGCCAGAACTTGCATCGCGCGACCATATCCGACGAGTATTACCCTTAATCAGGAAGACCCTGGCAACCGCGAACCTTGCACTGACTGATGTCAACGCGATAGCCTATACCCAGGGTCCAGGGCTGGCGGGGGCGCTACTGGTTGGGGC
>JBAWVG010000076.1:0-5489 GCA_037147395.1 Nitrosomonadaceae bacterium | reverse complement strand
TCTGTCGTTGGTACTGCTACCACTGAGGGTGGTGCAGAGAGAATCAGTCATTACCTGAATCAGGCTGGCATCAAGGGAGTGGGAATGCTGCTGGATGTAACGAAAGCCACGCAGATTGAAAGTCTGCTTGCAGCAGTACCCTTAAAGTTCGGTGAGATCACGATACTGGTAAATAATGCAGGGATTACGCGCGATAGCCTACTGGTCCGGATGAAAGACGAGGATTGGGATGACATCATGGAGACCGACCTTAAGTCGGTATTTCGTTTGAGCCGTGGGGTACTGCGGGCCATGATGAAGGCACGTTTTGGTCGTATCATTAATATTTCATCAGTAGTGGGCGCTATCGGTAACCCGGGGCAAGCCAATTATGCGGCTGCGAAGGCCGGAATGTTTGGTTTCAGTAAGTCACTGGCACGTGAAGTGGGTAGCCGGAATATCACGGTGAACTGTATTGCCCCCGGGTTCATAGAGACCGATATGACCCGCACGTTAACTGATAAGCAGCAGCAGGACTTAATTCAGCATGTACCTCTGGGTAGGTTAGGGCGGCCCGAGGAAGTGGCATCGGCTGTTGCATTTCTTGCTTCATCGGCCGCAGGATACATTACCGGTACGACACTTCATGTGAATGGTGGCATGCACATGGATTAGGTCGAGATTTTTAGCATAGAAATAACCCGTAAGATATGGCCGCTACTCACTGCATTCAGATTGGATAAAGTCCAGAGTAACGGTTGATTTGTACGTTTGGATTGGATTTTCTGAGATTGGTAAGTCTCTGTGATTAGTATTTAAATCACGAGTGGATGGTATTCTGGTATTGCAAATACCGAAAATTTGCTAAAATGGTGTAGTTTTTTCTTATCTAAGAAAAGGGGTATCTGATGGAAAATGTGGAACAGCGCATAAAAAAGATCGTAGCCGAGCAACTAGGTGTGAATGAGGCTGAAGTTAACAACGAATCATCTTTCGTAGATGACTTGGGTGCAGACTCACTTGATACCGTTGAACTAGTCATGGCTTTGGAAGAGGAATTTGAGTGTGAAATCCCAGACGAGCAGGCGGAGAAAATCAATACCGTTCAGCAGGCGATTGATTACATAAACTCCCAAAAGAGTTAATTCAGTTTTAACGACGACCCATGTCAAGACTATCTTGTCCAAGCGTAGAGTAGTCATTACAGGGCTGGGTATTGTTTCGCCTGTTGGCAACACTATTCCAGATGCATGGGCGAGCATCCTCGCAGGAAAGTCTGGTATCGACCGAATCAGTCGGTTCGATGCAACATCCTTTTCCTCACAAATAGCGGGTGAGGTAAAGGGTTTCGACATCACGCAATACATCCCCACCAAAGAAGCTCGTCGTATGGATACCTTTATCCATTACGGTATGGCAGCAGCCATCCAAGCGATAAAAGACGCTGGTATTGACGATATTGCTAGTGGGGATCTTGATGCAGAACGTATCGGCGTAAATATCGGTTCTGGTATTGGTGGTCTGCCAATGATCGAAGGAACCCATGATGTTTATCTTGCTGGCGGTCCTCGTAAAATCTCCCCATTCTTTGTTCCTAGCGTCATCATCAATATGGTGGCGGGTAATCTGTCGATCATGTTTGGCTTCAAGGGACCAAATCTGGCCATCGTTACTGCCTGTACTACCGCGACTCATTGTATTGGAGATTCCGCACGTATGATCGAGTACGGGGATGCGGATATGATGGTTGCAGGTGGAACGGAATCGTGTGTAACCCCACTCACCATCGGAGGTTTTGCTTCAGCGCGTGCGCTCTCAACTCGCAATGACGACCCTGTCACCGCAAGTCGTCCGTGGGACAGAGATAGGGATGGTTTTGTGCTGGGTGAAGGGGCGGGTATTGTGGTATTGGAAGAGATGGAGCATGCCAAGCGTCGGGGTGCAAAGATCTATGCTGAACTGGCGGGTTTTGGCATGAGTGCAGATGCTCACCATATGACCGCACCCTCTGAAGATGGTGAAGGTGCTGCTCGCTGCATGAAGATCGCTCTTAAGAACGCGGGTATGGGTAGTGATGAGATGGACTACATCAATGCTCATGGTACTTCAACACCCTTGGGCGATCTGGCTGAAACGATGGCGATAAAACGCTGTTTTGGTGAACATGCAAAAGATCTTGTGGTTAACTCTACCAAGTCCATGACTGGCCATTTGCTTGGTGCAGCGGGCGGGGTGGAGGCAATCTTCTCCGCGCTGGCGGTATATCATCAGGTCGCACCTCCGACCATTAATATTTTTAACCAAGATCCGCAGTGTGATTTGGATTATGTTCCCAATACCGCAAGGGATATGAAGATCAATGCGGCGATGTCAAATTCATTTGGATTTGGGGGCACAAACGGCACGCTGGTCTTCCGTAAGGTCTGATCAGGCTGTCGTAGTGCAGTGAGTATCTGCAAGAAATGCATATACTAAAACGCATAATTCTCTTAGTCTTGATTGCTGCTTCCTTATTTGCTGGGTGGTTTGCATATCATATTCAAGATCCTGTCCAACTTCCTGTAACTCCCTACGAACTCTCCATCAAGCCAGGTAGTAGTCTTAGAGCTGTTGCTAAGCAGCTGGCCGGCGCAGGTGCTTTACACGATACCTGGTCATTCATATTATTGTCACGGTTAATGGGCTACTCCTCGTTACTCAAAGCGGGAGACTACGAGCTCACTGAGAGCATTTCGCCATGGCAACTACTAAGACGAGTCACTAATGGTGACGTTAATCAGAGCGAGGTTAGATTCATAGAGGGGTGGACCTTCTCTCAGCTCAGAAAAACCTTGAACGAACATCCCGCGCTTCGACATGACACCGCCGGCTTGACTGATTTGGAGGTCATGCAGTTAATCGGTGCCAGTGAAACAATGGCGGAGGGATTGTTCTCTCCCGACACCTATTATTTCGTCCGGGGCAATAGCGACGTTGCGATACTGAAGCGTGCTTACCATGCAATGCAGAATAATCTCAATATTGCTTGGTCTGGCCGGGCGAAGAATCTCCCATTGACGGATACCTATCAAGCCTTGATTTTGGCATCTATCGTTGAAAAAGAAACTGGAAGGGAGAGTGATCGGACCAATGTCGCCGGCGTATTCATTAACCGCCTACGGATAGGTATGCGTCTTCAAACGGATCCTACTGTTATTTATGGATTGGGGGATAAATTTGACGGTAACTTACGTAAGAAGGATCTGCTAACGGATCAGGAATATAACACCTACACTCGGAGCGGCTTGCCTCCAACACCGATCGCTCTGCCGGGGATGGCCTCAATTCAGGCAGCGCTGAATCCGGCCAAGACTAGTGCTCTGTACTTCGTTGCAAAGGGCAATGGGGAGTCACACTTTTCGAGTAGTCTGACAGATCACAATCGTGCAGTTTCAAAGTATCAGAAATGATGAGACCTCTCTATTGCATCTGCAGAAGGGTTTGGAAGGCTGCCCTAAAATAAAGCGTGGAGAATTTCAGTCTTATTTGTCTCCCCATATTACGCCCAGGACTTCCTTATGAAGTGCTATATTGCCAGTTCCACAATCACTGGAGCGTGATCTGATGGCCGTTCGAATTTTCGAGCTTCTTTGTCGATGACACATGAGGTACAAACCTTAGCAAGGTCATTACTCAGCAGAATGTGGTCTATCCGCATACCTAAATTGCGTCGAAAGGCCATCATCCGGTAGTCCCACCAAGTATATAATTTGTTTGGCTGATTGAATAATCGGAAGCTATCCACGAGACCGAGATTGATCAGTTCTTGGAACGCATCTTTCTCTGGCTGGCTGAAAAGAACCTTCCCCCGCCATAGCTCAGGGTCATGTACATCACACTCTTCGGGCGCAATATTAAAATCACCTAGCAGTACTAGTTTGGGATATTTATGTAGCTCATCTCGCAACCATAGATTCAGAGCGGTCAACCATTTGAGCTTGTATTGATACTTTTCCGACTCGATACTTTCACCATTCGGGACATAGATACAAATTACTCTTATGTCGCCATAAGTTGCTGCCAGAACGCGTTTCTGAGGGTCCTCTAAGGCGGGTATAGAGCTGATGACTTCACTGCAGGAGTGTTTGCTAATCAATGCGACGCCGTTATAGGCTTTCTGTCCAGCATAGCTTGCCTGATATCCTGCTGCAGTGATCTCGGCTAGTGGAAAGTTCTCGTCTTGCAGTTTAGTTTCCTGTAGGCACAACACATCAGGTTGATTGATCACTAGCCAATCGATAACTTGTGGAAGTCGGACTTTAATGGAATTGACATTCCAGGTGACAATCTTCATATCAATATTAACTTTTTGGCTCTGATTTTACCCATGCAGATGCTCGTCGTCGAGCTTCAGCAATCTGCTCACGTGTCATTTTTGCTTCGATGGTAGAACGATTCTTGACAGCCCTCTCCTCGCCACCAACAGTCGCGAGGCTGAACCACATATACGCCTCGACATAGTCCTGGCTAATTCCTTTGCCGTCAGCATATCTAATACCTAAATTATACTGTGCATCAGCATCCCCTTGATCTGCTGCCTTACGGTACCAAGTCACGGCCTGCTGATCATCCTGTGTAACTCCGCGGCCTTTTGCATACATCACGCCCAGATTGTACTGAGCATCCGCATATCCTTGATCTGCTGCCTTACGGTACCAGATCAGGGCCTGTTGCTCATCCTGTGCAACCCCTCGGCCTCTTGCATACATCACGCCTAGATTGTACTGAGCGTCTACGTATCCCTGATCTGCTGCCCTACGGTACCAGATCACTGCCTGGTGCTCGTCTTGCTCGACCTCCCTCCCCTTCGCATACATCACACCTAGATTATATTGTGCCCATGGGTGACCCCTTTCAGCGGCCTTGAGATACCATGTCACGGCTTCTCGATCATCTTGAGGGACACCTTGCCCCTTGAGGTACATGAACCCTAGAATTGCCTGAGACGGAACATCCCCCTGCTCGGCAGCCTTTCGATACCAGATCGCGGCCTGTTTTTCATCTTGAGCAATTCCTCGGCCTTTAGCGTACATAAACCCTAAGTTGAATTGAGCCCCTGGATGGCTCTGCTCGGCTGCCTTGAGGTACCAAGATACAGCCTGACGGTCATCCTGTAATACACCGGTTCCTTTAGCGTATAAGACCCCCAGGCTATATTGAGCCTCCGCATGATTTTTCTCAGCAGCCTTGAGGTACCAGGATGCGGCTTCCTTGTCATCTTGCTGGACGCCCCGTCCCTTGAGATACATGAATCCTAGAATCGCTTGAGCTGGAAGGTCCCCCTGGTCTGCTGCTAGGCGGTACCATACCACCGCCTGTTGTTCATTCTGCGCAACCCCTTGACCACGTGCATACATCACGCCCAGGTTGAATTGGGCATCCATATTCCCCTGTTCCGCTGCCTTCTTAAAGGATGCCACAGCCCGGGTGTAATCTCTGTTAGCAGCAAACTGCCTACCATCCTCAAAGTC
>JBAWVG010000075.1:0-5657 GCA_037147395.1 Nitrosomonadaceae bacterium | reverse complement strand
CCGGCGATTGCGGTCGCAACGATGGTTAATTATTTGGGCTCCGCTTTCTATGTGTTCCCTGTGGGTCAGAATGGACCCTCACTCGATTTACGATGGAGGGTAGCGGCGGTCGGGATAGTGGGGTTTATCCTGCTACTGCATCTGGTCTATATAGGCCAAGCGCAACTGCATCCTCATGAGGCGTATTACTGGAATTATACCCAGCATATGGAGCTCAGCTTCTTAGACCACCCTCCGATGGTTGCATGGCTGATCTGGCTCGGTACCGCAGTTCTGGGTAATAACGAGTTTGGGGTGCGGATCGGCGCATTCTTCTGCAGTCTAGTGGCGTTGGGTTATCTGTATGCCTTAGCACGTAATCAATACGACAAATCGACCGCGATGCGTACCATCCTTTTATTGGCGGTGTTACCGGTTGGTTTTGCTTCTAGTACTTTGATGACGCCGGATGCCCCCTTGATTGCTGCCTGGGCGGCCACACTGTACTACATGGAACGGGCGCTGATCGCCGGCCGAAATTCAGCCTGGCTCGGGATGGGGGTCGCGTTTGGATTGGGCCTTCTGTCCAAATACACGCTAGGCCTCTTGGGTATTGCTGCACTACTGTTTGTGATCCTAGACCCGACCGCACGTCGGTGGCTACGACGTCCACAGCCCTATCTCGCAGCCGCATTGGCATTGCTGATATTCTCGCCGGTCATCATCTGGAATAGCGATAACCAATGGGCATCATTTCTGTTTCAAAGTACACGTCGGTTAGATACCAGCTCTCAGTTCTCGGTACATGTACTGATCATGCAGATGCTGGCCATGCTGACCCCGACCGGATTGTTTGCGGCATTATTGGTCTTTATGCCGGGGATTCATACCCAGACCGCGGCTACTGCATCTGATAATCGATATCGTTTATTTGTCTGGGTATTTACAGGCGTTCCTCTGACTGTCTTTCTGGGCTACAGTCTGTCCCATTCCATGGGTGCTCATTTATTCTGGAATGGACCGGTATGGCTTGCAGCGCTGCCAACCGTCGCATGGTTAATGGTGCAGACGAATGGACAACGACCCTTCTTGGCGCGTTTGCAGGCAGCCTGGAAGCCAACAATTGTGGTGACCGTACTGGTCTATGCGGTGTCATTGCATTATCTTGTTCTCGGTCTGCCCGGAGCACCCTATGCAACGGTTTTAGCAGAAAACTATTTCTGGAAAGACGCTTCAAAGGTCATTGAGCAGGTTGAAGAGAGTGTTCGCAAAGACACAGGTCAAGAGCCGATCATCATCGGAATGGATAAATTCTCAGTGGCTAGTTCATTGGCATTCTACGATCGAGGTGATGGTCACCACAACATTCGCTCCCAAAATCAATTCGGTGACGAGGGTGTGATGTATGGTCTATGGTATCCGTCAAAAAAACCAATGAATCAACCCATTATTCTTGTGGGTAGAAATCCAAACGATCTCGAACGTGACCGGAATGGCCATATACTCAAAGAAATGCTCTACAATCTGGGTCCGATAGAGCATAAGGCAATTATGCGTGACGGTAAGTTGTTTAGGCATGTGTATTATCGTGTTGCAGATGGTTATCTGGGTTTTCCGGATAACCCAGTGATGCACCCAATCCTTCCAAAGACTTAACAAACTTTAAAGACCACGATCAGTGGATATGCTGCACTCCCTTTGAATTGAGAATTTAAACTATGCCAATCGATATCAACGCCATCCTTGCTGAATCTCGTGGTAAAAACTTCGAAATCTTTGAAGAGCATGTGAATCCAGTCTTTGTGAAGGTGCTTCGCATACTCGGATTCAATCACTCTTGGGTCCGTGGCGAGGGACCTTATCTATGGGATGAGGAGGGTACTCGTTACCTCGACTTTCTCTGCAACTGGGGCGTTTTCAATTTTGGACGTCGGCACCCGACCATCCGGGGTGCTCTGCAACAGGTTCTGGACTCTGATTTTCCGGGTTGGGTTGGTTTTGACGGCCCGCCATTGGCGGGTGTTCTTGCTCGAGAGCTCATCAAACGCATGCCAGAGGGGCTCGATACCGTCTACTTCAGTAATTCAGGAACGGAGGCCATTGAGGCTGCGATCAAGTTCACACGGGCTGCAACAGGACGTCCTTGTATCATCCATCTTGCGAAGGCATTCCATGGACTGACTACGGGATCTTTGTCGCTGAATGGTGAGGCGAGCTTCCGTCGGGGATTTGAGCCACTGCTCTCAGGCGGATCAGAGGTCAAGCTCGGTGACCTTGAGGGACTTGAAGCAAGACTGGCTGTGGGCGATGTCGCTGCATTCGTCTTCGAGCCGATCCAGGGTAAGGGAGTCAATATCGCGAGTGATGAGTACCTGCTCGCTGCACAAAGTCTGTGCCGTAAGTACGGCGCACTTATGGTCTGTGATGAGGTCCAGTCGGGTATGGGCCGCACGGGTAAATTTCTTGCTTGTCAGTGGATCGATGGATTGCATCCGGATGTGATCTGCCTCTCTAAAGCGCTCTCGGGGGGGTATGTGCCGGTGGGTGCAACCATCACCCGTCGGTCTGTCTATAACAGCGTTTATGACTCGATGAATCGAGCAATCGTTCATGCCAGCACCTTTGGAATGGGTAACCTCGCGATGGCGGCGGGATTGGCCTCACTCGCTGTGCTTGATGATGAGAATCTGACCGAACGAGCTCTGGTACTTGGTGCACGATTCCGCAAAGGTATTGAGGAAATGGTCCCCAGATATGAATTTCTAAAGGGTGTTCGTCAGCGGGGGATGATGATCGGGATCGAGTTTGGTAAGCCCGAATCGATGGCGCTGAAGGCGGCCTGGGCAATGGTCAACAAGATGGACGAGAATCTCTTCGCCCAGGCGATCGTGATTCCATTGCTGGATGATCATCACATCCTGACCCAAGTGGCAGGTCATGCCATCCCTATCGTGAAGATCCTGCCACCACTTAATATCAGTGAGGAGGATGTTGATTACTTCATAGCCTCACTGGAGACTGTGATGATTGGTCTACACAAGTTCCCGGGGCCGGCTTGGGATGTATTAATGAAGATTGGCGGACATGCCATCACCGCCAAAAAACGTGAGGGACGAGTCTCCGCTGCATGATACGAAGTAGGGAGCATTTGAATCTGAGTCTCCAGAAATTATTTTCTCTGGAGTGACATAGATAGAGGCAATTGCTGCTTCTGAGGAAGTTCAGCTCACTTGACGATGATGCTCCACTACTGAAAGACTCTGCATCTCCATTCTGGACCTCATAAGAATACGGGTCTGCTCTTAAAGATTGTCTTCCCACATTTATGTTTCTTATTGATTTTATTCTCCATATTGATAGGCATCTTCATCAACTCGCCTCGGAATATGGTTTATGGGTGTATGGGATTGTTTTCCTGATTGTATTTTGTGAGACAGGTCTTGTGGTGCTCCCCCTCTTGCCAGGGGATTCCTTACTCTTTGCCGCAGGATCCCTCGCATCTCTACCCCACTCGCAGCTGAGTCCACATCTTCTATTTATTGGGTTAAGTATTGCAGGTATTTTGGGGGATAGTCTGAACTACTGGATCGGAAAAAAAATAGGACCCAAAGTATTCGCCTCAAAAGAGTCGCGCTTCTTCAAGCGCGAGTATCTCGATAAGACTCATGCTTTCTATCTCAAGTACGGCGCTAAAACGATTGTCATCGCCCGATTCATTCCTATCATTCGAACATTTGCCCCATTTGTTGCGGGTGTTGGGGAGATGCCTTATCGCACCTTTATTTTCTATAACATAATCGGTGCTGTGATCTGGGTCGGATCATTTATCTATGCTGGGTTCTACTTCGGACAACTCCCCTTTGTACAAACAAACTTTAAACTCATCATCCTGGCGATCATTATTCTATCGATAACGCCACCTGTAATTGAATATCTCAGACACCGCCTCAAAAAATAAAGAACAGTTCCATTTTCAGTCGAAGTTTAACGATAGTATTCGCTGGCTTAATGCTGGGAAATCTCGGTCCGTTCCATGTAGCAGTGTAACAATGGAATTGAAATTGTTGAGATTATATGGCGCTCATTCAGAGGTTAGTTGATGGCTTAGTGAATTGATATCAATCTCCCTTCATTTGAAGGGAGGGGGAGGGGGCTGTTTACTTTCCGCCCCATAATTCATTTTCAGTTGCATATCGGACTAGCTGTGCATTATTCTGCATTTTCATCTTCTCAAGGATACGGGTACGGTAAGTGGTCACGGTTTTAGCGCTCAGTGACAACCGACTCGAGATAGTTGCTAAGGATATTCCCTCAGTAATGAGTTTAAAGATCTCATGCTCACGGTCGGAGAGTAGGCAATGTAACGGTAATTCTGATTTTGGATTTAAGCTGAATAGAAGTTCTTCTGCAATTTTTGGGTCGATATACTTGCCCCCAGCAGCGAGCCTCCGGATGACCGTTACTAGTAACTCAGTCGGAGTATTCTTAGTCAGATAGGCTGATGCACCGACGCGGATTGTTCTGATGGCATATTCATCCTCGTGATAGGTACTCAGCATGAGGATCTTACTATTCGGTTTGTCGGCCATGATACGTTTGAGTACCTCGAGCCCATTCATGTCTGGCATATTCACGTCGAGTAGTGCGACATCCCACTCATTTTTACGCATTTTTTCCAAAGCATCAAAACCATTCTCTGCCTCGGCAATCACCTGGATGTCGTTTATTTCATCAAGGATTCTTTTTAATCCATCTCGGAAAAGCTGATGGTCATCGGCGATAAGTACTCTAATCATGATCTAATCCAAAAGTGCGAGGTTATCTCGGCACATCAACTTAGGAAGTTAACTCGCAAGAGATTGCTTCAGGCAAGGGCCTGATTCCTGATTACAATGTTAATCACAGTATCTTGTATCCTGTCCTGATAGAACCCCTGGTTCAAATTAATTATGTGAGGGGATTACTATGGACATGGGGTGAAGACTCATGTGAGTGTTGCTCTTGTACAATTTCAACTGGGAACAGATGTAGTTTACCGTGTCTTATTCCACGTGTGGCAATAATGCGATTGGCGAAGTCCTTCACATCCTTGATAGCACCACGGAGAACGCTAATTTCTAGACAGTTATCATGGTCCATATGAACATGCATACTGGATAAAGTGAGCTCATGGTGGTCATGCTGTACTGCGGTAATACGGCTCGCTAACTCACTCTCGTGATGGTTGTATATATAACTTAGTGTGGCGAGGCATTGCCCCTCGACATGCTCTTCCAGTCGATCGATCTCGAGTTGATCTCGTATCAAATCTCGAAGTGCTTCAGATCGATTAAAATAGCCGCGTTTATGCATTAACGCATCAAAGTCCTTTGCGAGCCGATTATTAAGAGATATGGTGATCCGTTCCATGTTTATTTCCTCCAAAAATTACGTGATTGCAGAATAACTTCTTTCATTGGTAATGGTATGTTAATCAGTATCATTTGCTAAATCGTCTGCCACTCTCAAAACTGATACATCAAGCTCGCTCGTAGCATGCGAGGTTCAATAGGATGAAAAACGAGTCCATCTTTAGGCGTAGCTGTTAGACTGGTCTGATAGCCATAGTAGTAAGCTATATCGTTGTTTCTGCTGCCAAGTAAATTTAATATATCAAACTGAATCTTGAATTTCCTGAT
>JBAWVG010000074.1:0-5841 GCA_037147395.1 Nitrosomonadaceae bacterium | reverse complement strand
AGGGTATAGAAATGTAATCCCGGTGCCCCGCCCTTGAGCAATCGGTCACACAGATCGGTCACAACATCAAGTCCAAAAGCACGGATGGATGCACTGTCATCCCCGTAACTCTCCAGCCTCTTCCTGATCCACCGTGGAATCTCAGCACCGCAGGTATCCGAAAATCTTGCCAATTGAGAAAACTTATTAATCGGCATGATGCCGGGCACGATCGGGATACAGATCCCCTGCGCTTCGCATGCCTCTATGAAATTAAAGTAGGCATCCGCATTGTAGAAGTACTGAGTAATCGCGGAATTTGCACCTGAGTCCACCTTACGCTTAAAGTTCTGTAGATCCTCCTGAGAGGACCGTGACTGGGGGTGGTACTCCGGATAGGCCGCCACCTCAATATGGAAGACATCTCCAAACTCTCTACGAATAAACGTGACCAGTTCATTGGCATAACGAAACTCTCCCGCCTGAGCCATACCCGATGGCAGGTCACCACGGAGTGCGACGATATGACGGATACCCTGGTCACGATACCTCTCCAGCATGGTCTGAATATTCTCAGCTGTCGAGCCGATACAGGAGAGATGCGGGGCCGCTGTATGCCCTTCAGCTTGAATCTCCAACACCGCTTCCAAGGTACGGTCACGGGTGGATCCACCCGCGCCGAAAGTCACTGAGAAGAATTTTGGATTGAGTTGTGCTAACTGCTTACGAGCAGCGCGCAGCTTCTCCATTCCCTCCTGCGTCTGCGGAGGAAAGAATTCAAAACTGAACGTGGGCGTAAATTTTTTCTGTGATTCCATTTCCTGACTCCCTCAGCCCGCCAAGGATCAGTACCGGTACATTTCCGGCTTGTACGGACCGTCTTTATCTAGGCTGAGGTACTTCGCCTGCTCGTCGGTCAATTCAGTCAGCCTGACACCCAGTTTCTTGATGTGGAGTCTCGCCACCTTTTCATCGAGTTGCTTGGGCAGCACATACACATTCTTCTGGTACTTTGCGCCGTTTTGCCAAAGCTCCATCTGAGCCAGAACTTGGTTGGTAAATGAACTGGACATGACGAATGAGGGGTGCCCGGTGGCACACCCCAGATTAACCAGCCTTCCCTGAGCCAGCACAATAATCCGTCGTCCCGTTGGGAAGATGACATGATCCACCTGAGGCTTAATATTGTCCCATTGATACTTCTGCACTGAAGCGATATCGATTTCAGAATCGAAGTGGCCAATATTGCAGACGATGGCCTGGTTCTTCATCTTCAGCATATGGTCATGGGTGATGACTCGCAGATTACCGGTCGCGGTGACAAAGATATCGGCCTGATCACAAGCCTCATCCATAGTGACAACACGATAACCCTCCATCGCCGCCTGTAGCGCGCAGATTGGATCTATCTCAGTGATCCATACCGTCGCCCCCAGACCGCGTAGCGACTGAGCGCATCCCTTACCCACATCCCCGTATCCGCAAACGATCGCCACTTTCCCAGCAATCATCACATCGGTGGCCCGCTTGATCCCATCCACCAACGACTCACGACATCCGTAGAGATTGTCAAACTTTGACTTGGTGACCGAGTCGTTCACATTAAACGCAGGGAATGGAAGCTCACCTTTTTTCTGCATCTCGTACAGACGGTGCACGCCTGTGGTGGTCTCCTCTGTCACACCCCGAATATTGGCAAGGATATTGGAATACCAACCCGGATGACTGGCCACCCTCTTCTTAATGGCCGCGTAAAGGGCCTGCTCTTCCTCGTTGGTTGGATTGGCAATGACGGATAGGTCCTTCTCAGCCTTGCTGCCGAGGATGATCAGCAGTGTGGCATCACCCCCATCATCCAGAATCATGTTCGGTGTTTTATTTGCACCCGACTCTTGACCCGGCCACTCAAAAATACGGTGGGTATACTCCCAGTAGTCATCCAGTGACTCACCCTTGTAGGCAAATACCGGAATGCTCTCCGCAGCGATAGCCGCAGCCGCATGATCCTGAGTGGAATAGATATTACAAGAGGCCCAACGTACTTCTGCACCCAGTTTGACCAGGGTCTCGATCAGTACCGCTGTCTGGATGGTCATGTGCAGAGATCCTGCAACACGTGCCCCTGCCAGAGGCTTCTGGTCGGCATACTCTTCGCATAGCGCCATCAGACCCGGCATCTCGGTCTCTGCGATAGCGATCTCCTTACGTCCCCATCCAGCAAGGGACATATCGGCAACTTTATAATCTGTGAATTGGACGCCAGATGAATTGGACGCAACGCTCATGGAATAATCTCCTGAAAAATGAACGAGCGCCGTTGTTACGGTATCCTCCTTCGCCGAGCCTCGCGGGACTGTGCCCGTTGCAGCGCTCCTCAGCGTGGAGGGTAGAACTAAACTTTAGATGGGTCCGTTACTCTTTGAGCTAAAACTAGCCCTTGATCCCCGCATCATCGCGAAGCTGAGCAGCCTTATCGATCGACTCCCAAGTGAATTCTGGCTCATCCCGCCCGAAGTGACCATAGGCAGCCGTCTTGGCATAGATCGGACGTAGCAGATTGAGGGAATGAATGATGGCACGTGGGCGCAAGTCAAAATGCCGCTCCACCAGCTTGGCGATTGCCTCATCAGAAATTTTACCAGTACCGAAGGTATCGACCATCAGCGAGACCGGTTTTGCCACACCGATAGCATAGGCCACTTGTACCTCACACCTGCTCGCGATGCCTGCAGCAACGATATTCTTGGCCACATAACGCCCCGCGTAAGCCGCTGAACGGTCAACCTTGGAGGGGTCCTTACCAGAAAAAGCACCTCCACCATGATGGGCCGCACCGCCATAGGTGTCGACAATGATCTTACGTCCTGTCAGCCCGCAGTCACCCATCGGTCCACCCACCACAAAACGCCCCGTAGGATTAACCAGATAACGAGTATCCCCACTCAGCATGCTCTTCGGGATCACAGGCTTGATGATCTCCTCAATCACCGCTTCGGATAGCGACGCATGAGAGATATCAGGATGATGCTGGGTCGATACAACCACCGTCTCGACCCGTTGCGGTTTGCCATTCAGATAGCTCACCGATACCTGTGACTTAGCATCCGGGCGCAGCCATGTCAGACGTCCGTCCTTTCTAAGCTCTGCCTGCCGCTCCATCAAACGATGAGCATAGTAAATCGGCATCGGCATTAATTGAGGTGTCTCATCGCAGGCATACCCGAACATGAGACCCTGGTCGCCCGCGCCCTGATCCATCTCCTGCTCTTTTGTACGGTTCACTCCCTGAGCGATATCAGGGGACTGCTTGTTAAAAGCGGTTAAGACTGCACAGGTGGAGGAATCAAAACCAATGTCTGAACTGGTATAGCCGATCCTTCTGACGGTCTCTCGAGCGACCACATTGTAGTCAACCGAGGCGTGCGTTGTGATCTCACCCGACATGACAATCAGGCCGGTGCTGCAGAGGGTCTCGCAGGCCACTCTTGCATTAGCATCCTGTGCCAGGATCGCATCCAGAATAGAATCTGAAATCTGATCGGCAACCTTATCTGGATGACCTTCGGATACGGACTCTGATGTAAAAAGATATTCGCTCATGTTTTCCAGTCCATCATAAATTCAAAACAGCCCCATAGAATAACAGATTATTCAGGTTGATTCTTGATGGGGGGAGGGGGTCCGCAGCCGTGACACTGGTTTGAGACCTGTCCAGAGGCCGCTAAAGACTAGTCGCAGCCTTCCATCTTGTAGATGAAGTATCCGTCCTTGTTAATTGCATCAACGACATTAGCCGGCGCCCTCTGACTATGACAGAAGCTACACTCCTTGCTCGTAATGGTGGCACCCTCCTCACCAATGGAGGTTAGCCACAGCTTTGCGTACTCGACCGCTTTCGGGTCATCCTTGACCGAGGTGAAGACATCAAAGTGCATGGTATGGCCATCCTTGGCCTTAACATAGGTATCGTAAACGTGCATTTCCATGATTATTCCTCTATAAATTAAAGACCTGGAGAAAGTGAAGAGAACTCTATCTCGACCGCTTAAGCAAACACCTCATAGATTATCATGGTAGTAGCAAAAGTGGAATGTGGCCTCTCTCTCGGCATACTGAGACAGTTACAGGAAGACAAACGCATATAACGATGCTTGTGTCACAATCTTGCAATATCGGTAGCTTATGATGCTGTCGATGTTGCCATGTGGCAACCGTCATAAATAGTGGAGGATGAAATGTTACGATCACACAATCTTAAATTCAAGTTACTGAGCGTGTCCACCGTATTGGCCGCGTTGATGAGCACTGCCGGCATTACGAATGCGCAATCGATCGTCAAGGTTGACGGCTCGAGCACTGTCTACCCCATCACCGAGGCGGTTGCAGAGGACTTCCAAATAGCCAAGAGAGGCGCCATCCGAGTCACAGTCGGCATCTCCGGCACAGGCGGGGGTTTTAAAAAGTTCTGTCGTGGCGAGATCGATATCGCTAACGCCTCCCGCCCCATCCAAAAGAAAGAGATGGAGGAGTGCAAGAAGTCCGGAATCCAGTATGTCGAGATGCCAGTGGCTTACGATGCACTGACCGTGGCAATCAACCCAAAGAATACCTGGGCCAAGACCATGACCGTTGCAGAATTGAAAAAGATGTGGGAGCCAGCCGCACAGGGCCGGATCACCAAGTGGAGTCAGATCAATCCTTCCTGGCCTGATAAAACCTTCAAGCTCTATGGTGCAGGGGCGGACTCCGGCACCTTCGACTACTTCACTGAAGCAGTTGTTGGCAAGGCCAAGTCAAGCCGTGGTGACTTCACTGCTTCTGAGGACGATAACGTTCTGGTGCAAGGAGTCGCGAGTGACGAGAATGGTCTGGGCTTCTTCGGGTTCGCTTACTATATCGAGAACCAAAAGAAAGTAGCCGCTGTTGCAGTCGACGGTGGTAAGGGAGGCGTTATTCCATCCTTAGAAACGGTCGAGGATGGCACCTACCAGCCACTGGCCCGTCCTATCTTTATCTATGTCAATGTCAAAGCGGCAGAGAAGCCTGAAGTGAAGGAGTTCGTTACCTTCTACATGAAGAATGCACTCAAGTTAGTGCAGGAGGTACAGTACTTCCCACTACCCCCGAGCGCCTACACCACCATCATGAGTAACTTTACTCAAAAACGAGTCGGAACAGTATTCGGTGGTGTATCGGCAGTCGGTCTCTCAATCGCAGAACTACTCAAGCGCGAGGCCCGTATAGAGTTCGAACATAATTGATTCCCCAGTTCACTCTGAATCATCTGTAAAAAATAGCTTCTGAATAAACCCACAAGGGGGTGCGGCCTAAGGCCGCACCCCCTTGTGATTTCCAACTGCAAATCCCCTTCGATTCACAGTCACTCCGCCCCAAAGCAGATACTGATCTCCGCTCTTCTCGGGGTCACTCCTGCCAGACCGGTTTTTATTCACTCTGGCAATTCGATATCTGTCACAAAACTGTTACAAAGACGTAATAAGGCTGTCACACGGCGCCAGTAACATCCCCTCTGATTCATTCAACATAACTGTGAGGGGAAAATATGAAGTTATCAAAAATTACAGTGGCAGTCGTTGCCGCTTTGGGTGTCGGGTTAGGTGCGGGGATGGTATCCACCGCCTTTGCACTTGATCTTTATGTAGACAAAAAAACTAAACAGATCTTTACAGAAGCAGGGCCTGGCCGAGAAAAAATTGGTTCTTTTACCAAGGTTGATGATGCTCCTGCCGAGACCGCAGTAAAAGCAGATACAACTGACCCAACCCAACCTCGGAGAGATCGTGCAGCTGCAATGAGGGAGAAGGCTGCAGGCGCACGTCTGATTAATGATGTCGCGGTTCT
>JBAWVG010000073.1:0-5864 GCA_037147395.1 Nitrosomonadaceae bacterium | reverse complement strand
GGCAGCGTGATTCCAAAATTTCGTGAGCAAATTGCCAATGGTGGTCCAGTGACCGTCACCCACCCAGAGATCACGCGCTACTTCATGTCCATCCCAGAGGCTGCTCAGCTGGTATTGCAAGCGGGGTTTATGAGTGGAAATACGAGCAGCAGTGAAATTTTCGTACTGGATATGGGTGAACCGGTCAAGATCGTTGATCTCGCTCGCGACCTCATCCGATTGTCAGGTTTCAGTGAGGATGATATCAAAATCGTCTACAGTGGTTTGCGGGAAGGAGAGAAACTCTACGAAGAATTATGGGCGGATGGCGAGAGCACCCTATCTACTTCCCACCCCAAGCTACGCATTGTGCAGCCCCGCACGGTTGATGTAGAGTGGCTGTCCGAGGTAATGCTATGGCTAAAAGAACACGCCGTTTTAAGTGATTTGGAAGTCCGTCAGGGCCTGATGAGGTGGGTGCCAGAATATACCCCCTCAAAGTCCACCGAAGCGGAGTGACTGGTTCTTTCGTGCTTGAAGATGCTTCTTACCGCCATTATTAGCCCCCTGCTGAAGCTTGTAATCTTATCAAACGGGATGCATTAGCCTCACAAATAACTCGAAATTCCGGGCTGATACGTTCGTCACCTGCGCAGGTTTGCCAATATACAACACCCGCATGAGCAGCTTGGCACCAGGATGGCATCTCCTCCGGTAACGGCAGTTCTGGGGCATATACCTTGGCTGGTAACTCACCCCCTCGGTGTGGCGCATATGACATGGGCAGCATGTCATAAACTGGAGCGAGCGTCATGTCCGGACGGAAGGCTAGATTGCCTTCATGCATATCGGTATTGCCGATATGTTTTCCGAACCACCCTATCCTGCGAATCATGGAGATGGTCTCATCCGTGACTCCACTGCCTGCTACTTGAAGGGCCATCGCTGTTTTCGTCCATCCTAGGACTGCTGTTCCGACCAAGGCGGCATTCAGGCTACCGAGTGTGCATACGCCCGAGCGGCCAAAATCGCCATGTCGATCGAAACGGGTCACTTCAAGAAAGGTTCTCCCGGCATAGTGGCGGATGGTGGATTGAACGGTGGGTAAGTTCAGCGTTTGTGCCATGACTTTGTGAGCGAGATGCTCGCAGACCAATAAGTCTGCCCAACGGCGCACTGCCGGCGAGTCATCCCCTCCCGAAAATTTCACGATGACACTCACCCTTTTGCCTGCAAGATCGAGGCGAGCGGTGAACTTGGGGAACTCACCCCCAGCAGATGAACCCCCTTCTCCATGGGCGATCGCCTGTTCAGCGAGACGGGGATATTCCGTTGCAAGTGCATCTTCCTGCATGAATGGGCTATCGTCTTGCCGACGGTGGTCGAGGAAGCGCCGATAGGCGGTCTCGCCCAGAATGAGGTCACCCGGTTGATCGTATCCCGTCATCATGAGCACGAACACCGTGTCATCATCCGACCAAGCTTCTGGGTTGTCTGGCACGCCTAAGTCGAGAGCGTGATGGTAGGCAAAATTGCGACCAAGAAAACCTTGTGGTCGCATATCAAGGAGTGGATAAGGGACGCCATCAAACCATCCATCATTCATATCTCGGTCCAAAGGCCAGGGGAATGTGCCCGGGGCGGACAGGACGGACCCTTCAGGGTAGGTCAGTGTTAACTCACCGAGTTCATGCCCAATACCCACCTCGTCAATGCGATAGATTGGGATCGGCGTTAATTTTCCGGCCAAAGGACGCCGGAGACTATACCGGGTCCGCCGGGCCCGTCCACCAATGACAATGTCATCGCCGACCGAGCGAATAAGACGCATGAAAGTTGCCCGGCTGATTCCCCCCAAACGGGTGCAGAGTTCACTACCCCCCGCACGGGGGTGGGTTCTGAGAAGTTTAATGAGCGCTTCTGAGGCACGTTCAGTCATGACAGCTCGAAATTAAACGATTTATGAAACGATTTATTACTTCATATTATCTATAAATCAATCTATTGAGTCAATATAAAGAAAAATCATGAAACGAATAAAAGATCCTTCTAGCATTCGTTAGACAGTTCCAACAGTCAGCGTTCCATTGGCGAAAAGGATATGGCCCCTGAAAGTTGGCTAGGGACTGAACGAACAGCGCGGGGCCGTTGAGCGTCGCTGACCAGACCATTGCCATTGATGCCCGTATTGGATGGAAGCTGATCGATACCCGAAATTTCGCAGGCGGACTCCAATCGTGCACCCACTTCGGGTGCTACATCAATGCATTAGGCTCATTACACATACTCAAATAAAAAATTGTAGGCACCAAAACACAACAGATCTGTTAACATTTAAAATGTAAATTCCATGCAAATGAAAAATGGTTAGAGCAACAAGGGGCTACTTTCTTACCGGGTAAGGGATCTCATTTAAAAGTATTTTTAAATGGCAAGCAATCTACTTTACCGATGCATGGAACGTTGGAGCTGGGAAAAGGCCTAGAATCTGCAATTAAGCGGCAGTTAAGTCTGAAATAAAAGGAAAAATATGTTTAATTACCCAACAACGTTTACTAGAGATGGAGACACTATCTTAGTGACTTTTCGGGATGTTCCAGAAGCAATTACATTTGGTGCCAATAAAGAAGAGGCATTACTGAATGCTGTGGATGCTTTGGAAACGGGACTCTCTTTTTATGTCGATTCTCGTAAGGCATTGCCATTGCCAAGTAAGGCTAAACGGGGTGAAATAACCGTATCTCCAACAGCGCTAGAATGCGCAAAATTGGGCGTGTATCAGGCAATGACTGAGCAAGGTATCAAAAAGGCAGAGTTAGCGAGGCGCTTAGGTTGGCATCTACCACAAGTCGATCGCTTATTTGATTTACGCCACGCTTCAAGGTTAGAGCAAATCGAAGCGGCAGCATCAGCGCTTGGTCGTCATATCGAAGTAAGAGTGACGGCGTAAAATTAGTCGGCGACAACTCACCACTACCGACCAACGTCTGTTTGTTCGAACGTTTACCCTAAATCAGGCATCCCAGCTTGAATCAGGCTAGGTTTCATGTATTAAAGCCCCAATTTAATGAAATCAATGTTCTCACCTACAGGCCTAGTGACGAAGAGGCAGTAGAAAGAGCAGTGAAATTCTTGCGCGCCTTATTAAAAACGAAGATGGCCGACTGAGGTAAATAAAAGCCTGCTATGGCATAGTATCTGGCATCAGTTGATTTCCTCAAATAATTGCGTAATATATTACACATTTATTTAACAATTGTGTCACAATAATCGCATGAACTTACGTAGAATTGGACTTCAGGTGGCCAATCGCCGGGCTGATCTTGGGTTAACTCAGGAGCGGTTGGCTAAACTCGGTAATCTTTCGAGATCCACCATTCTTCATTTGGAAAACGGCACCCTCAAGGATTTGGGGGCTGCTAAATTATTTTCTCTGCTCAGTCTGATGGGATTGGATATTTCAATCCTAGGGCGGCAGAAAAAGCAAGATGCCCTAGAGCTCGTCAGTCAAACTGCGAGCGTCAGTTACAAAAATAAATTAACGAGCTCAGACCTTGCAAAGTCTCTGGTATCGGGAGAAATATCAGAGACCATTTTCCCGTATATGGCTACTTTGCTAGATGAGGCACCGTTGGCCATGATTGTGTCGGCGGTGGAACAGGCGGCTAAAGCGAGCAGAACACCTCCCAAAATGATTTGGAAAAATATTGATCGGTGGACTCAGGAGATGCATTCACCAAGAACGGCTTGGCGGTAATGGTTGATGAACAAATTCATGCAAGAACGTGATCTGCCCCCTGGTGTATGGCAAGAACTTTTGCCCCATGCGCTTCGCATCATTGATGATATTAAGAAGCATGGAACGATTGATCCGTTTTGGACGTTTGGCGGTGGCACCGTTCTCATGTTGCGTTACCAGCATCGCATGAGCAAAGACATCGATATTTTTGTGCCCGATCCACAGTACCTCGGATTTGTAACGCCCAGATTAAGTGATGTAGCGGCTGATGTTTCATCACATTATGTTGAGGAACCGAATTTATACGTCAAGTTGATGCGCCCTGAAGGGGAGATTGATTTTGTGGCTTCGCCTAATCTCACTAATCCCGGCTATGAAGAGTGGACTATTTTTGGGAATACCATTCGCGTGGAAACTGCTGTTGAAATTATTGCAAAAAAACTCTGGCATAGGGGAGATCAGGCTGCCGCTCGAGATCTATTTGACTTATCTTTGGTGATTGAGCGAGAGCCGAAGGAATTGAAAATGGCCACACCATTTTTGTTAAGGCACGCAGATCAATTTGTGCGGCAAATTCAAGATAGGTCTCATGTATTAAAGCCCCAATTCAATGAAATCAATGTTCTGACCTACAGGCCTAGTTACGAAGAGGCGGTAGAAAGAGCAGTGAAATTCTTGGGCGCATTATAAAAAATGATGACGGCCGACTGAGATAAATAAAAACCTATTATGGCATAGTATCGGATACCCAGATAAGTTATATATTTATATAATAACTTGATGCTTGGCCAAGTTCATGTTATATTAAAATATAACTTATAGGAGTAAGAAATGCAGACAAGTTTAAGGAAAGTTGGCGGTTCAGTGATGATGGCTTTATCCCCAGTATTTTTAGAGGAGCTTAAGATATCCTCAGGATCAATGGTTGATGTTGCACTGCTTGAAGGTCGCTTGCTAGTGAGCCCTATTACCAAGCCTAAATATAAGTTAACTGATTTGTTGGCAAAGTGCGATACGAACGCACAAATGCCAGAAGAGGATAAGCGGTGGCTTGAGCTTGCCCCAGTTGGTAATGAGATTTTGTAATGAATCGGGGCGACATTTATTTAGTTTCTTTGGATCCCTCTTCTGGCCATGAACAAAAGGGGATGCGTCCTGTGCTTGTGGTTTCACCAGGACCCTTTAATAAGTTAACTAAGACACCAATTGTGGTACCCATCACGATGGGTGCAAATTTCGCAAGGGTGGCCGGTTTTACCGTCGACTTAGCTGGCACCAAAACAGTGGGTGTCGCCCGGTGTGATCAACCAAGGGCGCTGGACTTGGTAGCGCGAAAAGCTAAAAAATTGGAGAGTGTTTCGGCTGATGTCATGGATGAAGTGTTGGCAAAATTAGCCACATTGATTTCATAGCAAAATTTTTTG
This sequence comes from Nitrosomonadaceae bacterium, assembly GCA_037147395.1. Lineage (GTDB taxonomy): Bacteria > Pseudomonadota > Gammaproteobacteria > Burkholderiales > Nitrosomonadaceae > VFJL01. The sequence goes on along the minus strand of JBAWVG010000073.1, from coordinate 722 downwards.
GAAGGTAACAGGGCGATTACACGACGGGAAACTCCGGGGGAATACTTTCAGTTTCCCAAAGAATTCACGTTCAAGTCGGTGACGCCCCTAGACAGGCCATTGACTATTGATGAGCACATCCCCATTAATATCGCTAAAGTTCCCAATCTTCAATCGATAGACCTTTTACTCGGCTAAGCTCACCCGTGTTATGCGTGATCAGCGTGACTTGGTTAGCGCGTGCAATCGCGGCAATCATTAAATCGTTAGCGCCAATCAAACACCCTCGGGCGGTTAGATCGGCACGGATTTGTGCGTAATGTTCTGCAGCAATGTCATCAAAATCAAAGCTTTGTAATGGCGCAAATAATTTTTGTAGCAGTTTTAGATTATTTTCTGTGTACTCGCTGCACCATGCTCCAAACAAAAGCTCTGCCTTGACCACACTACACAAAGCAATCTCAGCAGGGCTATATCGTTCAAAATGTCTACGCGCATTTAAGTTTTTGCGTTGCCATAGCTGAATACAGGCATTGGTGTCTAACAACCTTATCAATTGAAACTGTTCCGCGTTTCAAGCGCTAACTCATCGGGTCTATTTTGTGGTCCTCCTTGCCATTCATCGAATAAATCAAAATAGCCTGCTGGCCATTGATTTTGTGCGCCTGTTTCGCGCTTAACAAGGTCAGCCAAATATTTAGAAAGCGGTAAATTAGCCTTCTTTGCCCTTATCCGTATTTGCG
>JBAWVG010000072.1:0-5948 GCA_037147395.1 Nitrosomonadaceae bacterium | reverse complement strand
TTTATCCGTACTACAGAGCTTAGCTGGCAAGAGTTCTGGTTTGCGGTCACCACCCCACGCGTGATGGCTTCATATCGACTGACTTTTGGGGCCTCGTTTGCAGCGGCACTGGTCAATGCGGTATTCGGATTATTAGTGGCGTGGGTGCTAGTACGTTATCGCTTCCCCGGCAAGAAATTGATAGATGCTTTAGTAGATCTCCCATTTGCTTTACCGACAGCTGTAGCGGGTATCGCATTGACAGCGCTCTATGCAGGTAATGGCTGGATCGGACAGTATCTCGAGCCGCTGGGGATAAAGGTGGCCTTCACGCCGATCGGGGTATTTGTGGCACTGACCTTTATTGGCTTGCCATTTGTAGTGAGGACGGTGCAGCCAGTTCTTGAAGACATTGAATCCGAGCTGGAGGAGGCCGCAGCCATGCTGGGTGCAAATCGGTTGCAGACCTTCTTACGAATAATCTTCCCGACAATTTTCCCTGCACTCATGACCGGTTTTGCACTTGCTTTTGCCCGTGCAATCGGTGAGTACGGATCAGTCATTTTCATTGCTGGCAATATGCCAATGGTCTCTGAGATTACGCCTTTGCTAATCATCACTAAGCTTGAGCAGTACGATTATGCAGGCGCTACTGCACTCGCTGTGGTGATGCTGGTCATTTCATTTATTCTACTTCTAGTTATCAATTTACTGCAGTGGTGGGGTCGCCGCCGCAGTGCCTTGGCATGACAATGGCTACTAATATACTCTCTACAGTTTCACGAGTGCGGCGCACACGAACCACTCAAGAACCAACCTGGGTACGTAGGGCTCTGATCGCGTTAGCACTCGCATTCTTGACATTGTTTCTTTTTGTGCCTTTGATCTTGGTATTCTACGAGGCTCTGAAGAAGGGGGTAGATGTCTACTTAGCCGCCATTGTCGAGCCGGATGCACTATCAGCCATTCAACTCACTCTAACTGTTGCGGCAATCGCTGTACCGCTCAATTTGGTTTTTGGTGTAGCGGCTGCTTGGGCCATTGCTAAGTTTGAATTCCGCGGTAAGAATCTTCTGATAACGTTGATCGATCTACCGTTCTCGGTATCACCGGTAGTCTCGGGGCTGATCTACGTGCTGATTTTCGGTTTACAGGGTTGGTTAGGCCCATGGTTGGCTGAGCATGACATCAAGGTCATATTTGCGGTAACGGGTATTGTTTTGGCGACAGTTTTCGTGACTGTCCCCTTCATCGCGCGCGAGTTGATTCCGTTGATGCAGGCACAAGGTACTGAGGAAGAGGAAGCGGCCGTGGCGCTTGGGGCTAATGGGTGGCAGACCTTTTCACGGGTAACGCTACCGAACATTAAGTGGGGCCTTTTGTACGGCACTATTCTCTGCAATGCGCGGGCGATGGGTGAGTTTGGCGCGGTATCTGTTGTATCTGGCCACATCCGGGGTAGCACCAATACCTTGCCATTGCACGTCGAGATTCTTTACAACGAGTATAATTTTGCGGCGGCATTTGCAGTAGCCTCATTGCTTGCGCTACTTGCGCTCGTGACGCTGGCACTGAAGACTGTGGTCGAATCTAAGATCACGCAACCCAAGGAGAATGCCGATGAGCATCGAAGTGCGTAATCTATCCAAGCAGTTCGGAACTTTTGCTGCGCTGCGTGACGTCAGTCTTGAAGTTCGATCAGGTGAGTTACTTGCATTACTTGGCCCTTCGGGTTCTGGTAAGACCACTCTGTTGCGCGTGATCGCGGGACTCGATGTGGCAGACGCTGGACAGGTGCTCTTTCAGGGTGAGGATGCTACCGAGCAGCATGTCCGAGAACGGCAAGTGGGTTTTGTATTCCAGCACTATGCCTTATTTAGGAATATGACCATATTCGAGAATGTTGCATTCGGTTTGCGGGTTCGCCCGAAGGATGTGCGCCCGCCTGATGCTGAAATACGGGAGCGCGTGCATGAACTGCTTAAGCTAGTTCAACTTGACTGGCTGGCTGAGCGCTACCCACACCAACTCTCTGGTGGGCAGCGGCAGCGTATAGCTCTGGCGAGAGCGTTGGCGGTTGAGCCGAAGGTATTGTTATTGGATGAACCTTTTGGTGCACTTGATGCTAAGGTTCGTAAGGAACTGCGTTCTTGGTTGAGGAGGCTGCATGATGATATGCACATCACCAGCGTATTCGTTACACATGATCAGGAGGAGGCGTTAGAAGTGGCGGACCGAGTGGTAGTTATGAATGAAGGTCGTATCGAACAGATCGGTACGCCGGATGAAGTCTACGAGAATCCTGCGAGTCCGTTCGTCTATGAATTTCTTGGGAATGTAAACTTATTCCATAGTCGACTGCACCGCGGACGAGCTTGGATTGATGGTATAGAGGTTGATGCACCTGAGCATGCCGAGGCGGAGGAGCTCGCAGCGGTAGCCTACGTTCGTCCCCACGATATTGAAGTCGATCGTATTGCTCAGGGGGATGCCGCACTTGCGGCCAGGGTGACTCATGTTCTTTCAGTCGGTCCAATAGTCCGCTTAGAATTAGTCCGTGATGATAGCGAAGATAAAAATCCAATCCAGGTCGAGATAAGTAAGGAACGTTTTCGTGAGCTGCAATTAGTGAGAGGTGACCAAGTCTTCATCAAGCCACGCCGTTTTGATCTATTTCCGAGTCGGATACATTAGGGGTCTTTCAGTCACGCCTCATTCCTTAGCATTGACCATTCCTCGGTTTTCCGAGGGTCCGCCGGTGCGGTTGGGAAAGACATTTTTATGTTAGAATTTCGAGCTTCCATAGTAATAATAAGAACATGCCGAAGAACGATAATAAAGTCGGAGAGAAGAAGTCGGTGATGCCGACAAAAAAATATCTACGTTGGCCGATCGCGTTAGCTAGCCTCCCGCTATTTGGCATGGTTGCCGCTTTTGGTATTGCGCCTGATAGTTCCTTTAAAGATATTCCTATACAACAAGTCGTCCTCAGTCTTGATCTCCCAGAGACGGCCAGTTCTACAGCCACCGATACCACTTTCTGGCGTCAGGAACGTATCCAGAGAGGGGATACCGTTGCCGCACTGCTTTCCCGGTTTGAAGTGAATAATCTGGATTCAGCTAATTTTTTACACGAAGCTAGAAACATCAAGGCCATGCACCAACTGGTCCCTGGCAGAATTATCCATGCGCAGACCAACGAGAGAGGAGAGTTGCGCATGCTCCGCTACTTTCCTGGAGGTGGTGAGCAGTTTCTGATGGAAAAAATAGACGGTATTTTTAAGCTAATTGAGCAACCAATTGAACTTGAGAAGCACGTCCAGATGAAGTCAGGCGTGATAAATAGTTCATTATTTGCTGCCACCGACAGTGCGGGTGTGCCCGATAACATCACCACCCAGATTGTCGATATCTTTGCTTCTGATATTGATTTTCATCGGGACTTGCGCAAGGGCGATCGATTCACTGTAGTCTATGAATCACTCCATAATGATGGTGAGCTCGCTAGAGCCGGACGAATACTAGCAGTTGAGTTTATCAACCAAGGGACATCCTACAAGGCAGTATACTTCCAAGCGGATGATGGTAATAGCGGCTATTACGCGCCCGATGGCAAGAATCTACGTAAAGCGTTTTTGCGCTCACCACTGGAATTTTCTCGTGTCAGTTCAGGTTTCTCAAGCGCACGCTTTCATCCCGTGCTTCAAACTTGGCGGGCCCACAAGGGAGTTGATTATGCTGCTCCAACGGGCACGCGGGTCAAGGCGACTGCCAGTGGCACTGTGGCATTCTCTGGATGGCAAAGTGGTTATGGCAATGTAGTCGTCTTGCAACATCAAGGTCAATACACCACCGCTTACGGTCATTTATCTGCTTTTTCCAAGGGTCTACGGAAGGGGCAGCGTGTTAGCCAGAATGATGTAATCGGTTATGTCGGCGCGACCGGAATGGCGACTGGCCCACATCTACATTATGAATTTCGTGTCAGTGGTGTCCAGCGCGATCCACTACGCGTGGCTATGCCTGCAGCCATACCTATCCCAGCTCAAAATATGACCATATTCCACGAGAATACCAGGCCGCTGGCAGCTCAGTTGGATATGCTACGCAATACCAATCTTGGATCCTTGGACTAGTCTAGAAGTCAGGGAGCGACTTGGCTACATAGCTGAGGTCATTTGAAACCCATTTACTATATTGGCATCATGTCTGGTACCAGTCTGGATGGGATAGATGTCATTCTGTCAGACTCAAGTACATCACCCCCACTTTTAGCATGTACTCATTACCTGCCATATGACAAGAATCTACGTCAGCAGATACTGGAACTACACCAGTCTGGCAACGATGAACTGAACCGGGCAGCCATTCTTAGTAATGAACTGGCTCGCTGCTATGCAGAGGCCGTGGTTGGTCTACTTACAAAGAGTGGAATCTCCTCGCAAGCTGTTACAGCCATTGGCTGTCATGGCCAGACCGTACGACACTGTCCACAACCCGAGAGGAGCTACACGCTTCAACTGGGCAATGCAGCTTTACTGGTAGAGCTCACTGGCATCACTGTAGTGGCAGACTTCAGAAGTCGTGATATTGCGGCTGGTGGCCAGGGCGCCCCACTTGTGCCGAAGTTTCATCAGATTTTGTTCGCAGATCCAAAAAACCATCGTGTCATTGTTAATATAGGCGGGATCTCAAACCTTACCAGTCTCACCCCCTATGGAGAGGTTGCTGGATTTGATTGTGGCCCCGGCAATCTACTCATGGATGCATGGTGCTTGCGTCACTTGGGGGCAGCATATGATCGGGATGGGGCGTGGGCGAGTTCAGGGAAAGTAATTCCTGAGTTGCTTGAGAGGTTACTTAGATTAGAGTTCTTTTCATTACCACCTCCGAAGAGTACTGGTAGGGAGTTATTTAATCTTTCCTGGTTGGAGAGTTACTTGTCCGGGAAGGAGAGGCCGGAAGATGTGCAGTCAACCCTGTCGCAACTCACCACCTCAAGTATCGCCAAATCACTGCTGGCGCACTTTCCGAGTGCCGTAGAAGTCTTTTTATGTGGTGGTGGGGCACGAAATACAGATCTAGTTGAGAGATTGCGGGCTGTATTACCAAGGAAAAGAGTCGAGTTAACAGATGTGCTAGGTGTGGATGCAGATTGGTTGGAGGCATTCGCTTTCGCCTGGCTGGCGCAGCAGGCCATGGTGGGAGCTCCGGGCAACCTTCCCGAAGTAACTGGTGCAAGAGGCCCGAGAATTCTTGGGGCGATTTACCAAGCTTGAATTTCAGATTGCGATTGAAACCGCAGTATTGCTGAGTAACTTCCCCATCAAGATAATCCAAAATGAGGGACTAGCGCCCATTTTTGGATACAAACTTGTTCAGGCGGGTTTTATGCTGAGAATGAAGAACCGCAACCACAGGTAGAAGCGGCACCGGGATTTTTGATCACGAATTGAGCGCCCTCAGGATTTTCCTGATAATCGATTTCTGCACCCACCAAGTATTGGAAACTCATTGGATCAATCAGCAGTTTCACCCCATTCTTCTCCATGATGGTATCGTCTTCATTAATCAGCTCATCAAAGGTAAAGCCATACTTAAAACCAGAACAGCCGCCCCCACTTACAAAAACTCTGAGTTTAAGTTCGTTGTTACCATCTTCTTCGATCAATTGTTTGACCTTATCCGCTGCATTATTGGTAAAGATCAATGGGGCATGTGTCTCGGCGAGTGAGCTTGTTTCGGTGACTGTGTTCATGTCTAACTCTATGTTGGATTAACTAAAAAAATTATCTTCTGTTACTGAATTAAGTTCAGCCATTTATAGCCGGTGCGTCAGTGGCATCCGCCAGTGCAATTTCAGCGGTCTTCTTGGCTTGCTCTACTCGGTCCTGATGGACTAATACACCCTCGATAGTTGCCCCGAGTTGAATTTCCAAGGCACGGTAATATACATCTCCAGACACCTT
>JBAWVG010000071.1:0-5998 GCA_037147395.1 Nitrosomonadaceae bacterium | reverse complement strand
TACGCAAGGCTGGTCTCTACCGCCAGTCGCGGCGCAATAACAGATGGGTCGTAGCAGGCAAGAGTTGAGAGTATGACCAATCACTTAGGGGGCGAGACTAGCCCCTATCTTCTTCAGCACGTTCACAATCCCGTGGACTGGCATCCCTGGGGTGAAGAAGCGCTGGCCCTGGCGCGATCACAGAACAAGCCCATCCTGCTGTCTATCGGCTATTCCGCCTGTCATTGGTGTCATGTCATGGCGCATGAGTCGTTTGAAGATGTGGAAGTCGCCGCAGCGATGAACCGATACTTTATCAACATCAAGGTGGATCGGGAGGAGCGCCCCGATCTCGATCAGATTTATCAGGCGGCCCTTTATATGCTGACCCGGCGTAACGGGGGGTGGCCATTGACCATGTTCTTGACGCCTAATCAGAAACCATTCTTTGGGGGCACCTATTTCCCGAAGTTGCCGCGATACGATGTGACGGGCTTTCTCGATCTGTTGCCGCGTATTGCTGAGGCGTATTACACGCGCGGCGCTGAGATTGAGCAGCAGAGTACAGCGCTGCTGGAATCTTTGGCCGCGAGGTTGCCATCAAAACCCCTGGATCCATTTGTATTTTCAGAGCAATTGCTGGCTGATGCGGGGGTGGATTTAAAAAACAGGTTTGATTCTGAGCATGGTGGTTTTGGTGGGGTGCCAAAGTTCCTCCATCCGACCGAGCTTGAGTTCTGTTTGCGACAGTACTGGGCGACCAAAGACCAGGAAATTCTTAATGTTGCAGCCTACTCCTTAGAAAAGATGGCAAAAGGCGGGATCTGCGATCAAATCGGGGGTGGTTTCTGTCGGTACAGTACGGATCCACAGTGGAGCATTCCACACTTTGAAAAAATGCTTTATGACAATGCGCCGTTATTACGGCTCTATGCAGATGCTTGGCTGATTACGAGCGATCCTCTGTTCAAGCAGGTTGTGGAAGAGTCGGCCGGATGGGTCGTGCGTGAAATGCAATCGCCATCGGGGGGCTATTATTCGACGGTTGATGCTGATTCAGAGAACGAAGAAGGCAGGTTCTATGTCTGGGAGCGCGATCAAGTAGAGAAGATCCTCTCCTCTGAAGAGTACGCAGTGGTTGCACCCTATTATGGTTTGTTGCGATCACCTAACTTCGAACACCAATACTGGAACCTGGAGATCGTGCAGTCTCTGGTGGAGATAGCGCAGGATACTGGCATTAGCCAGGAGGAAGCACAGCTAAGGCTGACGAGCGCGCGGATCAAGTTGTTTATTGAGCGCGAGTCACGCGTGCACCCAGGGCGGGATGAAAAGATTTTAACCAGCTGGAATGGGCTGATGATCAAGGGCATGGCGCACGCAGGCCGTGTTTTCAGGCGCAGTGATTGGGTTCGTTCAGCCGCCGATGCAGCAGATTTTATTCGTTCGATGCTATGGAGAGATGGAGCTCTGCTTGTAACTTGTAAGGACGGCAAGGCGCATCTCAATGCCTATCTTGATGATTATGCTTTTTTGTTGGATGGTCTGCTGGAACTGATACAGGCGGAGTTTCGGCAGGTTGACCTGGACTTTGCCGTGGCGCTGGCCGAGGTACTGCTAGAGCAGTTTGAGGACGAACAGTCAGGAGGTTTTTTCTTCACTGGCCACCAGCATGAAAGGCTTATCCACCGGCCGAAATCCGGGCATGACAACTCAATCCCCTCGGGTAATGGAGTGGCGGCCTATAGCCTGCAGCGCCTTGGCCACTTGATGGGTGAAACACGATACTTAGAGGCGGCAGAACGCACAATCAGCCTGTTCTATCCTGTAATGCAGCGTCATTCCAGCTCCTGCTGTAGCCTTCTGAAGGCCCTAGAAGAAGCTCTTTCCCCGCCCCAAATCGTTATATTACGCGGGCCAGCTGAAAATCTAATAAATTGGCAGGAGGCGCTGCTCCCGATTTCGAGCCATACCATGGTGATCGCATTGCCAGTGGGACTTGCTGACCTTCCTGTAAGCATGAATAAACCGGTAGAAGTAGATGGCGCTGTCAACGCTTGGGTCTGTCAGGGCGTTAGATGCTTACCGAAGATTTCTGATTTGCAGGAATTGCTGCGCGTCTGTGAAGTTCAAGGTAGAATAAAATTTCCTCTACAACATTAATGAATAAAAGGAGTAAAAATGAAGACTGTCTGGATGGGATTGATTGCAGCATCGGCCCTAGTGATGGTGGGAACTGCTCAAGCGAGCGCAGAATTGGCCGCAGGCAGTGGGTGCATGAACTGTCATATGGTTGATAAGAAAATGGTCGGGCCCGGCCTCAAGGATATCGCTGCTAAATATAAGGGTGATGCAGGGGCAGCAGCCAAGCTAACAGAGAAGATCCTCAAAGGAAGCAATGGTGTATGGGGACCAATTCCAATGCCGCCTAATGCGGGTGTGAGTGAGGCCAATGCGAAGATTTTGGCGCAGTTCATTCTATCGCTCAAGTAATCTGGGTTGGCCGTATAAAAAGCCGACGCATTAGTGCGTCGGCTTTTTATTTTAAGCTAGGCATCAATGCATCTGAATTCAGATGGTGGGCGATACTTCTAAATTATGAGCTGGACTGCAACTAACCTAATCAGCGCTTTTCTGCTGCCTCCATTAAACCTAATCTTACTAGGTACTTTGGGAGTATTGATGCTCAAGCATCATCCAAGATTGGGAAGGCTGCTGGTGGCCGGCGCACTGATTTTATTTTATCTACTGTCCACACCCTTTATCTCAGAGACGTTGCTGCAGAAGCTTGAAACGGCGAGTGTTATTAACTCTGCCGACACTGGTGCGGGGGCCATCGTGGTTCTGGGTGGTGGAACTTATTTCAACGCAGTGGAGTATGGTGGTGATACGGTAAGCCGATATAGTCTGGAACGTATTCGTTATGCCGCGCGCCTGTATCAGTTAACGGGTAAACCGATACTGGTAACGGGAGGTGCGCCACTGGGCAATACCTCTTCCGAAGCAGAGCAAATGAAATCTGTATTAGAAAATGAATTCAGGGTGCCAGTGAGTTGGGTCGAGGGTGCCTCCAACAACACACACGAGAATGCTTACAAGAGTTATGAAGCCCTAGAAAGGGATAGGATCACACACATCATGCTGGTAACGCATGCCTGGCATATGCCAAGGGCGATGAGAGAGTTTGAACGGGCAGGGTTCCAAGTTACCCCAGCGCCGACTGCATTTACGACCCGCTACCGAACGGATGGACTAGCTTACCTTCCAACAGCGAATGCGCTACAACAAAGCCGGATATTCATTCATGAAGTTATTGGGATGATGTGGTATCGATTGTTACCAGCACCGAACAAGATTTGAAATTGTTAGAATACCAGTAGAAAATATTTTAAAGGAGCGGTATGAAAGCGCGTATCGAGTGGAAGGATGGAATGAGTTTCCTGGGTGAATCAGGTAGTGGTCATCAGGTGCTGATGGACGGACCACCAGAAGCAGGCGGCAGAAATCTAGGACCGCGCCCGATGGAAATGCTGCTGATGGGAACGGGTGGTTGTGCAGCTTTTGATGTAATGTTGATTCTGAAAAAGGGTCGTCAGGAAGTCAACGATTGCGTGGTTGAGATTGAGGCGCAGCGGGCAACAGATGAACCTAAAGTATTTACCCATATTCACTTCCATTTCATACTAACCGGTAAAAACCTGCAGCCACAACAGATAGAGCGGGCAATCAGCCTATCCGCAGAAAAGTACTGTTCAGCTTCAATCATGCTTGGAAAAACCGCAGAGATGACACACGACTTTGAGGTCTTAGAGGGGTAGAAATTTTAGTCTAGGGTTAGTTAAACCCAGTAAGCTGTCCGTGTCATCACTTTAGACCCTAGCCCCATCGCTAACTTTACCGGTGCCGGCAACTCTGCGCCGCCGTGAGACATCGCCATCGTGGCATGTCCAGCCTCGTCAACCTGCATCTGTGCCACAATGGCGCGACTCTTTTCATCATGTTCTGGCAGTTGCTGTAAATGACCCGCAAGATGAGCCTCAACCTGGCGCTCTGTTTCAGCAAGGAATCCAAGATTCCACTTATCACCCAGCATGCCAGCGAAGGCGCCAATGGCGAAGGAGCCGCCGTACCACAGCGGATTCAGTAGGCTCTTACGTCCTCCCAATTCTGCAATTCGCCTCTCGGTCCAGGCCAGATGCTCGGTCTCTTCACGGGCTGCTTGAATCAAGGTCTGTTGAATCTCGCTGCTCCGTGCGGTGAGGGCTTGTCCCTGATAGAGCGCCTGTGCACAAATTTCACCAACATGATTCACACGCATCAGTGCAGCGGTCTCATTTTTTTCAGAATCGCTCAGATCGACCTCAGACAATTCAGTTCCAGGGACGGGGCGAAGGGTCTGCGCAGGCGTTAAGAGCGTGCGAAGCGCGTTATCGAATCCAATAATAAATTTGTCAATATTCGGCATGCAAACCCCTTGAATGGAGTGAATGGAATGGTGAGATTAAGACGACATCCCCATCTGTCTTGCTAGTAACGTAACGGGATGGAGCACCTCAACTTTTGATCCTGATTGTCGCAATGAACCGGCAAGATGCATTGAACAGCCCACGTTGGAAGTCACGAGAATGTGTTCGCCACTCTGAGCCACCGCTGCAATTTTATCATTCAGTAGCGCCTTTGCCATCTCTGGTTGATCAAGAAAATAAGTCCCAGCCGCCCCGCAGCACTGATCATTACCAGATAACGGCACAGGAGTTGCGCCGGGGATGCGCGATAGTAATGAATAGGGGTACTCAGCACTGTGCGACACATTTCGCAGACTGCAGGGGTCATGCACCAGAATCTTGCGTGGAAGTGGCGAGATCTTAATCTCATTCCACCCCTCCGCCTTCTCTAGGAAAGCGCTAATATCCATGATCTCGGCAGAAGAACTAAGGGTGGACTCCTCAAGATGTGCCCCGCAACCAGAAGCTGTACTAATGATCGCATCCAGTTTCAGCCCTTCAAATGCGGATAGGTTTACTTCTGCGAGCAGATTCGAGGTTTGCATATCCCCGCTATGGCGATGCAGTGCGCCACAGCAAGTCTGTGTGGGGGGTACGTGTATCGTATATCCAAGCCGGTTGAGCACAAATATAGCAGCATTCAGTGTGGGCACATCTGCCAGCCGTGCAACACAGCCTAGGAACAGACCAATATCACCTCGCGATTGGCCGCTTGGGGGGTAAATCGTATTCCAAGAACTAGTTCTGATGGAGGGGGTAGGGTAAGGCATATCGATCAGCGGTAACTGTGCGTCTAGTGCCGCAAACTTTGTTTTACGAAGCAAATTAGACTTACGCACTAGAGCCTGTAGCCCACTCTTTTGGTATAGACGTAGGAATGGGCGGAATGAATCTAAGCGTCTGGGCTTGGCGATAAATTCGTTTTCTGCCAAAGTTCGAAATAAAGATTTTTTCTTTCTGGAATTATGTTCGGTAGGTGAGGATGATGCCTGTGCCATGATTGCGCGAGTCCCATCAACAAGGTGGCCGTAAGAAACATGGTTGGGACAAACGGCCTCACAGGCTCGACAGGTAAGACACCGATCGATATGAAGAGCAAACCGATCATTCATCGGAATGCGGCCGCTGACAGCCGCGCTCATCAATGCAATACGTCCTCGTGGAGAGTCAGCCTCAGACAGCGTTATGCGGTAGGTGGGGCAGTGTGGTAAGCACAGACCGCAAGCAACGCAATGGTTTGCCTTAGCAAGCAGCGAAGCAGGAGAAAAGTCAGGCTGGAGGGAATTCGGATTCGTGATCAACTCGAGTATGAATGATAGAAAAAGAGCGTTACTGGATCTGTAATTATTGCCAGAGTCTACCCGCTAAAAGTTTGGAAGGGTAGGGGATGATTTGTAGATATTACAGAGTGAAAACGTGACATTGCGAAGAGGTGCTCGGGTAAGTTTATTCAGCAATAACACGCGGGAGCCCACCCTTGACGGATGAGCCATGGCTAACTAATATTAACCGGG
>JBAWVG010000070.1:0-6006 GCA_037147395.1 Nitrosomonadaceae bacterium | reverse complement strand
TCTCAATCTCTTTTAGGACTTTTTCACCACCTTCATATTGCTGTCACAATCTCCATGTATATTGCAACTTGCCACGGTAGTTCCCTCCTTCCGCTGTGGTCGGGGCTGGTGAGTGTTCATGCCTTACCATCCCCACTTATTCTATGCTCAACCTGGTAATGAGCACGCCACTATCATTCTTCCTTGATAGGGGACCGGGTACGCACCCCTCCCCCTCTTTAACCGCTGCAGCATTCTAAGAGCGTCAGACTTCTATCTGGGCTTAATCATCGCATTCATAAAGAGTTCACTACTGGTAAGATCTGACAACCACTCCTGAACCCTGCCAAATTGTAGACTGGCAAAAAAATCCATATCCACACGAGCAAACTGCCTAATAAAAGGGAATATCGCGATATCGACAAAGGAGACCTTATCGGACAATAAGTACCGGCTCTGGTTGAGTGCTCCTTCTAAAATTTCTAAAAAAAATAGGCAGGCATTGCCTAACTCATCCTTTGATTTTGATGGGTGGTTTGTAAAGTACTTGTACTGATCTAGATGTGATTTAAATTCATGATCATTTTTATGAATCAGATCCAGTCCCGTATCCATTACCTCTTGATTGAAGTTCGGATAATGTGAAGAACTACCATTTGCATATGCCCACATCATGATATCCAGACTTTCATCAATCACTTTATTGCCGATCTTCAGAACAGGGACCGTTCCCTTCGGGCTGATTTCAATCATCTCATTCGGTTTATTTCTGAATGAAATCTCATACACTTCAAAATCAACCCCTGAAGAAATCATCGCCATTCTTGCTCTCATGGCATAAGGACACCTTCGATAGGAAAACATTAAAGGAGACTTTGTATCGAGACTGATTACATTTACATATTTCATGAATTAAACGATAGCCCTCTCAAATCATACAGTCTGCTTTTAGTGCCCTTTGCATCTAGTCTTGGTAGATGTAAGGACTCATGGTTATAGGTGCCGTCTCTGCAAGATAGTAAAGACTAAGTGAATGAGGAAGTATGAGCAATACAAATATGTGTCTTTGAAAGAGTATGCCACTTCAGTTGCTGAATGCGTACGGCTGGACTATGTGACGATATGCTCTGCACTGCTGTCACAAGTCTTGATGGATACTGAACTAGAAGTGCTAAAAGGCATTGCTCGGAAGTTATGGGTGAGGGCCGATAAGCTTCAAGATGAGGCTGTGAAAGATGGATCCTTAATGAAGATATCCATGGCCACAAAATCTAAGGCCAAAAAAATCCCCATTTTTGGGGACTCGATATTGAAGACTGTTTGTAAATAGGGAGTGCTCGGTCTAGGCCGAGATTTCAAGCGGACTAAGCCGGTGTAACCTTCATATCATCGAAGAGGGCCTCCAGACACCGCTTACTCTTTCCCCAATCGTATATCTGTCCCTTGATCTTTGTCGATCCATCGACGCGCGTTCCGACGGGTGTCTGATGGATACTGACAGAGAGAGTCCCTTCAAATGACCACATGTCTGAGGGCAGAGTTGCTTCGAGCAGACATCCATCATCGAACTGCTGAACATGCTGCAATACTTGCCCATGGTGAGCAAGAGAACACAGAGCGGAAACGATGACGATACCGGGTGGGGCCGACAGGATCTCAGAATGCTCCTCCCCCGTCTTTAGCCCGAGATGAGCATAGATCGGTTGTGCCACTGCAACGATCTTCTCAAGAGGGACTCCTAGCGGAATGACTTTATCGGCAAGGGCTAGAAACTCTTCGGCCGAGAGATGCTTCTCAGCAATCGATGCGTTCTTACTGATCAGGCTCCTGACTTCAGGAATGGTAATGAGCTTTTCGTAATGAACCATTCCAGACCAGTCTTGAGGAGTCTCTACAGATGCTGCAACAGCACCCTTAACAGCAGCACCACATTTCGAGCAGAAATTCCCACTGACTTTAGCACCGCAATTCGAGCAAAACATTGCCGATCACCTCTTCGATTATGAGAGATACCGTTGCGACCTAGATTAGCTTTCTAAATTCAAGACAAAATCATTATTGCCGATTTGATTTCGGCTCGGGATGGATTTACGGTCTAGTTGCCCCTTAAGGGTAAACGCCAGGTCGTCGTACCAGATCGGATCTTCCAAATACCATGAGTGAGATACCATTCCATCGATGACTGTAAACTTTCGGTCGGGTATGAATGCGTAACGCGGACCGCAGTCCACATCGACCGCCTTATCATTTGAGGGTGTATCTGTCGGCATCCCGACACGGCCAACGCGAGAATTGATATCTATATTCTTGATATTAGAAACTGCAAGGGCTTCATCGTGACCGCTATAGTAATTGGTGATACGTCCGCAATGATCAAATACCGGCACCATGTCAGAGTGATCGATCGCAAAACACTCTGAGGATATATCGGCACCGAACAGCACTATCTGACCGACACGCCAATCATTGGATAGATCAGCACTACGTCCCTTATCGACGGCCCGAAAGGCTTCCCGAACTACGAAACCACCCATTGAATGGGCCATCACATGGATATTGATCGGGCAGTTCGGTACTGTGTAACTGGCAAATGGAATGATGCCCCCCTTAACTAGAAGGGATGCCGTATTTTGTGCCTCAAAGCGGTCATAACTGTACAGAGCAGCACTACCCGCGGTCGGCCAATCAAATCCAATGACCATACACTTAAAGCCACGATCACGTAGCTTCTCTTCAACCAACCTCTGACGCTTTAAAGCCTCTTCGGGGTCTGTGTTGTATCCATGAATAAAAAAAACAATATCCAACTTATTGCTAGGCTCATCCTCCAAGGGATTCGCTTGTTTAACAATCTCATCCAGCCATTGTCTTACACCACCAATCTTATGAGATGGGAGTGGGATCGCGGAGTCCCCTGACACTTTCAAGTACGAGAGTGAGCCGATACCAATTCCGAACTTATCTTCACCTGAGACCTTATCTCGAACGCACAGAATAAAACTGTCCATATAAATTCTCCTATCTCACTGAGAAAAGACTGAAATCTATCGGTCTATTGCGGATCGATAGTGGTCTGAGAGACCGGATGTGTCTATAGGCCGAATGGACTATTGTTTAATGCCGAGAACTAAACCAAGGCGTAAATCAATCTATTGATTTTATGGATTCATGCGGACTGACAATAAGGATCGTCAGAGCACTCGGATTTACACAGAAGAGTCCTGAAGAGCGCTTAGAGGGGCACTAACGGGTAGCTTAAGAAAGAGCTCCCTCTCTTTTTTACGGCGTCGGGTTAACCCTGCCAATGGTACCCCTTGAAATTTGTCCCATCGTAAAAATTCATCAGCTGCAAGTGGGTCGTGCGATTTAATCTTCTTTACAAGGGTCGACTGTCTGAAAGCCCCTCCTCCTATATTATAGGTAAGGGACACACATGCATCGAACTGGGATTGAGTCAGTAACTCGCCGCATGCCAGGCTAACAGCATCCTCACACGAGTGGACATCTCGTCGTAAGTATTGATCTGCGGTTTTTAAATCGATCGTGTCACCCATCTTAACCCCAGCAGTCGTACCCCAACCGATGGTTGGAACATCCCCCGGGGCCGGGATATAGGCTTTGAGCCGCAGTTGCTCGAACTCTTTAATAATATTCAACCCATCATCGCTGGTTATCATTGACTGTCACCTTAATGAGCTAACCCAGAGGCCGGATTGAAACAATTCAACTCGCACCAGAACTTAAGAATCTTGTAACGGGCATTCGGCAATGCTCCATCGCTGATCACCTCAGAATGTTGAGGACCTGTCATGGGTGAGATCTGTTGAATCTTAAATCTCTAGATCGTACTCCAGGAAAGATCGTATTGTTCCGGGAAAGGACCCGACTCATAGTCAATCCGATTTCTGGCCTGAATCTCAGGCCGGATCAGAACCTGTCGGACCATCTCCGGGATCATTACCATTCCCACGTACCTCCCCAGGCATTCATGACTACCGAAACCAAAATGGAAATAGTGATACCAATTACGATCTGGAATAAATTCTTCCGGAGACTCGAATGCACGCTCGTCGAACATCGCGGACAGGGTCACGGGCAAGATATAGGTACCTGCACGGAGGACCGTCTCATGGTCCGTCCCCTTGGCAGCTGTGTAATCACTGGCAGCCGTACGAAATAGATACGTAGTAATGGGTACAAATCTCAATGCCTCCCAAACGATGCCATCGAATTCAGTGGGGTCCACCTTCTGTGCGGAAGACTTTGCCTTCGTAAGCCATTCAGGATGTTCGAGCAGATACTGGAGCACCTGAGAAACCGCCTGGGACGTTGTTTCAATGGTTCCAATCAATAGACCACCCGCATTAATCCCCAATCTCTTGATATCAAAATCAAGCTCTTTTGGGCACCCCGTGCGTAACATTCTCAGGACGATATCGTCATCCAACCCTACCGAAGTGGATTGCGGGCTCCCTACTGATTTTACTTCCTGGATACGTCGTGTGATGAGCTCGGATATAAATTTTACGAGCTCTCTAGAAGTCTCGGCATGACGATCAATGATGTACTGAGACTTCTCTGGTGACAATAAATCGAAGGGCTGGTTATGAAAGGTATCGTACTGGTTCCAGTAAGACCATTCGATCAGGTCATGCTGTTTCGCGCCGGTAAGACCGAAGTATTGCTGTACCAGAGTCGCTGGCACCATACGGCAGTATTGATTGACCACATCAATAATGCCATTAGCAGAATCAAGTATCTCATTAGAGATACTCGCAACCATAGATCGCACCACGGGAAGGTCATCACGGTTTAACATGCATTCCATCAGAGATTTCTCTCGGGTGTGGAGTGCATCATCGTCATGTGCCATCATGAAATTCTCCATTTTTGGCACATACGGCGCGACCGTGAATACTTTTGGCATGAGCAACACTTCCCTGATATCGTCAAACCGGGTGAGAAGGGTGCACTGTGGGGTCACCAGTATGGGTCGTTTCTCACGTAACTCCTTAAAGAACGGCAGTGGTTCGGTATCAATCCAACGGCGAACCATTGGAAATTTATCTGCATCGGCAGCTGCGTCATACTGGTCCAGGTAGTTACTTGTCGTCGTATTCATCGATTGCTTCCTTGTATATGATCGGGTTCGTTCATTGCGATCGATTTGGGTTATAGGCTCTTCAAATATTCCAGTAAATCTAGGCGCTGATCTTTAGTCAGTGCCGGAAGAACCTTTCCATTAGTTTGCGCGGTGTGACCGGATGCATATTCATGTCCAGCATTACTATTCCCCGAAAAGCTTGTATCAAAGGTAAATCCTTTATACCCACTGCTCTTTAAACCGACTCTGATCGGATCAAATTCACGAGATCCAACTTCGAACTTTTCTGGACGGTATTCGCCGTGTGGGGGATCATTCGGACGCTTCTTCGGCAGTAACAGGTCGTATAGTGTTGGTACCGAACCATTATGCAAATACGGTGAAGTGGCCCAGATTCCATTCAATGATCTTGCCTTGTAGGCATTCAGTGAGGAGAGCGGGTTCGCGGTCGTGTCTGAATCATAGTTTCCATTCTTGATTGAGGGCTTGATCTCGTTATGCGTATAAGCAGTGATCAGATCACTCGCCCAGTCGACCCAACGGCGTAGAAACCATTTATCTGGATCAGGAGTGGCGACCACATTTAAGGTTGCCTTTGTCAGCAATGCTGCCACAGGGGCCTTTCGATCGAGCAGGATGTCTCCGACGCCAAGACCGAGATACTGGTTTCGTAAAATACCGGACAGACCCTGATATCTAAAACTATTTTCAGCCATCTTAGGATCAGTACCGACATCACTGACCCTAGACATATGTGCCACGACGCGGCGATCAGGCGATGTACGATCGATTTCAACATGGCAGCTCTCGCAGTAATGATTGAATAATCTCTCTCCACGCAGAGCGCTACTCTTATTAATCGATCCAAGAACCTCTTCCGGCCATTGTGGGGACTGCAGGCCATGAAGATGGGATTCCATACG
>JBAWVG010000069.1:0-6036 GCA_037147395.1 Nitrosomonadaceae bacterium | reverse complement strand
CTGTCTGGGTTGCCAAGGCCATGCCGATTAATCCACCCATTGAAACACCGACCCAGTCCAGTTGAATACCTGCGTTGCCCAGGGCGCCAATGTGTTTAAGCAATTCGATTGCATCAGATAGGTACAGCAAATAATTATCATAATCTGCTTCATTCACAAGCCAGTCGCTTTGTCCGCGCCCTACCACATCCACGCAGATCACACGACAACTGGCCTCTAATGCCTCTGCCAGAAAATCAAAATCGCGACAATTGCGCGTTAACCCATGAACACAGACCACAATGTGTGGATTATCTGGCCTCCCCCATTCGGTATAAACAATTTGGCGAGAAGTTTTAATACCTTCATTAAGCCCAAAATGAACAGTAAGGCGCTTAAGTAACATTATTATTATTTTGCATAATCCGGCCCTATATTTTAACTAACCTTGACGTGCTCTCGCTGATTCAGAAATCGAAAATTAAGTTTCAAATGCCCTCACTAATCGACCTAATATACTCATCTTGAGTGCGCTATACTAATTCAAGTGACTCTCAAGTTCCTTCTAGTCATCATTGTAGTCATCAATCTTTCAAGGAGATAAAATGGATGCCGAAATGTCTGAGATACATAATATCGCGACGGATAAGCTTGTTGCAGATTTGAAAGCTGTAGTAGCAGATGCGGAGGAGCTACTTAGATCCACCGCCGGACAGGCTGGCGAGAGAGCCGCTGCTGCCCGCGAAAAGATTAATGATGGCCTTGATGATGCCAAGCGTCAGCTGTACAAGGTTGAAGGTTTGGTTGTCGACAAGTCCCACCAGGCAGCGAAAGTCACTTGTGATTATGTCCAAGCCAACCCCTGGCATGCGGTGGGAGTTGCAGCTGGTGCCGGACTCATTCTCGGTCTGTTAATCGGGCGACGCTAAACTCCCGTCATGACTGAAAAAGATCCTGCGAGCGAAGCTGGGTTGCTTGGCTCCATTAGGAAACTAGCAACAACACTAGTCGGCATTTTACAAACCCGACTGGAAATCTTTTCTACTGAACTTGAAGAGGCGAAACTACAACTAGGTCAGCTATTGATGCTGGGTTTAGTTGCGGTCTTCTGCCTTGGTCTCGGGATTGTATTACTCACAGTTTTTTTCGTGGTGTTATTCTGGGACAGCTACCGTCTACCTGTACTTGGTGTCACGTCCGGAGTTTTTCTTGTCCTTGGAATATTTGCAGCGCTTGCGTTGCGAGCCAAGTCTGCCGAAAACAAGAAGATGTTCTCCAGCACGCTGGCGGAGCTCTCTAAAGACCGTGAACATCTTAAAAAATAACCCGTGATCACCCGTCTGAGTGATATCCATCTGCGACGAGCACAGCTAGTAGCTCTGGCAGCTGCTCAACGGACAGACGTAATCCTATCCGTGCAACCCTTGGTCCAGCCGTTACATGTGGCAGATACGACCCTAGTATGCCTGCGCTATCTCAAAACGCGCCCACTTATTCTGGTTGCAATGTTGGCAGGCATGACGGCAATTATGCTCTCACGTAACTCCGCGAACTCCTGGCCACTTAAACGTTTAGCATTTCGTGCTTTTGCCTTATGGCGGTCTTATCGTTCACTAGGTGTCTGGGTTACTCGTGGCCGATCTGTCTGGTTGCGTATCGGGACAGCCTGGCACAATCGTAGAAGACACAGTCCACATGACTCACTCATACACCTCCCCGCTACTCTCCGTCCCTCTCTAGCGCCTAACTCCCGTAGCATTAGTACAAAGTAATCTGCTAATGTCAGGCAGGGTTACACAAAAAAATTCTTCGGTAAACGCCACCTTATTTCTTCTGTCCACGCTATGGGTCTGATCGCCAGTAGCGTGTTGGATCAGACACCCCTGCTGCTGCAAAGCCCATCCTGCGCAGCCGGCATGAGTCACACACTCCACAGGCCAGTCCGTCCGCACTTGCCTTGTAGCAGGATACCGTCAAGCTATAGTCAACTCCCCGCAGGACTCCTTGACGGATGATTTCCGCCTTGGACAGACTGATAAGTGGCGTATAAATGCTCAATCTATTACCCTCGATTGCAGCCCTAGTAGCCAGATTCGCCATCTGTTCAAAAGCGGTGATGTATTCAGCTCTGCAATCTGGATAACCTGAGTAGTCCACCGCGTTAACACCAATAAATAGATGATAGCTTCCAAGTACCTCAGCCCACGCTAGCGCCAGTGATAACATAATTGTGTTGCGAGCTGGCACATACGTAACCGGAATACCAATCTTAATTCCCTCGATAGGAACCTCAATAGACCTGTCTGTCAGCGCCGAACCGCCGAACCCTGCTAGGTCAACCTTGACGGTCCTGTGCTCACTTACTCCGATAGATAGAGCCACCTTCTCTGCCGCCACTAATTCAGCCCTGTGTCGTTGACCATAATCGACACTCAGTGCATAACACTCATATCCCTGATCACGTGCGAGGGCGAGTGTAGTGGCCGAATCCAGCCCTCCTGATAGAAGAACCACTGCCTTAGTCATAGGACGCACAAAGTAAATACGTATTAATCTCTCCCGGATTTCTCATCGACCCGGCCCTTCGCCCCACAAAAGCTTATGCAACTGGATCTGTAATCGCACTGACAGCCGATCGCGCAGTATCCACTCAGCAAGCCCTGTTGGGTCAAGCCGCCCATAAACCGGTGAAAATAAAATGGGGCAGATCTTATCTAAATCGTGCTCATCTATTATCTTTACAGCCCACAGGTAGTCGGCTTCATCGCATAGGACGAACTTCAACTCATCCCGAGGTGAGAGATGCTTCAAGTTAGACCAGCGGTTCTTCTTCACCTCCCCTGAGCCGGGAGTTTTTATGTCTAGCACTCTGGACACACGATCATCCACATTTGATACATCCATCGCTCCGCTGGTCTCAAGCGATACTGAATAACCTGCATCACACAATAGACTGAGTAATGTTAGGCACTCCTTCTGAGCTAGCGGCTCGCCACCAGTAACCGTGACATAGCGAGGCATATATCCAGAAACCTCACTCAGGATAGAAGAGATGGTTACACTCTCCCCGCCGTAAAAAGCATACCCAGTATCACAATAACCGCATCGTAAAGGACACCCAGTTAAGCGCACGAATACAGTCGGAAGACCTATACGGCTGGTCTCTCCTTGCAGAGAAAAGAATATCTCATTGACTCGCAAAGTCTGAACTTCAGGAGTCTTTATAGCTTTGTGCTGCAATGGGGAAGGAGTATGAGGCATCTCTCAGAACAGGGCCCGCCGCAAGCAACGGGGTGTAACCTACTTTCTATTAATCAGTCGTTGCCTGGCCTTATCTGCAGCATCGCTACTGGGATATCGGGCGATTAAGTCTTCCAGTGTCTTCTTGGAAGTGATGACCTTATTCATCTCGCGCTGACTACTCGCAATGTTGAGTAGCGCGTCCGGAGCCTTACTACTATCCGGGTAAGTCTTGATCAAATTTCGCTGGGTAATAACTGCATTGCTAAAATCACGCAGCGCGTAATGGGAATTGCCGATCCAGTAAAGCGCGCTGGGGGCAAGCCGAGATGAGGGGTGGTTTGCAAGAAAGGCCTGAAGTTTAGTGATGGCACTCTGATAATTGCCAGATTTGAATACTTCATAAGCTGCCTCATAGGCATCGTTCTCTGAGACTTCTGCCTTTGAGTGCGCATTCACTTCCGCTACGGGGGGAGACGCTTCCGTTTCTGACCCGGCAATGCCGGATAGGGGAGGGGAGGCTGAGATTGCAGGTGGGTCTGGTTGTTCAACCCGCCTCAGCCGACCATCTAAATCAATGTAAAAATCCCGCTGCCGCTTCTGCGTCAGTTCATTCTCATTCGTCAGCACTTCTACCTGACCGCGCAGCTTATTGGTATCTTGCCTGAGCGACTCGATCTGGGTCTGAAGATTAAGCAGCGACTGGTTCTCAAGTAACTCTTCTAATCTTGTGATACGCGTGAGCAGATCCCCAATCATCGACTGCTGATCAGCGATCTGCTTGCGCGCTTCTTTGTCGTCGAACAGTCCAGCATAACCCGGACTGCTAGCCACCATCAGTAACGACAATAACAGAGCGCGTACGCGCATATTTACTCGCCTTGGTAGCGAATATCCGTACGGCGGTTCTCGGCCCATGAGGCTTCATCATGTCCTGTAGCGCGGGGCTTTTCCTCACCCAAGCTAACAGCCTCGATCTGGCTATCCTTCGCACCTGACAGTGTCATCGCACTCCTCACGCTATCGGCACGTTTCTGGCCCAAAGCAAGGTTGTACTCACGGCTACCCCGCTCATCAGCGTTGCCTTGCAGCAACACCTTAGCGGCCGCATTGTCGCGCAAATACTGCGCATGGGCCTGTACTGTAGCTCTGTATTCATTCTTCACTACGAAGCTATCGTAATCAAAGTAAACACTCCGCTTGGACAGAATATTATTTGGATCCTTCAGAATCGGGTTGAGATTCGGATTGGTCCCTGCCCGAGCTGCAGATGTGGATTCCGCAGTGGGTTGGGTGGTCTGACTAGCGCATGCCGATAACAAACCTATGAGTAACACGCTCATTACTTTTTTCATGCTGACTCCTTTTGAATTTAAATTTAAATACTTTTATTACTAGCGGCTGGCGGATTTTGGCAGTGGTCCCCATGCCGGCTCTCTTACATCACCCGCCTGCATCGAGAGCTCTTGTCTTGTCTTACCGTCACTTGATACCACTGCTAATATACCACGCCCCTTTACCTCAGTTGCATACAAAATCATCCTGTCGTTAGGAGCTGGGCTAGGAGACTCATCAAAACGCGAGTCCGTCAGCAACTGAACCTGACGAGTTGCCAGGTCCTGTACCGCCACATTGAACTTAGCGCCGTTGCGGTGAATAAAGGTAAATCCCTTTCCATCCCGGCTGTGATGCGGGCTAACATTGTAACTCCCTTCAAAGGTAAGCCGCTCGGCCGTTCCAGACGCAGATCCTGTGACTGCCATTCGATAGATTTGAGGACTTCCGCCACGATCTGAAGTAAATATAATCGTCTGCCCATCTGGCGAAAAATTAGGCTCGGTATCTATCCCAGAGCTCTGACTAAGTCTCTGCAAACCGCTCCCATCTGCATTCACTAGAAATATCTGCGACCCGCCTTGTAAGGACAGCACGACCGCTAATCTCTTGCCATCGGGTGACCATGCTGGGGCGCTGTTACTTCCTTTAAAATTAGCGACCACCTTGCGACCCCGGGTCGCAAGCGTCTGCACATAGACTATTGGTTTCTTATTCTCAAAGGACACATAGGCAATCTGGGTGCCGTCGGGTGACCATGCGGGCGATATGATTGGTTCGCTGTATTCAATAATAGATTGGGCGTTAAAGCCGTCTGCATCAGCGACCTGCAGGGCATACTTATTACCTTGCTTCACCACGTAGGCAATGCGGGTGCTGAATACGCCCACATCTCCCGTTAACTTTTCATAAATAATGTCCGCTATCTGATGTGCAGCCGCACGCAGTCGGTCGACCGGGACGATCATAGTGTAGTCGATCAGCTGTACCTGCTTTGCTACATCCAGCAGGTAGAAACCTACCTCTACCTGACCATCAGGCAATATTACTGCGCTACCAATCACCAGCGCATTGGCCCCGCGACTTTTCCAATCGGGGTACGCAACCTGTCGAGGGTCGCGTAGTGGCGGACCGGATGAGTCTACCAGCCTAAAGAGGCCGCTCCGTTGGAGATCTGCCGCCACCACCGCTGTGATGCCGTGCTTAAGTTTTTCTTCTCCTGCGAAGGGAGTGATGGCGATTGGGATCTGTGATGCGCCACCCCCAAATATTTCAATATCGAGTGCTGCCTGAATTGGTGCGCTAATCAACCAAAGTGCAAGAGCGAGGAAAAGGGAGCGGTGAGAAGATTGCCGTTGCCTTACTAGCATAAAACCAGGTCTCATTATGTTAACCGGGGATACTGATAAGAAGTCATGTGATTTATGCATCATTCGCGATAATGCACCTTAAGGCTCAGATCACGAAACTTAGGAAATAGTG
>JBAWVG010000068.1:0-6298 GCA_037147395.1 Nitrosomonadaceae bacterium | reverse complement strand
GCAACAAACGTGATATTGACAGACATACCGGGGGACAATGCCCCTTGCGGGTTAGCCAGTTCAACCCGAGCCTTGATGGTGCGAGTGCTGAGATTCACCGTAGGCAGTATGGCCTGCACCCGGCCCTTAAAGAGCATTTCCGGAATGGCGGGCAATCTTGCTTCAATCATTCGACCGATTAGGACTGAACCAATCTGACTTTCAGGTACTTCTGCATCGGCCCACACGGTATCTAATCCATTCAATCGAAATAGGGTCGCCCCCTGGGTCACGGTCATTCCTTCACGAGCAGCTAGTTCTGCGATCACTCCACTCACTGGGGAGGTCAACGTAATGCGAGGATGTATTCTGCCGCTCGTCTCAACCAGACGGGCCTGGTCATCACTCATCCCTGCCTGTCGCATGCGGCTACGTGCGCCATCGATCAAGCTCTCCATATCGCTACCTTGCATACGTCGCACCGACAAGTACTCCTCCTGTGCGGCGACCCAATCGGGCACATACAGGTCAACCAGTGACTGGCCCTTCTTGACCTGATCTAGAGTGGCTCTGACATGTAGTCGTTCGATATAGCCTGTGGCACGTGCCTGGACCAGAACCTGAGATCGCTCGTTATAGGCGATCACGCCGACCGCAGAGAATTCGGGGGACAGTTCACCACTCATGACTTCTGAGACCCTTATCCCGAGATTTTGTTGGATACGTGGACTGACGGTCACTGTCCCCTGGTCAGCATCCGAACCTGCATACACCGGAACCAACATCATATCCATGAAGGGTGACTTACCCGGCGTATCAAACCTCTTTCCTGGCACCATTGGATCATGATAAAAGAGTACCGTCCTCCCAGTCAGAGGGTCTGTATCCCCCCCCTTGATTCCTTGCTGGATGTGACGTCTAGTTGCCTCCTCTGCACTGGGAGTCTGTTCAGGAGAGCTGATATGTTCTGAGGAGGTACCATGAATTCTTCCCAGAGAGTACATGCCATACCCTGCACCAAGCACTGCAGCAGCCAAGATAAGCATGACTGGTTTGAGTTTTGTATGCTGATCCATGTCAATGCCCTGAGGAAGTAGAATGATCTGTAGGGGTCTGGAAGTTAAGACGCGCCCATAAACGCGCCGTCTCCAACTCTAACTTGAGCCTTTCCGTACGTATGGTGATCTCATTTCGGCGTGCATCCAGAACGGTATTGAGTGTGTCTGTGCCGGCACGATAACCCACCAATGCCGCCTGAGTTCGTTCTCGAGCCAGAGGGATTAAGGTCTCATCATAACGAGTGAATCGATCTCGATTACTTTGCCACTCCTGCAGCATCGACCGCACTTCTGCGACATGAGCTCGTACTGCCTCCTCTCTTTGCGCACGGACCCTCTCGACTAATGAGAGACGGGCAGACAGTTCACGATCTTGACGGTTTCTCTGATCCCATTGCAGGGGGATCGAGATACCGACTGAAACCATATCGCTATAAACTGAGCCACGCTGGTTGTACGCCATGGCCATATTCCAGTCTGTTTTTTTATTGGTTCTGGCAATCTCTGCCTCAGCGCTGGCGATCTCTTCCTGCTTAGCCAATACAGCCAATACCGAGTGATGGTTTAACTGGGTGGCGAAGTCCGTGTCCTTGAGATGAGTGGTCTCGATCGTCGGCTTTTCTCCAAGGGGGGCCTCAGCCTCATCTCCGATCCATCGTGAGAGCATTGTCTTGGCGATTAGTATCTGTCGTTCTATCTGTGCAATCTGATCTTCAATTTGAGCAACTGAAGAGCGTGATATGAAGACATCCACCTGGGGGCCACGGTTACTACGGTAGGCCGATTCAGCTGCATTAATCTGAAGCTTCGCCTCATCGCGTTGTTGTACCAATAGTGTACGAATCGCCTCTTGGTAGTATCGTTCCAGCCACGCCAACGCTGTCTCACGTTGCAATGTAGCGAGTGCCAATTCCCGACCGACCTCGGCTCCCTCTGCCTCACGTTCAAAGCGTGCAGCACGGGCCTGACGTTTCTCTGGGCGGACAAATTCTTGTGCCACCCCATATGAGCGCATGGTCATGAAATCACGACCAATACTGAATTGATCCATGCCGCTGATTGGTAAGTTATTAATGCCCAACTGTAGTGTCGGATCAGGCAGTCTCCCGGCAGCAACTGCAAGGCTGCGAGCGGCATCTGCAGCCGCTTCCTGTGCAACCAATTGTCGAGAACGCTCCTGCGCAAGATGCAATGCTTGGATGAAGGTTAGGGTATGTCCTGCATGAGCATAGTTTGGGGCCACTCCTGAAAACAGCACCAATGCAATGGCGCCGAGAAGGCTATGCAAATATAGGGCACACCGTTGTGCGGTGTATGGACAACCGATAATCATGGTCTCTCCCGATGACAAGTAGAAATGAGCCGGTGACTGCCTGACATGCGCTCCGAAACACGCAGGTACGCACATGCACAGTCAATATGTTGAACAGCCTTTTAGGCTGTCACAGCATAGGCAGCAACGGGAGGGTCAAATACGGAAACAACAGTGGAGGATAGTGTGAGGCGGAGAAGTCTGTGGGGGAGGGTACTCTAGAGCGGTTAGGGGGCGGATATAGCCGCTAGTCTCTGACTGCAGCGGGGTGGCGTAGAGGGTGGTGAGCAGCATCGCTGGCGGCATCGGCGATGAGGCACGGTCTGCACTTTGCTGCCCATACTTACAGTGTTCAGCACAGAGATTCTGTGTGGTTCGGTCTGTTTGCACCGACTGATTCATCTGCTCGCAGTTCGAGGTCATCTTATCCGTCTGATCGCCCATGCCGGCGATAAACAGGTCGGATTCACCAGCAGCAGAGATGGGGTGACTCTGACTCCGATCAAGCAGCATCACGGCGGATATTCCAGGGCAGGCATAAGCCGCCACAGCCAACTGTGAGAACAGCACTGTACCTGTCAGTATGCGACAGGCATGTTGCTTGAAGGAACGACTCATAACCATACCGTTATCCGCGCTAATTTCCAAAAACTCTATTCGGATCAGTGGTGAATGTCAAGGGAATGCCGGCCCGATACTGCGATGCAGGACACACTGGAAGGTGTATAGGGGTTCGAGGCGGTCTACTGATCGCGTGAGGATTGAGCCATATTGCCTCTGAGCTACACTCACCCTAGTGCGAGCCATCTAAGCGATTGCATCATGTGAAGCAACTCCCCCTCACTCAGGGAGAGTTTTATTTTTGAATATTCAATTTGATTTTTAGTCACCACCATTCCACAGATCTAACCGCAGAGAAAGGTTTTTTGTAGAGAACCACTTTCAGCACCTTCAGCATCAAATCATCTGCTTAAACTGCCTCTCAACAGTGCTGACTCTGTTCATCTATCTGGTCTATTTGTACTAGCTGCTCTAGTCAAGATGAACCTCTCCATTCCCATTTTTAGCAGTTTATTTTACTTATCAAGATCGGTCTCTTTCGCCCATGACGACACAGTGACGAGGGGCTAGTATGCACCTTGATTGTGAGCCTCATGATCGACAAGAGAGGAGGTGATAATCAAAACATTTCTCTGATATGTGATTTATAGATGACCTGAAATGAACAATCTAAAACGAAATATCTGGAGATGTTGATTGAGGTGATCGAGATGATAATCCCGTTTCAAATGGTTTGTGATTTACCTAAGAAAAAGAGGGTAAAAATGTTTAAAAAAAATGACTCAGTTATCGGTGCAGGAACTCAGATTGTGGGCGACATTACTTTTTGTGGCAGCATTCTGATCGATGGGCATGTCCGTGGAAATATTACCGAAATAGCGCAAAAACGAAGCACGCTGATACTCAGCGAGAGGGCAAGTGTCGAGGGGGCGATATGGGTGACTCATAAGGTTATCAGTGGATCTTTAATTACCTCACCCGCTGTAATGGCTTGATGTAATGAATGCCAAGAGTGAGATTGATCAATCCGATCCTCAGGGTGGGTTGTTTCCATAATCTTCTGGAAATTAAAACGACTGATCTGAGCATGCTCATTATGGTGACGTGCTTGTCAGTCGGATCTGTACAGCATTCTGCGTCACGATATATTTAGCATCCTCGCCATCGCCATCGATTCCGATGGAATTTCATTCCGTCCCTCATTTATTGCATTCAGGTCGAAGTACCTCCCCTGTAAGTCATTTCTACTAGATCACCTGGTAAAGATGCATCCCACATGAACCATCCTGAGCGGTTCATTTTACTCATAAAGATCTGTCCCTTTTGCTCATGACGTTGCTGTTACCGGGGGCTAGTATGCAACTTAATCTGGAGACACATCTTCTATCGAATCAGGGGATGACGAGGAAGATACTTTTCTGCTGTGTGAGTTATGAGGGACCTCAATTGAAAAAATTAAATACGATCCATCTGGTGATGTTAGGTCCATTGAATGGGTCTGTGTTTAGCGTATCGCTGCATTAGATTGATAGAGCATTTATTTACGATCGCCGACACGACTGACTATGCTAAATAAATGTAGCGTATCTCGACCGACAGAGGGGGTCATCACACACCTGAAATGGTTCGCGATCGTAACCATCTCCTGCATTCTATTTACCGGCACGGCCATCTCGGCCACACTCAATGATGCCTATGCATCCTATAGCAGGGGAGACTACGTTCATGCCATAAAGTTATTTAGACCATTGGCCGGTGGCGGGAGTGCGATTGCTCAGTACAACCTGGGTTCTATGTATGCACAGGGGGATGGTGTAAAACAAGACTATCAGACGGCCTTGCACTGGTACCGTCTGGCGGCACTGAGTGGACATGAAGCGGCCCAGTTCAGTCTGGGATGTATGTACGCCAGTGGACAGGGAGTGATCCAAGACTATCAGGAGGCGGTGCATTGGTACCGTTTGGCATCTGCACAAGGTAGCCCTGGTGCGCAATTTAACCTGGGGTGGATGTACGACCATGGTCAGGGGGTCAAACGAGATTATCAGGAGGCGGTGAATTGGTATCGACTCTCTGCAACTCAAGGTCTTGCAGTTGCGCAGACTCAACTCGGTGTGAGGTATGCCGGGGGGTGGGGGGTGGCCAAGGATTATCAAGCCGCCTTGAAGTGGTTCCGACTATCGGCCGCGCAGAGAGATCCTGGGGGGCAATTTCACCTGGGTTGGATGTATGACAGCGGGCAGGGAGTGATCCAAGACTATGAAGAGGCCGTTCACTGGTATCACCTATCTGCAGCACAGGGTTATGGTCCTGCCATGACCGTCCTTGAGAGACCCAATATGATCTTGGCAGCGAAGAAGATCGCTGCCATGCAAGTTCATCCACAGCGGCCACAGCAGGTCATCCATTCAGTCCGTAATGAGACGAGAAATACAGGTCCAGTCTCCGTGCCATTGCTGACTTTTGAGTCATCCCCTCTACGTGATGATGGCTCGATAGAGCTGATTGGGAGGGTGACAAGCAGTGTCGGCATCTCCCAAGTACTGATCAATGGACGGGATCTGGAGATGCCTCTGTCCAAGGATGGGTCCTTCAAGGTGACCCGGGTCCCGCCCGTAGGAATAACGACCTATCGGCTGAGCGTGTTGGATGAGTTTGGGCAGAGGGGAGATGCTGAGGTGAGTGCCGAGCGGAAAATGACACAGATGATGGATGAGATTGCTCTACTGAATCCGCGCAAGATGATGGCGAAACCGAATCCAAGTGCAGTGGCCCTCATTGTTGGTATCGAGTCTTACTCTAACCTTCCTCAGGCACAGTACGCAGATTCGGATGCGAGTCTTTTTTATGATTATGCGCACCATGCCCTGGGTGTGCCGATCAAGAGGATTAAGTTACTGACGAATGCACAGGCCGGCCGGACTGATTTATTGAAAGCGATACGGGCCTGGATGAAGAGTGAAATTGTGGATGGGAGGTCTGATGTTTATATCTTTTTCGCGGGGCATGGGCTGTCGAGTGTCGATGGTAGCAAGAGCTATTTACTGCCGGCAGATGGGGACCCTAGTCTGTTAGATGAGACCAGCATCTTGCGAGATGACCTGATTGCATCGGCTAAGGGTGCTCAGACGGTCACTCTATTTATGGATACCTGTTACTCCGGTGCAACGCGTGGGAAAGGGGTCTTACTGACGGGGGCGAGGCCCATCGGTATTGTTCCAGACGAGAATGGCCTGCCGCCAAATGTGACATTGCTGGCTGCCGCGACAGGGGCGCAACTCTCTTCCACCTATGATGATGCACAGCAGGGTCTTTTTAGTTATTGGCTGATGAAGGGTCTGGAGGGGGATGCTGAGTCTAATGGTGATCGAAAGATCACCGTGGGAGA
>JBAWVG010000067.1:0-6371 GCA_037147395.1 Nitrosomonadaceae bacterium | reverse complement strand
GCATAGCCATTCCCGGAAAATAAGTTCTGCCCACCCTTCCAGATCGACTGATGAACATGCATACCGGAGCCATTGTCGCCCACAATGGGCTTTGGCATAAAGGTTGCGGTCTTACCATATGAGTGGGCGACATTGTGTACCACATACTTAAGGATCTGTGTCCAGTCTGCACGCTGTACCAGGCTGCCATACTTGGTGCCGATTTCGCACTGCCCAGCAGTCGCAACCTCATGATGATGCACCTCTACCTCTACTCCCAT
The DNA here is from genome assembly GCA_037147395.1 of Nitrosomonadaceae bacterium. Lineage (GTDB taxonomy): Bacteria > Pseudomonadota > Gammaproteobacteria > Burkholderiales > Nitrosomonadaceae > VFJL01. The sequence goes on along the minus strand of JBAWVG010000067.1, from coordinate 6,111 downwards.
TTCTTCCAGTGCGAGACACATGGCAGAACGAATATCATGCAACGAATCCACCGGAGGAACCGGAAAATAACCACCCTTTACCGCGGGACGATGGCCGGTATTGCCGCCTTCGTACTTTTCCATTGAACTCCAGGCCGCCTCTTCAGACTCAATTTTCACTGAGCAGCCAGACATATCGGTATGCCAAGTCACTGAATCAAAGATAAAAAATTCAGGTTCCGGGCCAAAGTACGCGGTGTCCCCAATCCCTGTGAACTTGAGATAAGCTTCGCCTCGCTTTGCAATTGAACGAGGATCACGGTCATAGCCCTTACCATCGGCCGGCTCCACCACATCGCAGGTCAGAATCAGGGTGGCCTCATCCATGAATGGATCCATATTCGCGGTGTCAGGGTCTGGCATTAGCAACATGTCAGAGGCCTGAATACCCTTCCAACCGGCAATGGAAGATCCATCAAAGGCATGACCATCCTCAAACCTATCCGCATCAAAAGCATGGGCTGGAACCGTTACATGCTGCTCCTTACCACGGGTGTCGGTAAATCGTAAATCAACGAACTTGACTTCGTTGTCCTGAATCATTTTCAGAACGTCGGCTACCGCCATTTTTATCTCCAGACTAAGGTTATGGTTTTATGAACAAACTACACCAGCAGAAAGTCTTGATTATATCAGCACCCAAGATAGCACCATTCGAAACACGTTAAATTTTTCCAAACAGCACTTCGTCCAGATAACCAGGCTTTACCGATTGGTGAACAGACTGTTCTCGCATCTTTATGCAATGGTCGCCTAACATCAAATACAAAAATGGAATAATATTCCATTTTAACAATGACACAGGCAGACAATTATGGGAACCATCACCGCAATACTTGAAAGGGCGCAGCAACGCGCCAAAGAAATGGATCTACCATACGAGGGGGCGCTCCTGCCTAGTGAGGCATTCACCCTGCTGCAGGAAGCTCCAGGTGCGAGGTTAGTGGATGTGCGCTCCAAGGCAGAATGGGACTGGGTGGGGCGAGTCCCAGGTGCTGTTGAAATTGAATGGCAGGCCTATCCCGGTATGCGTTCCAACCCAGACTTTCTGACCTATCTTGAAAGTCAGGTGGATAAGGAAGCATTAGTGATGTTTCTCTGCCGTACCGGCGGGCGATCACACCAAGCTGCCGCTACCGCGACTGGGGAGGGATACCTCAATTGCTACAATATTCTAGAAGGATTTGAAGGTGACAAGGACGCGACTGGTCACCGTGGCGCTAAGGGCGGATGGAAGGCGGCAGGGTTACCTTGGGTGCAGGGTTAAGGTAGGGCCTCCTAGGAGGCTGACCAATGCACCGCGCCAGAGTAAGCGGTCGCTAACACTATCAGTCCGAACACGATACGGTACCACGCAAATACCGTAAAGTCATGGTTGCTGATAAACCGCAGCAGTCCCCGAACCGCCAGAAGAGCGCTGATGAAGGAGGCAATGAAGCCGACCACGAACATACCGATATCATCAATGTGCAGAATGTCATGATGCTTATAGATATCGTAAAATGTGGCGGCAAACATGATCGGGATCGCCAGGAAGAAAGAGAATTCAGTCGCGGCCTTGCGTGATAAACCAAAAAACAAACCTCCGATGATAGTGGCGCCGGAGCGAGAGGTGCCTGGTATCAGTGCTAGGCACTGTATCAACCCCACCTTCAATGCATGCTTCCAGTCCATCTCCTCCACCCGCTCGATATCGACCACATGCTTTCTACGCTCTGCCCACAGTATCAGGACACCTCCAATGACAAGCGCTAGCGCCACCGGAACAGGATGAAATAGATACTGCTTGATGGTCTTAATGAATAGCAGCCCCAGAATTGCAGCTGGCAAGAATGCGATAAAAAGGTTCATCACAAAGCGGTTCGCCTCTACACTAGAACCAATCCCCACAACCACCTCTCCGATCTTGGCACGGTATTCCCAACAGACAGCCAAAATTGCACCGAGCTGAATTACGATCGCAAATACCTTGCCCTTGTCATCATTAAAATCGAGCAGATCTCCCACCAAGATCAGATGTCCCGTCGAGGAGATGGGCAGAAATTCGGTCAGACCTTCGACGATGCCGAGGGTCAGTGCCTTAGTAAGCAGGATCCAGTCCATACGTATTCTTTATTCCGCTTATAAAGAAGCATTATATCTTTTGGAGCTTCACGCGGGCAGTGCACTTGTCATGAAGCGCCAAAAAGGATTAAATCCACCCATCACACGTCAATCAGGAGTGACCCCAGTTACGCGCGGTCGCAGTCAATATGAGTCTTAAAATTCTGGTTGTCGGTGCCGGCGCCACAGGTGGTTATTTCGGCGGACAACTCGCACAGGCATCCCACAATGGCCTCACCGATACTGAGGTGACCTTTCTTGTCCGCCCCAAACGTGCAGACATCCTCAAAGAAAACGGACTCAGGATCGAAAGCTCAGAAGGTGGCATTACGCTTCCAGTGAAGACCGTTCAGCATACGGAACTGACGTGGGGGTACGACCTAGTACTCCTTGCCTGCAAGGCCTACGATCTCGAGTCAGCAATATTATCGTTCTACCCTGCGATCGGACCCAATACCCTGATTCTACCGATACTCAATGGATTGGCACATCTTGATCGTCTTGATGCTGAGTTTGGGGTGGGGCGCGTATTGGGTGGATGCTGCCACCTGAATGGCGTCCTCACACCTGAAGGAGTGATAAAACTACTGAGCGAACTGCATGGGATCACTTTCGGGTTACGCTCAGGAAATGCGGCACATGCAAGGGCTATGCTCGAGCAACTGCAATCGGCATTCGACCAGACCCCGGTCCGGGTACAACATTCCGAAACTGTATTACAAGGAGTCTGGGAGAAGTATGCCTTTCTCGCGGCCTTTGCTGCCATGACCTGTCTGATGAGATCTTCGGTGAGTGACATCATGTCGACCACGGACGGCAAGCCTTTAATGTTGCGATTATTAGCTGAATGCGAAGCCGCAGCGCAACATGCAGGTTACCCGCTCCGTGCCAATGTCATCGAACACAACATAAAAATACTGACCGACAAAAACTCAATCATGACCTCTTCGATGTTACGAGACCTTGAGTCTGGCGGTCGAACTGAGGGGGGGCACATCGTCAATGATATGCGCCAGCGTGTCCTAGCATCCGGGAGTGATGCGACACTCCTCACACTGGCTTGGACACATCTGCAGGCCAGAGAAGCACGTCTAGCCCGTGAAAGGAAAGAAGCGACTAAAAAAAGTCTCTGACCTAGTCCTTGCTATCAATCTCCGTCCCCTGACTGACGAATTCAACCTAAGAACCTGAGTTAAGCATATCCATTTCTCTGACTTGTAATCAGCCTGACACTCGGCGAAGCATAAAAGAAAGTCGATTTTACAAGAATAGAATCCTCAAAGTATCAATTTATGGTTGAGAGCCCATCTTGCAAATGAATCACTGGAAAACTGATTTAATGCCTCACCCTCATCTACTATTGCTGCTAAATTTCCCTGTGCTGGAGTTGGAATGAAGGAACGAAGAATCTCAACAATTTCTCCACGTTGATTCATCACGCATCTACGAATAAGCGCATCCCACTCATGGCCATCTAAAGGCGCCTCACTGGCTGGACCAGGCCGACGCACGTAATAAACCTTATTCTTAATAGTTCCTTTGGGTGTTTCACTACAACTGCGAACTGGAACTTTTGAACCCCCAGGGGCACGAATTACTGGAAATTCCTCCCCAGACTTGGGGTGCCTTTGGAATGTTACGTGAGCATGAAATGGGGGTTCTACATATTTATTAATGATTGCATTTACCTCATCAGTACCAAACTGATTGAGACTTTGTGGGCGACCCCTCCCTGGCGACAGCACACCAGTAGAATCTTCAGTGAATCAAATAACCAAGAATCCCCCACCATGATTTTCAAGAGCTATCAAAGTTTTTGCAATGGTACCCTTAGATTCAACATCATCCATATCTAGCCAATCCTTGGCTTCAATATCAAGCGTTTCCATTGGGCTAATTAGCCAATCCTCAAATTGAGAATTAATGTCCCTATTTAATAAATGGCTCATCTACTTCCTTCGGAAGAGGTAAATTACTGGCGCCCACTTCAGCAATCGAATTAACCCAAGGTTGCAATCATCTCTATTTTTGGCGCAACCGTTCTGACTAGCTTTTCAACTCCGTGCCCAGGATTCGATCTCTTTTGCGAAACAAGTAATCCCAATTTCTCCAAGAGTCCAATATCCTTGGTAATGGCAGAGCGCTCACGATGCAACTTGACCGTTAGTTGGGTAATCGTTTTAGGCTCATCCATCACCTCTAACATAAGGCGCCTGCGCGCTTCTGAGAGGACCATGAACATCTCTTGAGGATCTTCAAATGAGAAAGTGGCTGACTTCTTAAATGATTCACCACGATCTGCTTTTTGCGCAGCTTTGCGCGCACGATCAAAGAAGCCCTCAACCTTATCAGTGCGAATAATTACTTTTGTCATTTCTTCACCTTTTTTAATCCTTTAATAATTTCTTGCCATTCTTTCTGAAACTGCTCTAGAGTTTGCTCATAACTCTCAAATTCGACAGGGGCTACTTTGCCCATATAGTGCCTGTGGTGATAATCATGCGCATTATCAAATCCCAACACCCGCCCGTTATCTTTCTGACAAATCAGTGGATTGATATAAGCCAGGTTGTATCGTGTTACTACCGTCTTGCCATCTTGAACGTAACCCCAAACCTCGAAACTTAAAATCCCACCGCCCTGACTTGTCTTTAGCTTGAAGGTTTCCCTCTCTAGCTGAACTTCGATCTTTGACCTAGATTTTTTAGTCATCATCCATATTCTACCAGATATGCCCTGAAATTGCATACCTGAATTTTTGAAGGGTGATACATCGAGTTAGCGGTCCTAAGCTTACCAATCGAATTATTCAAATTGAGTAGCAAATTGATCAATTACCAATCCATCGATTTTCCAACTCTCTCGGACAACAAAACTTCTCGCAAGGCTGCAACATTAAAATTCAAGAGATTCATGATGCGATACATTAAGCAATTTCATTCATCTATAAATTTCACGACGATTTCCAATTTCAATCACTAAGACCGTCATCTGCCCATCCACGATTTTACAAATCAGCCTAATATCGCCAACCCTGTAACGCCAATATTCGCCCATCCTAGGGCCTTTTAAACTTTTGCCCAATGAACGCGGATCAGACAAGTCCGCAATCCTCTCATCCATGTAATCAAGTATGCGTAATGCAATTTGCTTATCTAACTTTTTAAGTTGCTTGCTTGCAGATTCGGTGTACTTTATGATCCAGACCAAGATCTTTCCTTACTTGGGAAGCATCCAACAGTTTTTCACTACCTCTACGCACCCGCTCCATTGCCGCATCAGCCAAATAAAAATCTTCAAGGTCGTCTAACCCACTCTCGATAAGCTCACGCAAATAATAAGATTTAGCCCTACCAGTCTGCGCAACCAGTTGATCCAACCTTTGCTCAATCTCTGGATCAAGTCGAATTGAAACAGCCATAATTTCCTCCCCTAAAAAGCGTCAACAGAGTCATTGTATTAGATGTAATACATAAAATACATGTATTTATTTGGGGGATATTTATGGCATTAGCAAGCCAATCGCCTTGTAAGCTCTATACTGAGGTTCCCCCGGTTTTTCGTCTTCCGAGAGGTGGGGTTTATGCGAACCGCTTTTCTTTCTGATGAGCATTAAGCTAATCATCCAGAAACCTTATTGGCGATTTATAGCTCAGAGACGAGTTCTGCCGTTTCTGTTTATAGTGCACTTCGATATAGTCAAAGCTCATGACCGATTCAGTGTTGCGAGATCTTGAGTCTGGCGAGAGAGCTGAGGGGACGCACATCGGTAATGATAGGCGCCCCCCTCAGGTCCTAGAGTAATGCGACGCTCCTCACGTTGACTTGAACACATCTACAAAACCGAGAAACACGTCTAGACCGTGAAAGAAAAGAAGCGGTGAAAAAGTCTGTGACCTAGATCTTTCAGTCCCGGGCCAATGACATTAAAAATTCTAATGATTAATCCAATCAATCACCTTGAGTCCC
>JBAWVG010000066.1:0-6442 GCA_037147395.1 Nitrosomonadaceae bacterium | reverse complement strand
TCGAGCAGTCAAAAGAAGAGCTAGCAGAGTCTCGTCAACGGGCGCTTCAATTGGGGTCCAAGGACTGAGCGTAGAACAGTAGCAACCTTTGTGGTGCTGCAAACGCAAGTAGACGGCAACCCCGATAATGATGCTAGCGGCTAGGATGATGAGGATACCTCGCAGATACTCTCTAATGAGTAGCTCGTTGCCACCGATGTAGTACCCTAGCAATGCGAGGATGGCGACCCAAATTCCCGCCCCCAAACTAGTATAAAAACTAAAGACCACCAGGTTCATCCGCGCCAGACCCGCCGGTAACGAGATGTACTGACGTACCACCGGTATCAGTCGACCTGTGAAGGTGGAGACATGACCATGGTGGGCAAAGAAATCTTCCATCCTCTGCAGGCTCGCTTCATTGAACATGACATATTTTCCATAGTGCAGAAGGAACGGACGTCCCAGCTTAATGGCTAGATAATAGTTCAACAGAGCACCCATCAGACTTCCGAGAGTCCCTGCCAAAATTGCCAGAACCAGATTCATCTCGCCCTTATAGGCAAGATAACCGGCCGGGATCATGACTACTTCACTGGGGAAAGGAATGAAACTAGACTCCAGAAACATCATGATAATGATGCCTGGATAACCGAGATCACTTACGGTGAGAACAATCCAGTCGATGATTTGGTACAAGCTACCTCACCTCAGCTTGCAATGAAGTGTATTTTCTACCCATGACTCAGTACCACTGCGCTATATGCCCTTTGGGAAAGATAGGCGGAAGCAATAATCCGGTTAAGGCAGCGCTTCTGTTTCTTCCTTCTTCTTCTCTGGTTTAACCAGATCCTCACGAGTCACACCTAACAGCATGATGATGGGGCTTGCTACCAGCACTGAAGAGTAAATCCCAAACAGGATTCCGATGGTAAGTGCCAATGCAAAATAATGCAGCGCCTCACCACCGAACAGTAGCATCGAGACCACTACCATCTGAGTGCTGCCATGGGTGATGACGGTACGTGACATGGTTCGGGTAATTGCATTATCTATGGTCTGAGCAACCGTCGCCTTGCGCATCTTACGGAAGTTTTCTCGTATTCGATCAAATATCACCACCGATTCATTCACTGAATAACCCAGAATCGCGAGTATTGCAGCCAACACAGTGAGTGAGAACTCCCACTGGAAAAATGCAAAGAAACCGAGAATGATCACCACGTCGTGCAAGTTGGCAATGATACCGGCGACACCAAACTTCCACTCGAAACGAATCGCTAGATAAGCAACGATGCCAAATGACACAACCAGCAGCGCAAGCGCCCCGTTCTCAACCAACTCCTTACCCACTTGTGGACCGACAAACTCAACCCGTCGCATCTCGACCGTGCTGTCGTCCTGCTGTAATGCTGACAACACCGTCTCGGACAGTCTCGCACTAGACATTTCTGGCTTAGCCGGTAGACGTATCAAAACATCTCGCGAAGTGCCAAAATTCTGCACACTGGCATCCCCCATCCCAAGCTTGGCAACAACATCCCGTACTTTGTTGAGGTCGGCGGTCTGGCTGTAGCCGACCTCCATCACCGTCCCACCGGTAAAATCGACGCCTAGGTTCAGGCCCTTACTGAAGAGAAAAAATACCGACAGGATGAAAGTAACTAGCGAAATGGTCGTGGTGTATTTCCCCCAACTCATGAATGGGATATCACGCTTGATTCTAAAAAATTCCATGTAAAACCCTTATTTACTGGAGGCGTAAAGCACGCTCAATCTGTCTACCCACAACATCAACGTTTATCATTCGTTGGTTTCCACACCTGACCGATGGGAACCTTGTCCAACTTGCGACGACTGCCGTACATCAAATTGACCATTCCGCGCGACACCATCACCGCGCTGAACATTGAAGTCAGAATTCCAAGACATAACACCACAGCGAATCCCTTCACCGGACCCGTACCGAATGCAAACAACGCAAGCCCAGATATCAAGGTCGTGATATTAGAATCTAGAATGGTACCGAAAGCACGTTCATAGCCCGCATTGATCGCTGCCTGTGGTGAGATGCCATTACGCAACTCGTCTCGAATACGCTCGTTGATTAGTACATTGGCATCGATTGCCATACCGAGTGTGAGCGCAATTGCAGCCATGCCAGGAAGTGTCAGGGTCGCCTGTAGAATCGATAATAGTCCAATCAGCAACAGTAAATTTACACCCAGCGCCACCACTGAAATGAACCCAAACATCAGATAATAAATACTCATAAAAACAGCGACGGCCAGGAATCCGTACAGCGTTGAGTTGAAGCCACGGGAGATGTTATCAGCACCGAGGCTAGGTCCTACGGTACGCTCCTCGATAATGTCCATCGGTGCGGCCAATGCGCCGGCACGTAACAGCAGCGCCACATCACGCGCCTCTTCGGTCGTCATCCGCCCGCTGATCTGCACTCTCCCGCCGCCGATTTCTTCTCGAATCACCGGTGCCGTGACGACTTCCACCAAGCTTTTCTCGATCAGAAGAATGGCCATACGCTTGCCGACATTATCTCGTGTCAACTGTTTGAAAATGCGTGAGCCGTTGTTATCGAGGTTGATATGTACTGCAGGCTGGTTGTTACTATCGAAACCAGCCTGAGCATCATTAATACGATCACCCGTCAGTACCACCTGCTTCTTAATCAGTATCGGGCCACCGCCACGTTCGGTATGAAGTTCTGACCCAAACGGAATCTGCCCACGTAGCGCTGACTCAACGTCACGCTCCTCGTCGACCATACGGACCTCCAACGTGGCGGTACGCCCCAGAATGTCTTTTGCCTTGGCGGTATCCTGTACCCCTGGCAATTGCACCACCACACGGTCGGCTCCGGCCTGCTGGATGATAGGTTCTGCCACGCCCAGTTCATTGACGCGATTACGCAGGGTAGTAATGTTCTGCTGTACTGCAGAATCCTGAATCCGTTTCTGCGCTTCTTCCTTGAGAGTCGCGGTGAGAAGAAACTCACCACCTTCATCTCGTTGTCGAACAGTTAAGTCGACATAGGTTTTGTTAATCTCAGCTTCCGCTTTGGAGCGCGATTCAGCCTCGCGAAATTTAATAGTAATCTGCGAGCCTTCCTTGTCCAGTCCAGCGTACTGGATTTTCTGCTCGCGCAAACTGCCACGGATATCGGCGCTATGACGATCAAGTGCCTTGGTGAGCGCACCCTTCATGTCTACCTGCAACATGAAATGCACCCCTCCACGCAGATCGAGTCCCAGATACATCGGCAATGCACCGATACTGGTCAACCATTGAGGGGAGTTGGGGAGTAGATTCAGCGCCACTACATAATTTGCCCCCAATGCCGTCTGCAACACATCCTTCGCTTTGAGTTGTATATCTGTATCAGCAAAGCGGGCCTTGATGCCCCCTTTTTCCAGAAACATTCCACTAGGGACGATGTTAGCCTTCTTCAGAGCCTCTTCAACCCGTTGGAGTAGTGCGGTATCGACCTTCACTGCAGAGCGCAGTGGTGAGACCTGTACCGCGGGCGATTCGCCAAAAAAATTAGGCAGCGTGTAGAACAGTCCAAGCAGGACCGAGACCAGGATGATCAGGTATTTCCAAAAGGGATAACGGTTCATGTTTTAGATGAGAGACGAATTAAAAAAGATGGTTACAGGGTTATTTCCTAACCTTTATGCCTCATCTTTTGGAGATTGATTAATCCTTCTCGACGGTCTTCAGTGTGCCTTTGGGCAAGAGCGTCTGAACGGACGACTTGAGCACAGTGACCTGAGTACTCGCGGCAATTTCCAACACTATGTAGTTCCCGCTGATCTTGACCACTCGACCCAGCATGCCCCCGCTCGACACGACTTCGTCACCCTTCTGAAGCGCATCTATCATTAGTTTCTGTTCTTTTGTACGCTTCGATTGCGGACGGATTACTATGAAGTAGAACAAGGCAAAAATGATAACGATCATCGGTAATGTCGTCAGGAGGTCCCCCCCGGGTGGGGCAGCCGCAGCCTGAGCGTAAGCTTCACTAATCAACATGATATTCTCCAAAAGCTAACTTAAAATGGGCAAAGATTAAGATTCTAACATGATGCAGCACTGGCTTGAAATCCTTGCTTAAATTCCTCGAACCGGCTGGCCTCGATAGCACTACGAATATCGTTCATTAACTGCTGGTAATAATAAAGATTGTGAAGGGTATTCAACCGTGCACCCAGGATCTCATTGATCCGCTGCAAGTGGTGCAGGTAAGCCAGACTGAAATTTTGACAGGTATAACAACCGCATTGTTCATCCGGTGATGATGTATCCAGCCGGTATTTACTATTGCGCAGCTTAATCACCCCATTACGTGTGAATAGCCAACCGTTGCGAGCATTGCGCGTCGGCAACACACAATCAAACATGTCTACCCCTTGCGCCACAGCATGGACGATATCCGCCGGGGTGCCAACTCCCATCAAGTAACGCGGCTTGTCAGTCGGCAGTTGCGGCGCAATGTGTTTGAGTATGCGTTGCATATCCTCCTTAGGCTCCCCCACCGACAGACCGCCGATGGCATACCCATCAAAGCCAATATCACTCAACCCTGACAGAGAACGTTCACGTAGACCCTCATGCATACCCCCTTGAATAATGCCGAACAGTGCGTTGGGGTTACCACCACCCTCTTCATGCGCACGTTTTGAACGTTCAGCCCATCTCAGACTCATTTCCATCGATATGCACGATACTTGCTCATCCGCGGGGTAGGGCGTGCACTCGTCGAATATCATGGCGATATCAGAATTGAGTACCCGCTGGATGCGCATGGATTCTTCTGGCGTAAGAAAGCATTTATCCCCATTTACTGGCGACTGGAACTTAACCCCCTCCTCGCTGATTTTACGCAGATCTCCCAGACTAAAAACCTGGAATCCCCCTGAATCCGTCAGTATCGGCCCATCCCATCCCATGAAGTGGTGCAGACCACCGTGGGCCTCAATCACTTCTAGACCAGGGCGCAGCCACAAATGAAAGGTATTGCCGAGCACAATATGTGCATTGACTGCATGCAACTCCTCCGGCGACATAGACTTTACTGCGCCATAAGTGCCCACCGGCATGAAGGCAGGAGTTTCTACCACACCATGAGCTAGTGTTAGGGTGCCCCGACGTGCATGACCTTCACTACAATGCAACTGAAACTTCATGATTGCCTCTCAATCAGCATCACGTCCCCATAACTAAAAAAACGATACCGCTGATTAATCGCATGCTGATAGGCACGTTGAATATGGCCCAACCCGGCAAAAGTTGCGACCAACATCAGTAACGTGGAACGTGGTAGATGGAAATTGGTCAGTAAGCGCTCGACCACACGTAATCGATAGCCCGGCGTAATGAAGATGTCAGTATCGCCGTACCCTGGTTGCAACTCACCATGATTCGCTGCTGCCGCCGACTCAAGCGCACGCAGAGTAGTTGTACCGACTGCCAATATACGCCCACCAATAGCCTTTGCAGCACGGATGGCAGCGACCGTTTCTACGGGCACATGAAAAACTTCGCGGTGCATCTTATGATCTGCGACATTCTCCACCCTCACCGGCTGAAACGTTCCGGCCCCCACATGCAGCGTCACCTGCGCAATCACCACACCCATTGCTCGTATCGCTTCCAACATGGCCTCATCGAAATGCAACCCCGCAGTCGGTGCCGCAACTGCACCCACATGCCGCGCATAGACGGTCTGATAACGATCCTCATCAGACTGTGTTACCGGACGCACGATATAGGGTGGTAGCGGCAGACTGCCGTAGCGCTCAAGCAGCTCGCTTGCAGTACTCTCATGCTCAAAACGCAAAGTATAAAAATCATTCTCGCGATCTAACACTGTTACCGTAAGCACATCGGCAAGTAGAAGCTGGGTGCCGAGTTTAGGCGCATGGCTGGCTCGTATCACTGCCAATACGCAATGCGTATCCAACACCCGCTCCACCATCACCTCCACCTTGCCACCGCTATCCTTCATACCCCACAACCGCGCCTTAATAACACGGGTATCATTGAATACCATGACATCGCCAGCCCTGAGGAAACTCGGCAGATCGGCAAACAGAGTATCCCGCAAATCACCACTGCCGCCATGTAGATGTAACATGCGACTACTGCTGCGTTGCTCAGCCGGAAACTGCGCAATCAGCTCTGCGGGAAGATCAAAATCAAAATCCTGAATTTTCATCAGCACATTATACCGATGAGCCGTTCATTAACCCACGCCGGTTGCCGCAGGGGGCGATTTCAGTGATAATTGCGCTCCTCGCTGACACGCGAGAAAATTTGCCGGGATGGCGGAATTGGTAGACGCACGGGACTCAAAATCCCGCGACTGCGAGGTCATGGGGGTTCGATTCCCCCTCCCGGCACCAAATAATTGTTTTAAGTATTCCAGAATAGCCAGAAAATC
>JBAWVG010000065.1:0-6905 GCA_037147395.1 Nitrosomonadaceae bacterium | reverse complement strand
CCCACCCTGCAATCTTATGTCAACGAGATCGGGCAAAAACTCGCAAAAAAAAGTCATCGCCCCAACCTCAGTTATCAATTTACCGTAGTCGATAGCCCTGAAGTAAATGCTTTTGCTCTTCCCGGCGGATATGTCTACATAACCCGCGGAATCATCTCTTATCTCAACTCAGAAGCAGAGCTCGCTGCGGTTTTGGGGCACGAGATTGGTCATATCACAGCACGTCATGGAGTGCAGCAATACACCGCCGCTACCGCAGCCAATGTGGGCACGGTGGTCCTGGGTGTTCTGCTATCTCAATACATTGGTCCGGCTGGGAGACAGCTCGGGCAGAGTGCTCTTGGCGTAATGGGTAACGCGATTCTCTCGGGCTATGGCCGGGAACATGAACTGGAAGCTGACCGTCTCGGCGCTGAGTATTTAGCGCGCAGTGGCTATGACCCTCAAGCAATGATCAAGGTCATCAGCATACTCAAAAATCAGGAGCTATTTGATATTGAAGTTGCTACCCAGGAGGGACGAGAACCTCGTCGCTATCATGGAATCTTCGCCAGCCACCCAGACAATGACACCCGGCTGCACGAAGTCATTGATGAGGCCAAACAATTCACCTTAGTAAAGGTAGCTGATAACCGTGCCGAGTTTCTGCATCAGACCGAGGGTATGGTTTATGGGGAGAGCTCCGCTCACGGGATCATACGAGAGAATACATTTCAGCATGGAGACCTGGGATTCAGCGTGACGTTCCCCCCCAATTGGCACATCCGCAATCAGTCGGATAAGGTACAGGCAACTAGCCCGCAAGGCGAAGCATTGATGGAATTGACCCTGGTTGATAATCCACGCGGATTACCGGCTGACTTTGCCCGTCAGCATTTTCAAGTAGGAGCCTCCACCGAAGTTTTAGCTATCAACATCAAAGGCCTCCCTGCCGCGTTACTCACATCTACAACGCGTAATGGAAGACCCTTCATGGCAGGTGTATTTTACTATAATGGACAGGCATTCATCCTGACGGGGGTCGGCGCTTCTCTCGCCATATTCGATCAACACCATGCCGAGATTAACGATGCGATCAGAAGCTTCCACGCATTAACTGCGGCCGAACGAAAATCCATCAAACCACTTGCGATCAGAACCATCACCGCTGGAAAAGGTTTGAGCTATGCTGAACTTGCAAGGCAGTCGCCGCTGGGCGCGAATGCGGTAAACTATCTGCGCCTGATCAATGGTCAGTATCCAGACGGTGAACCGGTAACCGGCCAGATCATCAAAATCATCAAGTAGACTTTATTAGGCGACCGTCACGTCGGGTGATAGATATACATCCTGAATCGCGTTCAGCAACTTAACCCCTTCTACAAATGGCTTCTGAAAAGCCTTGCGGCCTGAAATTAATCCCATCCCACCGGCACGTTTATTGATGACGGCAGTACGCACCGCCTGACGCAGATCATCCTTTCCAGACTCGCCTCCAGAATTGATCATTCCGATTCGTCCCATATAGCAGTTCGCGACCTGATAACGGACCAGATCAATCGGGTGCTCGGTGGTGAGTTCGCTGTAAACTCTGGGGCTAGTCTTCCCGAACTTAAGTGCATTGAAGCCACCATTGTTCTCAGCCATTTTCTGCTTGACGATATCGGCCTCGATCGTGACTGCAAGGTGATTAGCCTGACCGGTAAGATCTGCGCTGACATGGTAATCCTTGTCCGCGGTTTTAAAGGCTGTGTTGCGAGTGTAAGCCCACAAGATTGTCACCATCCCAAGCTCATGCGCATGTGCAAATGCCTCAGAGACCTCTTGGATTTGCCGGCGAGATTCCTCAGAGCCGAAGAATACTGTCGCCCCAACTGCACAGGCACCCATATCGAATGCTTGGTTCACACTAGCGAATAGAGTTTGATCGTATTTACTGGGGTAAGTCAGTAACTCGTTATGGTTGATCTTAAGAATGAAGGGTATCTTGTGAGCATAACGACGAGCTACCATCCCCAGGACACCGAGAGTCGATGCGACCCCGTTGCAGCCACCCTCGATCGCAAGCTTTGCAATATTTTCTGGATCAAAAAAAATGGGATTAGGTGCAAATGAAGCGCCGCCAGAATGTTCTACACCCTGATCAACCGGCAACAAGGACAGGTAGCCGCTGCCTGCTAGGCGTCCATGATTATATAATGCCTGGAGATTACGCAGCACACCGGGCTTACGATCGCTTGCGACCATCACTCGATCAATAAAATCTGGCCCCGGTACATGCAGGCCATCTTTGGGGATTCCCTTGCAAACATGACCGAGAAGCTTGTCAGCCTCATCCCCAAGCATCGCGCAAATTTCAGTCACCTTTCACCCCTCTACACTTATGAAATCTGAATTTTCATAATAGTTGATGAATCTGACCTTAGCTACATATTCTGCGCCAGAAGAGGGTAATCAGTGATCACTCCATCAATACCCACACCACAGCAATGCTGGTGCTCGGATTGCGTCACAGGGCCATAGACAAAGTTTCGAAAACCATCTGCAGTGGCCTGCTTTAATAAGAGCTCGTCCAATACGTTGTAATCCCAGACGATATGATCAATCCTTGGATTCCCTTCACAACCAGCCAGTAAGGAGTCAAGAGTCTGAGGCCGATGTGCCACCAGCAAGCCGCACTCCATCTGGAGGGATGATGCGCAGACCGCGACCACATCGTGCCGGAATGAGGTGATGAGAATTCGATGTCCAACCTGATACCTTTTCAGTACACCAATCACTAGGTCCAATGACTGGGTGGTCTTAATCTCGATATTCCATAAAATACCGGGGAAGCACTCTAAAGCCTCATCCAGAGTCGGCACCTTATGACCGAGCGCTTGTTCGATCTCATCACGAGTAAGGTCTGTCACCGCATGCCCCGATGCAATCACCCGATCATGCACCAGCACCGGTTGGCCGTCATGGCTGATCCGTACATCAGTCTCAATCCCATTAACTCCGAGCGTTACCGCCGCCTCGAACCCAGCCATAGTATTTTCTGGAACTGAGGCGTGAAACCCTCGGTGAGCAATTACCAGCATAATCCTCTCCTTCTCATCAAACTGTAACGTGTACCGGTCTCGATCTGAAGTAATGGCTATCGTCGTAGTAGCCCTCGTTTAAGTTGTCTTCTGACCAACCTGGATACCCTAGAAGCGGTACCGGCGACAAAGTAAAGTTCTCCACTTTCCCGCTGGACAATAAATCCTCAAGCATCGAATCAATCATAGCAAGCTGCACTGCCAGAGGTTGATTAAAAAAGTCCTGCTCTACCGAAAGGATGACACCTTTTCCTGTCATGCCCACGTATGGTTTTAACGATTTCTCATAAAGCCCATGACCAAAAAGAAAGAACCTCATCTGATTACACACCGCCTTGCGCTGATTCCAGAATAGCTGCTTCCATTCGAAATCTTGTAGAAGATTACTTAACCCTGCATCACTGCTCACCACGACCACCCCAGACTCGTCAAACAGTGTTGCCGCATCGCGCAGTGCGCCCCGTTGCTTTTTATCATTACCGTATTCCTGCAGCAATGCCTGATAGTGCAACCGGTTCAGTGCTGCCTTTGAACGGGGAAAGGTGAGCCATACCAGCGCATTAAATAGATCATGCCAGTTATTTGGGCGGGTCTGGACCTCTCCAGAGAGATAGATTCGAGGCTCGTACTGTTGGGAAAATTCTAGGGGTGAGGCACTCTGAGGAACAAATTGAACCAACTTGCCGGAGTAGGTCATAGGCTGTACGGCAGCGCTATTCCGTAAATGCTCCAAAACTGAGATATCGGGCCAACCGTGAAGGTGCTCAAAACCTTGTGAGACAGGGCTCAGCGGCAAGAGCATTGGTGAAGTCCTCAGAAAACCAGGGATCCATCCAAGCGAACTCACCTGGCAACACCCTCTTCAAAAGAGCGCAGCCTAGCTGTAAGACAGATACAGATAATAGTCGAGACAGCTGCGATGATGCCCACGGTACCAAATTGCGTCAGCTCGCCCTCAGCCGATTTCCCCATAATCGACCCCGCCATTAAGGAGGCGCATCCTGCGGCAATCTGTTGCACTGAAGAATTGAAACTCATAAAACTACCTCTTAACCTTGGCTCCACGCTGGAAATTATCAGGGCCATCGCTGGCACAAAGCGTCCAGAGACAAAAATCATGAATAACGTAGTCGTACCAATTGCTATGATTACCGGTACCTTTGTCATGTGTGTGACGAGCAAGATTGGCACGATGGAAACGACTGCTATGATGCCAAAAACTTTACGCTTACCATGACGATCAGAGTATCTGCCGATCAGGCGTGCGGTAAAAAATGTTGCCAATCCGCCTGAAAAATAAAGATAAGGAAGATCCGTTTCTGCCAGACCCACATTCGCTACCATATAGAGACTAATGAAAGGAATTACTGAGAAGCCAGCAAACATCAGCATAATGATTAAAGCGAATGCATTGAGATGATTGTAATTTGAGAAGATCGACTTCAGCTGTTTCAAGGGACTACTTTCACGATAGTGTTCAAGATGACCACGCAATGGCGGCAATACCAAGAAAGTGGCAATGACCGTTATGACACCTAACGCCGTCAGAAAAAAGAATGGTGCGCGCCAGTCCGAAAAATTGGCAAGAAATAATCCGATCGGCAGTCCAATTACCGCTGCTAACGAAAAGGCTGACATCACCGTACCAGTGGCAGCACCGCGGCGATATTCTGGAATGATGTCCCCTACAATGGAAAATACCATTGCACCCATCACCCCACCAAATGCACCCGCTACTGCCCTCGCTACCAGCAGCATGGTATAACTGGGTGCCATTGCACACAGCAGTGTAGCGCCAGAGAATCCAATACACAGAACAATCAAAACTGTCTTACGGTCAAATCGATCGATCACAAGGGCAGCGAAAAAACCAAATATCCCTGCGCTAAAAGTATAAATAGACACTAAAAATCCGAATTGTGGCGGAGCGATCTCGAACACGCGCATGAACTGAGGACCCAGTGGCATCATGATCATGAAGTCCATGATATGAATGAAATGTACCCCTACTAAAATCGCCAGAACTGACCACTCATGCATAGGGGTCTTATGTGGAATTACACCACATTCCATCATTTCCGAGCTGTCACCTGTTTGAAGAATGTCTTCCGTATTTAACACTTGGAGCCTTTATTCAATGCAAACTACGCTAGCGTGACTAATCTACAGCGCACTAATCCTGAATTATAAAGTGGTGCTCTGTTTACGCCAATGAAACCCCCGACTTCTTAACCCATGTCTATAATGTCGATTATCTAGTCTTCAGGTGAACAAATGAATCTTGATCGAGTAAATTCTGGCCGTGACCTTCCCAATGATCTCAACGTCATTATCGAGATACCAATGAACGCAGACCCCATAAAATATGAAGTGGACAAGGAAACTGGCGCCATGTTTGTGGATCGTTTCATGTCCACATCAATGCATTACCCATGTAACTATGGTTATATTCCACACACTTTGTCGGATGATGGGGATCCTGTTGATGTACTGGTCCTTTCGCCGGTACCTCTGATCTCTGGCGTCGTGGTGCGTTGCCGGGCGTTGGGCATGCTGAAAATGACTGACGAAGCCGGTGAGGATGCCAAGATTCTAGCGGTACCGATCGACAAGCTTTGTAGTCTCTACCAAAAAAAGAAGTCGTACAAAGACCTTCCGGAATTAGTGCTCTCTCAAATCGCGCATTTCTTCGCACATTACAAAGATTTAGAGCCTGGCAAGTGGGTCGAGATAGTCGGCTGGGCTTCGGTCAAAGATGCCAATGCGGAAATTATGGCCGGGGTCAAACGCTATAAAACAATCAAAAAGAAACCGATGTTCTAAGAGGTTTTTTACAGAATTATTCCGTCCGACTAAGCTTCTCAAAAAATATAAAAAATGACATTCAATGGGCTCAAGACACCCACTACACCTCTTCTTCCTCAGCACTCCTTTGCATCACTGACTCTTTACTCTTGTCCGCTAGAATCAAGGGGGCCTACAGGCTCAATCGTATCTTTTAAAATGGCTACGTTTTGCCGTTCCGCACTCTCCCCCCGTAGACCTCCTATCCCCACCCCTTGCACTTTGATTGATCTGGTCTACAAATAATTGCAGTACCAGAAATTTTTAAATTCTCTGGGTATCAAAATTTACTTACTCAAAACCTCATGCTCCTCTTTTAAGTTACACCCCTGATCGGCAAGCCCGGAACTACTTTGTGCTTTCTGAGTCGACTACTTCCATGGAGGCTAGCAATGTCAACCATCATCCTGACTGAAGAACAAAGAAAACAAGTTCTACATGAATTTGATGTGCAGATAGAGATGCTATCTGCGGAAGAAGTAGAGGTACTGGCATCGAAGTTGAACAGAAAAATTGACCTCCCTTTTATTACAGAAGGGACAGAGCAAATTATTTTTGTAAAAACTGTAAAGGTATTTGATCGACTTCTATATCAAAACATACCCAATGAACTCTACGGATTAATCAAAAATATAGGTGACGGAATCTCCGACAAGGATGCCGAAGAGTTAAAACTAGTACTTGGGTCCCGTCTCAGCAAGTCACTTGAAATTCCATATGTCCCAGAATGGGTTGAACAACAAGTATTTGAAATACTTATAGGCCTAGTCGTTGATGCAATGAAGAAGGGTTGTAGCCTACTGAAACAGGCCTGAACAAACAATTATCCAATTCCCAAGGAGTATTAGCGAGTCACTCTAGTAACGGCTCAGTGCTGCCCCATGAGCCTCACCTCGTCTTTTACGTCTATAACTCCCTTGATACCACGAGAAATTTCGATCGCCTTTGACAGCGCAAAGAGGGTGCTAACAAATCCGCTCAAATGGACCTTACCTTCAA
>JBAWVG010000064.1:0-6965 GCA_037147395.1 Nitrosomonadaceae bacterium | reverse complement strand
AGCAAAGTCATTCTGAACAACCGCATCGTTTATACCAAAGACTAAGTCACATCGACTGGTCTTACGCTGTATTGCCGAGCCGCTCCCCATGTGTGGGGAGCGGGTTAGGGTTAGTAAAGGGGGTTTAATCGCTCCTGACTACGAAGTCTGAATGCGGCGGGTATATATGTGACAGTTGTAGAGAATGCAGGGTCATCATGTTTTATATTTAAGGTTGTACGATATATTTGAAGGGAGGGCGCAATGAGTAGATCAGATGAGATTTTAAAAGCGGCCAAGATGGGACCTGAAGCAGCCAGCATGTCTAGATACATAGACGCTGTTTACTTCCCTATTTTGTGCATACTTTTAGTCGGAACTTATCACATGCATTTTATGTTGCTTGCAGGTGACTGGGATTTCTGGCTTGATTGGAAGGATCGTCAATGGTGGCCGGTCGTGACCCCGATTGTAGGGATCACATACTGTGCTGCAATCATGTATTACCTCTGGGTAAATTACCGGCAACCGTTTGGCGCTACGCTCTGCGTGGTTTGCCTGCTGGTTGGTGAATGGCTGACGCGCTACTGGGGTTTCTACTGGTGGTCGCATTACCCAATCAACTTTGTATTGCCTTCGACCATGATTCCTGGCGCGCTGGTGATGGACACCTGTCTGTTACTGACACGCAGCTGGTTGATTACAGCACTGGTTGGCGGCGGCGCATTCGGTCTGTTGTTCTATCCGGGTAACTGGCCGATCTTCGGACCAACCCATCTGCCGTTGGTAGCAGAAGGCGTCCTGTTGTCGGTTGCTGATTACACGGGCTTCCTCTATGTTCGTACTGGTACACCTGAGTACGTTCGCTTGATTGAGCAAGGATCGTTGCGGACCTTTGGTGGTCACACGACCGTCATCGCTGCATTCTTCTCAGCCTTCGTATCCATGCTGATGTTCCTTGTCTGGTGGTATTTTGGCAAGGTATTCTGCACCTCGTTCTACTACGTGAAGGGCCCAAGAGGTCGTGTCGCGGAGAAATACGATGTGACAGCGTTTGGTGAGGAAGGATTTGCTGAGGGGATTAAATAATGAATGCAAAAAACTTTCTTAAGCTGGGCGTCATCGGCCTGTACGGCGTTGCGACACTAGCACTGACCTTGGTACTGGACGTGGCGCCCGTAGCTGCACACGGCGAACGTTCCCAGGAACCATTCCTACGCATGCGTACCATTCAGTGGTATGACATGAAATGGCAACCGGTGACGACTAAAGTCAACGACATTGCGACCATGACCGGCAAGTTTCACTTAGCCGAAGATTGGCCACGTGCTGTTGGCAAGCCGACCCGCGCGTTCTTTAACGTAGGTAGCCCAAGTCCAGTGTTTGTGCGTTTGAGCACCAAGCTGAACGGCGAACCAACCTATATTTCTGGTCCAATGGAAATTGGCCGGGATTATGCGTTCGAAGTTAGGCTGAAGGCTCGGATTCCAGGTCGTCACCACATGCACGCCATGGTTAACATTAAGGATGCAGGCCCAATTGCTGGTCCAGCATCTTGGATGAACATCACGGGTAGCTGGGATGACTTCACCAATCCGATGAAGCTGCTGACAGGCGAGACTGTTGATCTGGAGACATTCAACTTCAGCAACGGTATCTTCTGGCACTTGGTCTGGCTCGGAATGGGATGTTTCTGGATCGCTATATTCTGTGCTCGTCCGATGTTCTTGCCACGTAGCCGTGTTCTGTTGGCTTATGGTGATGAACTCTTGCTGGATCCATTCGACAAGAAGATGGGCGCCATCATGATGGTGCTGACCTTCGCAATCGTGTGGGGCGGATATCGTTATACGGAAACAAAGCATCCGTACACGGTACCTATCCAAGCGGGTGAGTCTAAAGTTACACCAATGCCAGTGAAACCAAACCCAATCGCGATCAAGGTAATGGACGCGAACTATGACGTACCGGGTCGTGCACTGCGCGTTGTAATGAACATCACCAACAGCGGCGACCGCCCCATCCGTATCGGGGAATTCACCACTGCAGGTGTACGTTTCATTAACAAGGTTGGACTGAGATACCTCGACCGTAACTATCCTCGTGAACTGATCGCGACGGGCTTGTCATTGGATAACGATACACCTATCCAACCTGGTGAGACGCGTGTGGTGAACATGGAAGCGAAGGATGCGCTCTGGGAAGTACAGCGTCTGATGGCGCTGCTGGGCGATCCTGAAAGTCGGTTTGGTGGATTGTTGATGACCTGGGATGATACAGGTGATCGCAATGTAAACAGTATCGCTGGTGCTGTTATACCGGTCTTTACCAAGCTCTAAGCATAGTAAGGCATGACACACCGATCCGCCCCCGTCGTAAGATGGGATGGCGGATCGGTTTTTTTTAATGAACGTTTTATGAGCAAATCGAGTCAAACTAATTCTTAGTCTGCGCCGAAGGATATGTGTCGGGGTGGATGTCAAGTCAGTACAATTTACAATTCCAGTTTTAATTCATGAACGTCACTGATAAAATGGGATCGAGATGATGTCAAAGAGAACTTTGCCCATGGTAAGGCAAGTAGCGCAGGCGGGGACTACGGCGCTCATGCTGGTTGCATTCCTATATGCGGGCGGCGCGGCTGCGCATGGGAAGGTGTCACTAGAGGAGGATAGCTGTGTACGCCGGGTAGGCGACAGCATGGTTCATTTGAGCGCCTATCAGCCGCAGTTTGAACCGAGTGCACAGTATTGTATGGAGATCCCGCAGGGTGGGGATACGCATCTGGTCGTAGATTTGGTGGATCAGGCATTACGCGAGATG
The DNA here is from genome assembly GCA_037147395.1 of Nitrosomonadaceae bacterium. Lineage (GTDB taxonomy): Bacteria > Pseudomonadota > Gammaproteobacteria > Burkholderiales > Nitrosomonadaceae > VFJL01. Next base: position 4,163 of record JBAWVG010000064.1, on the reverse strand, counting down.
CCGGTTGGAATGAAGATCATGAAGGGCGACAGTGAGAACGAGAGTGAGACGGTCTCGCTCATGCTCCCGAGACTCCATCCGGATGGAGTGCTGCGGGGGGAGACGAACTTAGATCAAGGATTGTATACGGTGATCATTTCGGCAGATGGTGTGCCCCCGATGCGGTATCAGTATGCATTGCGGGTAAAGATGATCAACTATGCGAATGTATTCCGTACAGCGGTATTACCCCTAATTGGGATACTATTACTGAGTCTGCTGGGATATAAGTTCATGAAGTCGAAGCGGATGCAGGCGTGGCGTGCTTCGCGCCGTTCATAGACAGACTCCATTTAAACCCCAAGCGGGTTGATGGTGCTCACATAAAGCGTATAACTTTTATATAGGTGACTCTGATCATGTCTTTGCAATTCATTAAATCTGCAACTGCTTGTTTAGTATTGACGACCGCGATGACCTTCTCAGCGCAGGTTCAGGCTCATGGAGGCCTTGCACTGGCAGATGACGTCTGCAAGCTGACGATTGGTCCATTTACCATGCACTTTACGGGCTATCAACCGGATAGTACCCAGGAGAAGGAGTTCTGCGAGGATATTCCTTCAACAGGACGTACCGTGGTCGCACTTGACTACATTGAAGAGGCCTTACGCCCCATGCCGACCGAGATCCGGGTGATCCGGGATGCTGCAGGAGATGGCGGGTTGACGGTGGATGAGAAGAACTTGGGCCCAATCACTATTTTGCATTTGCCACCCAAAGTTTATAGCAACGGATCGATTACATTCGAGCACACCTTCAGTCAACCGGGTAAGTTTGTTGGGTTGGTAACGATCAATGACGGGGAGAAGGAGATGCTGTCTCGCTTTCCGTTCGCGGTCGGCGAACCTAAAAAGACCTCACCCGCACTGATGGGTGGGATTGCAGCGGTCATTGGCGCGATTGCAGTCTTCTTCTTTTTACGCCGGCCGCGTAAGACCGGAAGCGCATAAACTCGAGAGATCTGGCAGGACCAGGGGTGTTGGGTGACCGGCATCCCTGTCTGACGGCGAGCAACCATCCCACAATAATACAGTCAAATGAACGATGACCCTGCGGATTAGGGTTGTGAGCGAGGAGGAATTGAAATGAAACCATGGACGGTGATTGCATTGAGGCGGCTATTGGCAGGTGCTACGGTGAGCTTGGCGGTGTTGTTATCGTTACATACCCCTGTGGTCTTGGCGCATGCGATGCTGGTTAAGGCTGAGCCTGCGAGACGGGCTGCACTGGCTAAGGCACCAACACAGGTACGGCTATGGTTTAACGAAGGGGTCGAGAAGGATTATGCAGCACTCACCGTTCTGGATGAGAGCAAGCGCGGAATCACCGAGGTGATTCCAACGATATCGGCCGACGATCCTAAATCGATCGTGCTTCCGCTGCCTGAACTCGCACCAGGGAAATACACCGTTAAGTTCCGGGTGCTATCAGTCGATGGTCATGTGGTGGACTCGTCTTACGACTTTACGGTCAAGAGTAAAGCCCCCTAAAAATGATTGAGGTCATTGCGACGCTACTTCGCTGGTCACAGCTTGCGTCTAATATGATCTTGGTTGGCAGTTGTGTCTTTCTGGCGATCGCTGGATCCTACAATACTCCCTGGGTTGAACGCATGGCACGGCTGCTGCCGTGGCTGGCGGGTATATTAATGGTCGGGCTGTTCGGGGTCTTGGTCACGACCACGGCACAGGCAACGGGCATCGATGAGAATGCCTGGCGTCCGAGTGCGTGGCTCGCACTGGTTCAGAATACCCGGATGGGTCACATCTGGGCCGGGCGCACATTCTGTGCGCTACTCGTATTGGGTGTCGTTCTTTCGATGAGCAAGGGACCTGCCACCCGCGGGCGTTATATCTTGTGTGCAAGTATGGCCTCACTCACCTTGGCAGTGGGCTCACTTGCAAGCCACTCAGCGGCCGATGAATTCTCTGTCACCGCAATCCTCCCGTACACAATGCATATCATCCTGGCGAGCCTCTGGTTTGGGGCATTGCCGGCGTTTCTGCTGGTGGTGCTCAATGCGACGCAATCTACGCAAGCGGGGGCTGGTTATGCGGGGGCGGGAGGGGGTGGTTCGTTCCGTTCAGAGGAGTTAGTACAATCGGGCGTAGTGGCACTGAAGCGGTTCTCACGAATGGCGCTGCCGGTGATGCTCGGGATTGTTGCAACCGGGGTCATGATTACCGACCGGATGGTTGACTCGAGCTATGGTGCCTTGGTATCGACTCAATACGGGTGGATACTCAATGCGAAGCTAGCGTTGCTAGCGGTGGTCTTAATGATTGCAGCACGTGCTCGCTCGACCTGGCTGCCGTTACTGGCTCAGGGTCAGGAACTGGCTGCGTCTGGTGCACAGAAACTGCGTAAATGGGTCAGGATTGAATTCATATTGGCGCTGGGGATTGTGATGCTGGCGACCATCGTAGCAAACACAGTGCCCGCAAAGCATGCCTTGGTTCAGAACTGGCCCTATTCATTCAGATTCTCAATCGATGCTACTTGGGGCGATGAGACTGTGATGATACGCGCATGGTCGGGCCTTGCACTTCTGGTGCTGGGAATGGGCGCGATCGTTGCGGGCAGCCTTAAGCATTGGAATGTGATGCGCCGTATTAGTATTCCTCTGGTCTTGGTGGTTGCAGCGATGGGGGTAGCACTTCCGCCGTTGTCGGTGGAGGCCTATCCGGAGACGTATCGTAAGACCCCGGTCCCGTTTGACACGATCTCTATTGCCAATGGGTCTGTGATCTATGCTGAGAACTGCGTGACCTGCCATGGGCCCCAAGGCAAAGGAAATGGAATCTTAAGTAAAACCTTTACTAAGCCACCGGTTGATCTATTGACCGAGCCCCATACCGCTAAGCATACGGCGGGGGATTTCTTCCACTGGCTGACCTATGGCATCCCGGATACGGGGATGCCCGCCTTTGCGGGTAATCTGGCTGAAGAAGAGCGCTGGGATGTGGTGAACTATCTGCATGCAATGTCGCGCGGATATCAGGCACGGTTAATGAGCCCACGGGTCAAGCCGAATCAGCCGCAGAAGTCGATGGGACCACCGAACTTCTCCTACTTCGCACAAGATGGCTCGAGCGGCACACTCAAGGATTTCCGTGAACAAAAGACGGTGATGCTGGTGCTGTTCACTTGGCCGCAGTCGAAGGCTCGGCTGGAGCAGTTGAGTCTGGCATATAAAGCGATCATGGGCAGCAATACTCAGCTCTTGGGAGTGCCGATGAATGAGGTTGAGTCGCAGGAGATGACGGCAATGATTGCGGCATTACCCTTCCCAGTAGTGACCCAGGGGGCGGGTGAGATTAAGCGCAGCTATGCATTATTTCGTAGGACGTTGGAACGGCCCGACTTGTTGGGTGAGGGCATAGTGCCCGAGCATATGGAGTTACTGGTAGATCGGTATGGCTATTTACGTGCACGCTGGATTCCGGAGATGGATGGGTTGGGATGGACGGACCTGGATAGCCTGCAGCAGCAACTGGCACAACTTGGGCGGGAGAAGCAGATACTTCCCCCCCCAGGGGATCATGTTCACTGATATAGGGTCAGTCAAGGTACGCCCAGCCGGCTGAACAACTGAAACGTTAAATCAAAGGAGTAACAGTATGAATAAGACAATGGCAGCAGCTCTGTTCGGCATGGGAATGGCGGTAACGTTACCCACCTGGGCGCACACGGACGACTATCTGAATACGCTGACCACGGCCCATGGTGGGCAGCTAAGGATGGCGGGCCCCTATCATTTAGAGCTGGTGGCAAAAGATAAGGAGCTGGTGCTGTATGTGAGCGATCACGGCGACAGTCCGGTTAAGACTGAGGGCGGAACTGCAAAGGCAACCATTCAGATCGGAAAGGGCAAGGCGGTAACGACTGTAAAGCTCGAGCCTGCGGGAGAGAATCAGATGAAGGGGTTGGGGGAGTTTAGCGTAAAGCCTGAGAGCGTTATTGTAGTATTTGTAAAGCTAGCAGGGGATGAGGCGCAGTCGGCACGGTTTACCCCGCTGAAACCCAAGGCAAAGGCCGCAGCTGCAAAGAAGCCCGCAGTCCAAACCCCTCCTGCAAGTACCCCCGCACCCAATCATAGCGGGCATCAGCATATGCATCATTGA
>JBAWVG010000063.1:0-7221 GCA_037147395.1 Nitrosomonadaceae bacterium | reverse complement strand
CGGGATCCATCACAATCGGCGTACCCCATTCCCGAGTGGTCTCTCCGGGCCATTTGTTGGTGGCATCAAGTCCCATTTTCCCACCCAGTCCCGACACCGGGCTGGCGAAATCAAGATAATCTATCGGCGTATTTTCCACGATCAATGTATCGCGCGCAGGATCAACACGTGTAGTAACCGCCCAGATGACCTCCTTCCAATCCCGTATATTTACATCGTCATCGGTGACGATGATAAATTTAGTGTACATAAACTGGCGCAGAAAACTCCATATACCAAACATCACTCGCTTAGCGTGGCCCGCATACTGTTTTTTCATGCTCACTACTGCCATCCGGTATGAACAACCTTCCGGCGGCAAATAAAAGTCAGTGATTTCAGGAAACTGCTTTCGTAGCAGCGGCACGAAGACTTCATTCAACGCCACGCCAAGTATGGCCGGCTCATCCGGAGGCTTGCCGGTATAAGTTGAATGAAAAATTGGATTGCGACGCATGGTGATGCGATCAATCGTAAATACCGGGAAAGTTTCTTGCTCATTATAGTAACCAGTGTGGTCACCGAACGGGCCCTCGAGTGCCGTCTCGCCGGCTTGGATAAATCCTTCCAGTACGATTTCTGCACTTGCCGGAACCTGCAGGTCATGGCTTAGGCAACTGATGATTTCGGTTTTTGCGCCACGCAACAGACCAGCAAACTGATACTCGCTGAGACTATCCGGCACCGGAGTGACCGCCCCGAGTATGGTCGCAGGGTCCGCTCCCAGCGCTACCGCTACCGGGTAAGGCTGCCCCGGGTGGGCAAGACAGAAATCACGAAAGTCTAATGCGCCCCCTCGATGTGCCAGCCAACGCATAATGATCTTATTAGGCGCAATCACCTGCTGACGGTATATACCCAGATTCTGTCGGACCTTGTGTGGTCCACGGGTCACGGTCAATCCCCAAGTGATCAGCGGGCCTGCATCACCCGGCCAGCAGGTCTGGATCGGCAGCCTACCGAGATCTACATCCTTGCCCTCCCACACGATCTCCTGACACGGCGCGCTCGAAACGACTTTTGGCGCCATGTTGAGCACCTGCTTCAACACTGGGAACTTATCCCACGCATCTTTCAATCCCTTAGGTGGTTCGGGCTCCTTCAAAGCTGCGAGCAGTTCACCCACTTCGCGCAATGCCGATACAGACTCCTGTCCCATCCCCATGGCCACGCGCCGTGGTGTACCGAATAGGTTTCCGAGAACAGGTATATTATGCCCCTTGGGATTCTCGAACAGAATGGCTGGGCCACCCGCCTTCAATACCCGATCGCAAATTTCGGTCATCTCGAGATGTGGGTCGATCTCTGTCGTGATGCGCTTTAACTCACCCTGGCTCTCCAGTTTTGCGAGGAAATCGCGCAGATCTTTATATTTCATCGTAGTGGGACACTTATTAAATTGCCTCTGTCAGGTAACTGAGCATAATGCCAGCAAACACCACCGCACCGACCCAGTTATTGTGTAAAAATGCTCTAAAACATAAGGCTGGATCACGCTCGCGAATCAAACAATACTGATAGATAATCAGACCCGACGCAGCGATCAGACCCACATAATATGCAAACCCCAGTTTCTGCATTAATCCTATTCCGATCATAATACTCAAAAACCCCGCATGACATAGCATGATTCCCATCACGTCAAAATGTCCAAAAGTGATCGCGGAAGTCTTGATCCCTATCTTGAGGTCATCGTCTCTATCGACCATTGCATACTCAGTATCATAAGCAATCACCCACAATAGATTTGCCGCCATCAGCAGCCAGACTATCAATGGTAACTCACCGGTCTGAGCAGCAAACGCCATCGGGATACCAAAACTAAAAGCAATCCCTAGATACGCTTGCGGCATCGCAAAGAAGCGCTTGGTAAACGGATAGCTCGCGGCAAGAAATAGTGCAAATACCGCCAACTGGAGCGTAAGCCGATTCAGTGGCTGTATCAGCAAGAACGCGCATAAACTTAAACCTGCTGACAGAAGTAACGCCTCTTTAGTGCTCACTGCTTTGGTTGCCAGTGGGCGGTTCTTAGTGCGCACAACATGCGGGTCAATATTTCGGTCAGCGTAATCATTAATCACGCAACCGGCGGATCTCATCAGCACTGTCCCCAATACAAATACCGTCAGAATAAACAGATCAGGAAAACCATCAGCAGCTATCCATAGACCCCATAGTGTGGGCCATAGTAACAACAAAATCCCGATCGGCTTATCCAGCCGCATCAGCTTCCCGTAATGACCTAACCGTTGCATGAATGTCACTACTTTAAATCCAAAATAGCAGGAAGGAACACCTCTGTCACCAATAAGGACTGCCCATCCAGAGTAAACAAGGAACGTCGCGCCCATAGACTAGCCGGCAGGCCCGCTGGCGTGGTCGGCAGCTCCCTGCATGCTCGATGAAAGAGTGGATGAGCTGAATTCAGTTTTTTGAATTGAAGAGGGGTCCGTCTGACCGCAGGATTAGTGAATAGAACCGTGCCCAATGACTTGCTCCCAAGGCCGTTCAGTCCTCGCCAAGCGCCACGCAAGTTCTCCCTTGCGACAACTGAATGTGCGAAAACTAAAGGCGTCTTGCCGGAGTATAGATACACCTCCCGTACCAACGCCATTTCATGGCGCCGCAGGTCCATTACAGCAAGCTCGTCCTCGCATACCCTTGCCAGCGACTGAAATATCGGCTTAACGCGGAAATTACTACAGTGCTGCTGGATCAGGCGTGTCAATGAGCCACGATTTTGCAGCCAGTAACGGCTACGCGGCGAGATGGAAGATGGTGCGGAATTCCAGGCTATCCGGGCAGCATTCATCACATCGAAATTAAAAAGAAAGAATTATGACGTATAACCTGATGCGGCTGAATCTCTTTTCAGAATGAGTCTTGCCTTCATCAGCGTTTTCTCGACAACAATAACAGTAACAATGGCACACCCAGTAGCGCAGTTAACACCCCGACCGGAAGTTGCTGTGGCGCCCATAAAGTTCGCGCAAGAGTATCTGCCAATGTGAGAAAGCTCCCCCCCAGTAACATGGCTAAAGGTAGCAACCAACGATAATCATTAATCCCTAGCAAACGGATGACATGGGGAATAATCAGACCAACAAAGCCAATGGCACCGGCCATCATCAATGAAGCCACAGTCGCCAAGGCCGCACTAAAGTAAATGCCCACTTGCAATGGAAGTACTGCCACACCAAGGGCCTTCGCCTTCATCTGACCCAGACTCAAGACGTTGAGACTGCCAGAAAAGAGCATGCTCGTGGCTGTCACGATGACCAGCGTCAGCCATGCAGATAACAGCCCCTCTGCTCCGACCGCACGCGATACATCGCCCATCATCCAAAACAACATACCCTTGACGTCACTAGCCGGTGCCAAGGTCAGGATCAAGGTCGTCAATGCCGCACAACCAGCCGATAGCACTACCCCAGTCAACAGGAGTCGGTATACATTCCAGTCCCCATTTCGAAAGCTTAAGCCAAACACGATCGCAATCGCAGCCAGTGCCCCAGCCATCGACGTCAGGTTAACTAGAGCCAGCCCCCACCCAAGCAGCATCGCGGTAAGCGCGCCGACCGCTGCACCCCCAGATACCCCGAGAATATAGGGGTCTGCCAACGGATTGCGCAATAACACCTGCAACAATGCGCCCGCTAGCGCGAGCAGACCCCCGCTCGCGAATGCGGCCAATACTCGAGGCAGTCTCAACTGCCAAACAATCTGACTGATGGCATCATCGCCCGGCGACAGTAGCGCCTCAGCAACTTGAGAGGGCGGAATGTTCACGCTACCGAACAGTAACCCTGCAAATAAGCTACTAACCGCGATCAGCAAAAAGAGAAAGAAACTTGGAAATAGGTGCTTAGAAGAGATCATGGCTATGCGTTGAAGTGAATGTATCCCGGTGATCGCTCATCCAGAATCTGCCAGCCTCGATAGTTTCAGGTGCCTTTATTTTTCTTCGGTACCGACACTAGCGCAGACTAATAATTGGCCAGTTGTTTTTCTCAGCATGGCTCTGTAGCGTCGAATCAGGGTCCACCGCTACCGGGTGAGTGACCTTAATGAGGAGCGGCAGGTCATTTAATGAGTCGCTGTAGAACCAACTCTCGAGGAACGATAACCAGGTCAGATTCCGGTCATCCAACCAGCTAGTCAGTCGCGCGACCTTTCCTTCTCTGAAACAGGGTATGCCTGAGACCTGGCCCGTGAATTCGCCATTTTTCTGCTCGGGATCGGTGGCAATCAAGTGACTCACGCCCAGCATCCGAGCGATTGGGGCAGTAACAAAACTATTGGTCGCTGTAATGATGACGCATAAATCTCCATTGAGCATATGCTGCTCAATCAATTTCCGTGCACCCGGCGCAACCAGCCGTTCGATCTTTTGCGTCATGAATTCGTTGTGCCAGGCATCGAGCTGACTGCGCGGATGGCGCGATAAAGGTTTCAACTGGAAATCTAGAAACTCGTGAATATCGAGGGTGCCGTCTTTATATTGCTCATAGAACTCTAGATTGCGAGCCTCATATACTTCGCGGTCGAGCACGCGCTTCTCGATTAAGAATTGAGCCCATTCAAAATCACTATCACCCGCCAAGAGCGTATTATCGAGATCAAACAATGCCAAGTTCATCGCCCCTCCAACAGTTCACGTAATAATGGCACGGTAATCTGACGCTGATCTACAAGTGAGCATTGGTCTAATGCATTGACAGTCTCGATCAATGACGGCATATCGCGCTGCCCATGCCGTAGCAGATAATCACTCACCTCCTGCGGCAGATCGAAGCCGAGACTGGCAGCATGTTTCTGCATGGCCCGTACCTTTTCATCGTCAGTTAATTCGTGCACCTGGTAAACCAGCCCCCACCCCAAACGAGTGACCAAGTCCTCACGTAGCCCCAGTTGTGCAGGTGCGACAGGACCACTCACCAACAGCCGCGCATGGCCCTCGTCCCGTATATGGTTATATAAATTGAACAGACTGATTTGCCCACCGGCATTGAGGAGTGCCACGTCATCAACCGCTACGCAGTCAGCGGCAACATGAGTGACGAATTCAGCACTCGTCTCATCGGTGTTGCTGCACTTTATATAGGCCGCGTTCAGTTTGTTGCTTGCGGCCGCCGCGGTCACTGCCTGTAACAGATGGCTTCTGCCGCAACCTGTTGCCCCCCAGAGATAAACAAACCTCTCTCTCCCCATTAGTATCTCGTCTAGGGTCTGCAGCAACTCACTGTTATGTCCCGGTACGAAGTTATCTAGAGTGGGTGATGACGGGGGGGTGATATCCAGCAGCAGTTGCTTCATTTGACTACTTGTAGAGGTTGCTTTGCATATACTGTGTCCGCGCATGGCGTAGCCATACCAGCAATGCAGCACTCACTGGCAGCGCCAGCAAGAGACCAAAGAATCCAAACAGTTGACCGAATGCGAGCAACGCGAAAATCACCAGCACCGGATGCAGCCCGATGCGATCTCCGACCAGCAAGGGTGTGACCACCGTTCCTTCCAGCAGCTGACCAACAGCAAATACGGCCCATACCGGGAGCAATCCGCCCCATCCCTGAAACTGCATCAAAGCCACCAGAGTCGCAAGGATGAGTCCAACCGCTGCTCCCAGATACGGTACAAATACCAGCATTCCAGCTAACAGTCCAATCGGCAGCGCGAATTCAAGATCTACCAGCCACAGCCCAGTCACGTAGCAGAGACTCATCAACAACATGACCGCCAACTGCCCACGCAAGAATTCCGCCAATACTCGATCAGTCTCAAGTGCGAGCGTATGAGCCTGCTCAAGCCAGCGGCGCGGGATCATTTCATCGACCCGCCTGATCAACCCGTCCCAATCCCGTAACAAATAGAACAGCACCACTGGCATCAGTAGCAGGTTCATGAAAAACTCTACCACTGCCATCCCACTGCTGGTGAGCGATGGCAGCATCTTCGCCGCCGCCCCACCCGCACTCTGCCAGTGCTGCACCAGTAATTGCTTGAGCGTGACAACATCTAGATCGAGGCTGATACCCAAGTACGCTTCCAGCCAGGGGATTAAGTTGGTCTTGATTGTTTCAAGGTAAGCCGGCGCCCGATCAATCAATCGTGAGACTTCTTTCTCAAACAGCGGCAACATGATCAGAAACAGTGCCAAAAAAATGCCTAGTAACAACAGAATCACCAGTACGGCACCAAGGGTGCGTGAAACTTTACCCGTCGCTACTCTCGCCATCAGCGGATTGCAAATATAGGCAATGATTCCGGCCAGCATGAATGGCGCGAGGATTGGGCTTAATAAATAAACCAATACTCCAGCGGCAGTGGCGAGCGCCAGCCACCATAGATAATGCAGATCGTCGGAGTGTTTAAGGCTCATTTACGGTAAAATCGTATTACTTAATCTTGCACTCTATCTGCAATGAAACGAGAACTCAACTTACGGGCACTCTGAAAGGTTTAAACCTCGTTCGATACTGATCCGCTTACAAGAAATCTACTATTTTTTATAAGCATGTGTGGCAGCGATACTTTTTATTCCTGATTTCAGTTACTAACCGTAATTAGTTAACATCTTGAACCCTCAGAGGTAGCCTTGACTGCGTCCAATTCGGGAAATCCACTTCCAACCCATCTCTCCTATCGCGATGCTGGTGTCGATATCGATGCCGGTGATCGTCTTGTGGAAAATATCAAGCCCTACGCCAAGCGCACCATGCGCCCAGAAGTGCTTGCCGGGATAGGTGGTTTTGGAGCGCTATTTGAAATCTCTAAAAAATATCGCAACCCAGTGCTCGTGACAGGCACCGATGGTGTCGGCACTAAATTGAAGCTCGCATTCGAGCTCGGCAAGCATGATAGTGTGGGCATCGACTTGGTCGCAATGAGCGTCAACGATATCTTGGTGCAGGGAGCTGAGCCATTATTCTTTCTGGATTACTTCGCCTGTGGTCGTCTGGATGTCGACATCGCTACCCGGGTCGTCAAGGGTATCGCTGCAGGCTGTGAACAAGCGGGCTGCGCCCTGATCGGCGGCGAGACCGCAGAAATGCCTGGCATGTACCCAGAGGGTGAGTATGACCTTGCAGGCTTTGCCGTGGGGGTGGTTGAGAAGGACATGATCATCACCGGACTCACTATCCAGCCGGGTGATGCCCTGTTGGGCTTGGCTTCCAGCGG
>JBAWVG010000062.1:0-7461 GCA_037147395.1 Nitrosomonadaceae bacterium | reverse complement strand
CACCATGAAGAACACACTCCTCGGCGGCCGTACCCCAACAAATTTCTTACGCGAGTACTGGCAGAAGAAGCCCCTCCTGGTCCGTTCTGCCGTGCCTGGGTTTAAGGGACTCCTGTCTCGCAAGGATCTGATGAGTCTTTCTTATAGGGACGACTCTCAGTCTCGCTTGGTGATGGGTCAAGGTGATGACTGGCAGGTCGAACATGGGCCATTCATTGCACGTGACTTCTCTCATCTGTCACATAAAAGCTGGACCCTTCTGGTACAGGACGTTAACCACTTTCTGCCATCAGCACGTGACCTTCTGCGCCGATTCGATTTTATTCCTCATGCCAGGCTAGATGACCTGATGGTCAGTTATGCTCCAAGGGGAGGGGGGGTTGGCCCTCACTTCGATTCTTATGACGTATTCTTATTACAGGGTATGGGGCGAAGGCTCTGGCAGATTTCCTCGCAGCATGACCACAGCCTCATTGAAGATGCGCCATTAAGAATTCTGAGCGACTTTCGGCCCGAGCAGGAATGGATTCTGGAGCCGGGTGATCTGCTTTATCTACCTCCAGGGTATGCGCATCATGGTGTGGCCGAGGACGACTGCATGACCTATTCCATCGGTTTTAGAGCACCGAGCTATCAGGAGTTGACCACTCAGTTCTTGGTTTATCTGCAAGACAGTATTGAGATCGATGGGATCTATCACGATCCCGATATCTCCCTGCAGAGACATCCCTCGCAGATCAGTTCCCCCCTTCTTCAGCAGGTGGGCCTCGCACTTGCTAAAATTAAATGGAGTCAATCTGATATCGAACGTTTCATCGGTATCTACCTGACCGATCCTAAGAATCACATTTTCTTCACACAACCATCACCCCTCCTGACACAGAAAAATTTTGTGAAACAGGTTAAGAGAAATGGCCTACATTTGGACTTAAAAAGCCGGATGTTGTGTAGGGGGGGGAGTGTCTTCTTGAACGGAGAGGCTTACCCAGTGGGCATTGTAGCCAGGCGTTTACTCGAAAGATTGGCAGATCAGTATGAGATTGAAGCAGGAGAGGGGATGGATGAGGAGGCCATTACGCTGCTGTTTCAGTGGTATCTTTATGGGTATATCGTCGTAAATAATTGAACTCTTGATACGGATATTTCCCAATATCCCGGAAATCGCTGCTAGTATTAAAGACCAGCAAGGAATCCTAGTTAAGGATAATGCATAAATTAATTTAAATACACTGGACAACATTTATGTTCTCTGATATTAATGTATTGGTCCTTGCGGATTTGAATGACCAATTTTTTTTAGTAACAATGACGCACTGCCCTAAACTAGATAAAGGAGATTAATAATGAGAGTCTACCCGCTCCTCGCCGCCGCTCTGATAACACTATCATTTACCGCTTGTGATCAAATGCGGGAAAAAACACCTGGAGAAGGGAAGCCAGGTCAATATCCCCCTAGCCTTTGGGAAAAGCGTGATGGTCAGGTATCTGATGAGGAACTTGAAAAAGCTGCGAAAGAAGCTTCTGCTGAACCTGCAGCTGCACCTGCAAAGTAATTTAAAAATAAACAACTTATTTTTAAGTGTTTGTAGTTGAAAAAAGCCGTCCCTCGGGGCGGCTTTTTTTATGTGCACAATCTCTCCATTACAATCTTCACCTCATCGGGAATTGAATACACGACTTTATGATGACTTGAAAAATCTTCCTACCGTAATAACCAACTCTCCGATGGGATTGTCTGCTATTCCTCCGATTTGTATTATTAGTGAGGATCCTCCAAAGATGTCAGACCCGATCTATCTGTCAATAGTCTATAAGGTCACATCCTCAGACTGATGTGGCAGTTGTAGATAATGCTGGGTCTGCATCTCAGATAATCGGCTGATGGTTCGAGAGATCTCACTCGATGAAGATCCCCCTTCATAGATCTCATCTGGAGGTGCTTCTGATGAGGCGATCAGTCTGACATTATTGTCGTAGAGGACATCAATTAACCAGGTGAAACGACGTGACGTGTCGGCACTGTCATCGTTCATGCGTGAGATATGAGACAAGATCACTGTGGGAAACTGGTGGGCAATTTCAAGATAATCTTCTTGGGAATGATGGCCGCCACACAGATCCTTGAAGTCGAACCAGACCACATTATGTGCGAGTTTTTTTACTGGGATGTGACGGTCATGGGCAACGATATAATTCTCAACGGGTAGTGTCCCATCAGAGATTCTTTTAAACCAATGTTCCAGACAGGCCTCATTCTCAGCATCACTTGTAACATGGTCAGACACGAGAAATAAAGGCTCACGGATTGATCGCAGAAGTCGGTAATCGGTGCCGCCATCAACGTGCACGATCTTTAGATGATGCTTCAGTAGATCGATGGTCATTAAGAAGTTTTGTCGTTGCAAGCCATTTGGATACAGCTCATCGGGGGAGTAGTTGGAGGTTGTAATCAGAACCACTCCGCGATTGAGTATGGTCTCTAGCAGCCTTCCGAGGATCATCGCATCTGCGATATCATCGACATGAAACTCATCTAAGCATAGTAACCGTGTTGATTGGACGATCCTGTCGGACAGTATAATTAGGGGATCCGGTTCCCCGACCAGAAGATTCATCTCGTGATGAATTTCGGCCATAAAGCTGTGAAAATGGATGCGCCGTTTGCGGCGGTATGGTAGACCATTATAAAAAGCATCCATCAGAAAGGTCTTGCCGCGTCCAACACCTCCCCAGAGGTATAGACCCTTAGGAACCTCGGTATTGAGCAGGCTGCGGCCGAGAAAACGATTACGCTTCGATTTAAATTCGAGTAGCTGGCGCCACAGGATATCCATCTCATCAATCGCATCGGATTGTGCGGTATCGTGAACGAACCCGTTTTGTGAGATGAGTCCTTGGTACCACTCCTTGGGACTGATACCGCCGTCTGTGGAGGGGAGAGGGTTATTCATGGGGTATGTGATGTCATTTTGTCTGCGGTATCTTGCATGCATTTGGCATTACGCTCAGAGGTTAATTATGCCTCGTTTTTTAACATCCATGACGGTAGAGTCACGGGAGCCCGTTCAGTCTGATTATCAACACTCTCGGATCGGTCTAGAATGTTGGAATTGGTATCCTCTTTTGGCGGCATAATCATTCACCCACGATTGAACTGATCAGCGATCTATAACGGGCCATAATCCTACCGATGACATACATTCTCTCCCTTGATGCCGGTACCACGAGTGTCCGAGCCATGGTCTTCGATCATGAGGGTCAGATCTGTGCCAGCGCTCAGAAGGAGATACGTCAAATATATCCTCATCCTGGGTGGGTTGAACATGATCCAGAGGAGATCTGGCAGACACAGGTCAGTGTTGCTCTATTAGCACTTGAACAGGCTCGAATCCGACCGACCGATATCGCAGGGGTGGGAATCGCCAATCAGCGCGAGACCATTATCGTGTGGGATCGAGAGACCGGCAAGCCCATTTACAATGCCATCGTTTGGCAGGATCGCCGTACGGCCAAGGTATGCGATCAGTTGAGGGAGGGGGGGCATGAGGGGGCGATTCAAAGTCTGACGGGTCTCATCATTGACCCCTACTTCTCCGCGACCAAGATTCAATGGATACTCGATCATATTCCCGGGATACGTTCCCAGGCGGTTGATGGAAGGATCCTCTGCGGAACGGTGGAGACGTGGTTGATCTGGAAGATGACCGGTGGCAAGTTGCATATCACCGAGCCGAGTAATGCATCCCGAACCATGCTCTTTAATTTGAGTACCGGTGAATGGGACCCAGGTCTTCTAAAGCTTTTCGATATCCCAGGGTGCATGATGCCTGCTGTCAGACTCTCGAGCGAGGTCTATGGTGAGATCAGTTCAGTGCCCGGTCTCTCATCTATGCTTTTATCGGGCGCGGCGGGTGATCAGCAGGCCGCTCTTCTCGGTGAGATGTGCTTACAGCCTGGATCGGCAAAGAATACCTACGGGACGGGATGCTTCTTGCTGCAAAATATCGGCAGTCATCCCATCATCTCTAGTCAGAGACTGATCACGACAGCGACTTGCAGAATCGGCCCCCATCAGGAGTTCGCTCTGGAGGGGAGCGTCTTCATGGGGGGTGCGGTCATGCAGTGGTTACGAGATGGGATGCATCTGGTCCAATCAGCGGAGGAGGTGGATGCACTGGCAATCTCGGTACCGGATAGCGGGGGGGTCATACTGGTCCCCGCTTTCACAGGTCTGGGCGCGCCGCATTGGGACCCATATGCTCGTGGGATGATGATCGGTCTGACCCGAGATACCAGTGCTGCTCATATCGCACGTGCTGCAATCGAGGGGATTGCATTCCAGGTGGCGGACCTGATCGATGCGATGCAGTTGGATACGGATCAACCACTACAGGAGTTGCGCGTTGATGGGGGGGCATCTCGTAGCGAACCACTGCTCCAATTTCAGGCGGATCTGCTGGGGATACCGGTGGTGCGTCCATCCGTGATTGAGACCACCGCTCTGGGGGCGGCGTATCTGGCAGGTCTTGCGGTCGGATTCTGGCCAGACACGGATTCAATCTCGACACATTGGCGGGCTGATAAGACCTTCAATCCAATGATGTCGAGAGGACGTGTGGCAGAGATTCGTGGGCGCTGGAGTGATGCACTCGGCCGTGCAAAAAATTGGGAGCCAAGCGCCCAGTTAGAATACGCCCATCCTCCTGTGAAGTCCTTATGAGCGTGAAGAGTCTGACCATCTCCCTATTCACTGTCTTCCTAATGGGGATCGGTATGGCCCAGGCGATGGTGAATGTCAGTCCCATTCATGAGGAATCAATCACGTCCGAGCAGGAGTCCATGATGTGGCGCAAGATGATTGCAATCCATGGGAATGCGCGTGCTCAGTATATCCTCGGGGTGATCTATGCCCAGGGTCAGGGGGCCCCTCAAGATTATTACGAGTCATTAAAATGGTTTCGTCTGGCCGCTCAGCAAGGGAGCACACTTGCCCAACTCAACTTAGGCGTGATGTATGCCAATGGTCAGGGAGTGATACGAGATTATGAATCGGCCGCAAACTGGTTTCATCTGGCGGCTGCAAAAAGGAATGCACTCGCGCAGTATAGCCTCGGCGTGATGTACTCAAATGGGCAGGGGGTGGAGCAGAGTTTTGAACTCGCCAAGAAGTGGTATCAGTTGGCCGCAGAGCAGGGTCATGTTCGTGCTCGATTCAATCTTGGCGTGCTATATAACAATGGGCAGGGTGTTGAGCAGGATTATCTGGAAGCGGTCCGATGGTACTCACTCTCGGCTGCACAAGGTTTTGCACGTTCTCAGTTTAATCTTGGGCAGATGTATGAAGAGGGACGTGGTGTAAAGCAAGATTACGGGGAGTCCCTGAAGTGGTATCAGATGGCAGCGGCTCAGGGTTATCTTCAGGCCCAGAATAATCTGGGGAGACTCTATGCAGAAGGTCGCGGCGCTCCACAGGATTATGTTTTGGCCTATATGTGGTTCAAGATGGCGGCATCAAGGGGCGTCATGACAGCACAGAGGAATCTGATCGAGTCTGCCAAGATGATGATCCCCCCGCAAATTATTGAAGCGCAAAGAATGGCCCGAGATTGTGAGATGCGTGATTACAAAGGCTGCGATGATCATGGCCGAGTCACCAGGCCGATTTCAATTACACCCCAACCTCAATCGAATTAGAGGGTCTGGATAGGGTGTCGCAACGTGCAGTTTCAGAGGGCCATCTTATCCTGGATATGGCCACAAATCATGTACCGGAAAAAGTCTTAGCATTGCAGTGAAATCAGTGTGTCTGTTGTACTGGAATACGCATCCTTTTCGCATCAATCCTCCCCCATCCAGAGCTATCTATATATCCAGACGCGGTTATCGGTCATCACGCGTGTAGGAATTCTTCCTACATGTATGGTGGCGGAAGTCCTACCGCGAATTTGGAATAACCTCCATTTACTTAAAACCTGCTGAAGTTGAGAATGCGTTCACTGGCTCAGGTATCGGATAGGGGTCTGCATCTTAACTGGAATGGAGTATACGAATGGTTACTAACCAGATGTTGGGAGAAATCAGAGAGATCAACCTCGGGTACATGCTGCTTGCTCAGCAGATGCTGAGAGAGGATCGTGCTGCGGCCATGTTTCGTCTTGGGATCGATAAGGATGTTGCAGATATCATGGAGAATCTCACCGCCAGTCAACTCTTAAAGATGGCCTCATCGAATATGTTGTTATGCCGTTTCCGGTTTGATGACCGGTTGATGGCTGAGATGTTAACCAGTCATACCCGTGACCACTCGGTATCACAGTTTCATGCCGCCATTCTGTTGGCGGGTAAGACTGCCGAAGCAATTGTTTAAGTCAGACACTTTTAGGATTTAGGGAATGGCGACGATGCGAAATAAGAGTGTTCTGTCAGAGGCAAAACAAATTCAACTCGCGAGCGAGTTAATCAAGTTGGGCGCTCGTTTGCAGGTTCTGGAGGCCAACTCCAGCTTAAGTCGGGAGAGGTTAGTCAAGCTCTACAAGGAGATAACCGGCGTATCCCCACCCAAGGGAATGCTTCCATTTTCTGAAGATTGGTTCACGAGCTGGCAGCCGAACATGCACTCTTCACTGTTTATTAATATCTACAAGTACCTCACGACCTATACCGATACACATGGCATCGAGGCCGTGATTAAGGGTTATAAGCTTTACCTCGAACATATCGAGGCCAGTCAGTTGGATCAGGTTCTGAGCCTAACCCGGGCCTGGACGCTCGTCCGTTTTATCGACAGCAAGATCCTCTCACTTGCGCCATGCAGCCTATGTGCTGGTGACTTTGTGGTGCATACGCTTGAGCTTCATTCTCGTCATGTCTGTGGTCTGTGCAATATCCCTTCACGAGCCGGTAAAACCAAGAAGTATTCACAAGTTATCGCATCTAATACTCAGCAGCTCAGTGCTGCTTGAGGAAGTAGCTCCCTGCAGGCCGGCTCACTCAGAGACAGGGCGGATCTGACTGTATCGATACCCCCTCTGGAATTGAGGGGTGAATTCGTTCCTGTTCCAGGCTTCACTAGGATGGAGGCATGTTAACTTTCCTCCTCAGATTTCAATTGGTAATGATGTTCTTATACATGACATTTTAGGGTGTAACTACAATGCTGGTCATCATCGGATATGTAATTGTTTTGGCGGCTGTGTTCGGCGGTTTTGCACTGGCCGGCGGTCACTTGGCCGCGCTATTTCAGCCGGTCGAGCTGCTCATGATTGGAGGGTCTGCGATCGGGGCATTTCTTGTTGGCAACTCAGGCAAGGCCATCAAGGCGACCATGAAGGATCTCCCTAATGTCTTTAAGGGATCGAAATACGATAAGGCCCTTTATATGCAATTGATGGGCCTTCTCTTCGAGATTCTTGCGAAGGTTCGTAAGGAAGGATTGATGGCGATTGAAAATGACGTGGAGGA
>JBAWVG010000061.1:0-8118 GCA_037147395.1 Nitrosomonadaceae bacterium | reverse complement strand
TTGCCCAATTCACCCGGATAGGGCAGAAAGTCCAGACCCTCTGCCTCGCTACCCAGCTTGATACATTTGACGGTTCTTGCCATTTATCCCTCTCCCATTAAACTCACCACTCGATCTTGATACGGCCCACTCACCGCCTAGCGACTGACTACTCTCACTATATTTTTTTTATGAAGGCCTTCGATCGGCGCTGATAGTTATACATCCCCTGCTTAGCTTTGGGTAACTTCCCAATCCCGATCTCCTCGAAACCCCGTTCGACAAACCAGTGCGCGGCACCGGTGGTAAGTACAAATAACTTTTTACTCCCCTGTGTCTTAGCCTTGGCCTCGACATGCTTAAGCAACGTGTCGCCATAGCCCGCATTGCGATGATCGTGATGCACCGCAAGGCAGGCCAGTTCGCTCGCTCTCTCATCCGGGAAAGGGTAAAGTGCCGCGCAGGCAACGATCATACGGTCATGTTCGAGCACTACAAAACGGTCTATCTCCATCTCCAATACTTCGCGGTTACGACGTACCAGCTCACCCTTGGCTTCGAGTGGCTCGATCAACTGCAGAATACCCCCCACATCTTCAATTCCCGCACCCCGTAGGGTCTGCAACGGTCCCTGAGAGATCATGGTTCCGGTGCCATCGTGAGTAAATAACTCCTGCAGTACCGCTCCATCCACATGACGACTGATGAGATGCACTCGAGCCACCCCTCCCTCACAGGCTTGCACTGCACAGGGGAGATAAGACTGGACATCGTCAGAGATCTTAGTCGAGCTATCTGATGCCCTGGCGAGTAACTCCTTACTCTCAGTCACAGTCAACTCTCTCAACAGTTTATTAGATTTTCCTTTAGGCTTCTCTTCGATACCCACTGCATCCATCAGAAAAATTAGCTTCTCTGCATTGAGTGCAATTGCAGCTGCTGCAGCTACATTTTCCAGAGTCAGATTGAAGATCTCACCCGTTGGAGAATAACCAAGAGGCGACAGCAGCGCCACCTCACCCTGCTCTAACCGTGATCGGATCGAAACAGCATCGATCTTACGAACCTCGCCCGTATGCATCAGGTCAATCCCCTCCAACACCCCGACCGGTCGGGCCGTGACAAAGTTGCCGCTGGCAACACGGATGGAGGCATTCGCCATGGGTGAGTTAGGCAGACCCATCGATAGCAATGCCTCGATCTCAACGCGTACCCGCCCCACCGACTCCTTCACGCACTGGAGTGTGTCGGTATCCGTCACGCGCATTCCATTGATATAGGAGGTTTGTAGTTTACGTTCCTGCAGCCGCGCCTCAATCTGTGGGCGCGCACCATGCACCAGCACCAACCTTACTCCCAAGCTCGATAGAAGGTTAAGGTCGTGAACTAGGCCCACGAACTTCCCATCTGCAACCACCTCGCCACCAAAGGCAACGACAAAAGTCTTGCCTCGGAAGCCATTGACGTAGGGGGCCACCGATCGGAACCAGTCGACAAAATTAGTATTGAGCTTCACTTTCTAAGTTGACGCATTTTAAATATCTACCAAATAGTTGGGCGATAGCCCTAGTTTACAAGTCAACACCCAAAACTCAAAACCAAGAGGCCTAGGGGTAAAGCAGATATGCGTATGTTGACCCCGCGCAACCGGCTCTCATCAATAATCGCCCCACAGAGCCTGCATCGCTGCAACTACAGCCAGTGCAGCTGTCTCAGTGCGAAGTATGCGCTCACCCAGTCTTAATGGTACAAGTCCAGCAACCAGAGCGGCGGCCTCCTCCTCTGGCGCAAACCCTCCTTCCGGCCCAACCATTACAGTCAGTGAAGTGTATTGGGTCGTTTTTGGAAAATCCCGCAGGCTCTTACTTGATGTCGGGAGAAGCATAAAACATGGGTTATGAACTGATTCCCCGGGTGAGACCTCCTGCCTATCCATCTGATGGCTCAGCCAATCAGATAGTGGCAATACCGGTAGCAACTGTGGCAAATGATTTCTGCCACACTGCTCGCATGCGGAGACCACAATCTGCTGCCAATGCTGTAACCGTTTATCCGCTCTCTCACCCGAGAGTCGGATGAGACTCCGAGTTGTGCCGATCGGCTGAATACGATTTACACCCATCTCAACCGCTTTCTGTATGATCCAGTCCATCTTCTCGTTCGCGCATACAGCCTGTACCAGCGTGATACCGAGCGGCGACTCACACTCGGCTGCAAGATGCTCCCCCACCGTGACCGTAGTGCCATTCTTACTAATACCTACAATGATTGCCGGAAACTCGCCACCCCTGCCGTTAAATAGAGTCACCCGATCACCCGGCTCCAGCCTTAACACGCGAGCGGCATGGTGAGCAGCATTAGGGGGCAGTCCGAGGATCCGTCCCGGGATAATCTCACCAGGGCAATAGAAGCGGTGTTTTGTCATAGTCTCAGGGCCAAATGCGACCATGATAATATAAAACCCGTTACTGTCAGAAATTCAGGAGAAGAGCATGGCAAGCTTAGAAACACCCATTTGTGATTTCGGCTGGAAGGCATTGGATTTTGATTTGCCTGGAGTCGACGGGAAGCGTTACAACCTATCAGCGGCGAGAGGTGAGAGTGGGCTTCTGCTGATGTTCATCTGTAACCATTGCCCCTATGTGAAAGTAATACGGGAGCGCATCGTACGAGATGTAAAGGAACTTCGTCAGTACGGTATCGGCACCATCGCCATTATGTCTAATGATCCCGCCGACTATCCAGAAGATTCTTTCGAAAATATGGCAAAGATCTCACAAGAGTTCGATTTCCCATTCCCTTATGTATGGGATCAGACTCAGCAGGTCGCGAAGGATTATGGTGCGGTCTGTACGCCAGACTTTTTCGGCTTTAACAGCAGTCTCGAGTTGCAGTACCGAGGAAGACTCGATGCCTCACGCAAAGAGGCCGCACCTGCTGATGTACGACGCGAATTATTCGATGCGATGAAGCAAGTCTCAACAACAGGTCAAGGACCCAGTCAGCAGACCCCCAGTATCGGCTGCTCGATCAAGTGGAGGACAGAATAAGTATGATTGATGAGGTCATCTCTATCGTCAAAGCAGTCGCCCAGCAGGAGATCATGCCTCGCTACCTACGGGTAGCTCGTCAATACAAGTCTGACAGCAGCCTATTTACGGAGGCTGATCTGGCGACACAAGAGGCTCTTACTCGTGAACTGAGGAAGATCTACCCGTGCCCGGTCGTGGGCGAGGAGATGTCTGAAACAGAGCAGCTCGAGCAGTGGCTGGCAGGTGACTCCGGTCTATGGTGTATGGACCCGATCGATGGCACCTCTAACTTCGTCAATGGGCTACCCTATTTCGCCATTTCAGTGGCGCTAATGCGTCACGGAAGGAGCATCCTCGGGGTGGTTTATGATCCGGTCGCTGATGAGATGTTTTATGCTGAAAAGGGTAAGGGTGCATACCTCAATGGCGAGAGGTTGCCGATCAAGGAACACGTCCCCGCTCTTTGTAATGCAATCGCGGAGGTGGACCTAAAGCGCCTTAGCTATAAATTGGCTGCAGCGGTCGCAACCGATCCACCTTGTTCCTCCCAGCGTAATTATGGCGCCAGCGCGCTCGACTGGTGCTATACCGCTGCCGGCCGCTTTGATATCTACCTGCATGGTGGACAGAAATTGTGGGACTATGCCGCAGGCTACCTGATCCTGGAAGAGGCGGGGGGCCGGATGTGCGGTCTGGATCAGGATGATTTCTGGGAAGAACCTCTATGGCAGCGAGCAGTCATTGCAGGGCTCGACCCTGACCTATTCTTGCAGTGGCGAGACTGGGTCCGCGCACACCGATAAAGTTACTGACATGGCCGCCCGCGTCAAACAGGAATAGAATCTCGACATTTCAAGAGGCGGACAACTCGATTGAAGATCATTATTCTGGGTGCAGGACGGGTCGGCACGACGGTCGCGGAAAGTCTAGTGAGCGAGGCCAACGATATCACCATGGTCGACCTTGCCTCGGATAGGCTACTCCTCCTGCAAGATCATCTAGACCTGCGTACGGTGGTGGGGAATGCTTCTCACCCATCCGTCTTGATACGAGCCGGTGCCGAGGATGCGGATATGATCCTTGCTGTGACTCAGAGTGATGAGACCAATCTAGTGGCGTGTAAGCTCGCTGCCACCATGTTTAACACCCCGACCAAGATTGCGCGTATTCACTCGGCCAATTTTCTGGCCCATCCAGAAATTTTTTCTGCAGAAAACTTCTGTGTCGATTTTGTCATCTGCCCAGAACAGATCCTGACCGAATACATCGAGAAACTGATTGAATTTCCAGAAGCCCTGCAGGTACTTGATTTCGCAAATGGCAAGGTAAGCCTAGTTGCGGTGCGTGCTTTTCATGGAGGACCCCTGGTCGGACGTGAATTGCAGGAGTTGCGCCAACATGTCCCCAATGTCGATACCCGTGTGGCAGCCATCTTCCGCAAGGACCGACCCATCATCCCCGAGGGCGATACCGTGATCGAGGCTGAGGATGAGGTGTTTTTTATTGCTCCCGAGAAAGACATCCGTGCCGTGATGAGAGAGCTGCGGCGAATGGATAAGCCGGTCGAGCGCGTAATGATTGCAGGTGGGGGCAATATCGGAAAGCGCCTGGCCAAGGCGCTCGAAAAAGACCATCAAGTAAAGATCATCGAGTACGATAAGCGCGCAAGCGAACGCTTGGCAGCGGATCTGGATCATGCCCTGGTGTTACATGGAGATGCCACAGACGAGGATTTACTCGAGAGCGAAAATATCGCAGAGATGGATATGTTCTGTGCACTCACCAATGATGATGAGAATAACATCATGTCAGCGCTACTGGCCAAGCGTATGGGCGCTCGTAAGGTGATCGCGCTCATCAACCGCAATGCTTATGTGGATCTAGTGCAAAGTGGCAGTATTGATATCGCCATCTCCCCTGCGCAGGTCACTATTGGGTCTCTGCTTGCGCACGTCCGTCGCGGGGATGTGGCGGCAGTTCATAGCCTTCGTCGTGGTGCAGCTGAAGCACTGGAACTTGTCGTACACGGTGATGCCAGATCGTCCAATGTGGTGGGCCGTAAAGTGGCGGATATCAAGCTACCTAAAGGTGCCACCATCGGGGCCATCGTTCGCGGCCTACCCACAACAGAAGACAGAGGTCTGGGTAAAGACGATGGAAAGACGACAACGAGGGGTTCCTCATCCAATCTAGATCCACAGGTAATAATCGCTCATCACGACACAGTCATTGAGTCGGAGGATCATGTCATTTTATTCGTCATTAATAAGAAGTTGATCCACCAGGTGGAGGCGTTGTTTCAGGTCGGTGTTGGATTCCTGTAAACGGAACACTCGATGAACCAACTCTTCGCCGTCACCAATGTGCTGGGTATGGTGGTCATGATGTTTGGCCTCACCATGCTGCCTCCCCTTGCACTCTCCTTCTGGGTGGATGACTCGGCTCTGTTTGCCTACTGCCAGTCGATGGTGATCACTTTATTCTGTGGGTTGGTGATGACCCTCGCAACACGATGGAACCGGCGGGAACTTCAGGTACGAGATGGATTCTTGCTGGTGGTACTGGTCTGGTCGGTGTTGCCGATATTTGCCACTCTCCCATTCATGCTCTTCATGCCTCACCTCAGCTTCACCGATGCCTATTTCGAAGCTGCGTCCGGCATCACCACCACCGGCGCTACGATCCTCTCTGGTCTGGATAGCCTACCCCCTTCGATCAATCTGTGGCGGTGCGAGCTACAGTGGTTGGGCGGGATGGGACTGATCGTCTTAGCGGTTGCGATTCTGCCGCTACTCGGCGTAGGTGGGAGGCAGATGTTTAAGGCCGAGACCCCCGGTCCCATGAAAGACACCAAGCTGACCCCCCGCATTGCTGAGACAGCCAAAGCCTTGTGGTTAATCTATGCGGGATTGACCCTGTCTTGCATCATCGCTTACCGACTGGCCGGCATGAACTGGATGGATGCGGTGATGCATGCCTTCACCACCTTAAGTCTGGGCGGAGTGTCCTCGCACGACGCGAGCTTCGGTTATTGGGATTCAGCTCTGATAGAGTGCGTCGCTATCTTCTTCATGCTGATTGCGGGGCTTAATTTCGCATCTCACTTCCTGGTATGGAGAGCGAAAAGCTTTCTTCCCTACCGCCACGACCCAGAGGCCGGGATGTTCATCATGGTTACCGCTGTAAGCTGTATCGGCCTCACGTTCTATCTCTGGTTCATGGAGGTATACCCCGACCCATTAACGGCACTACGCTACGCCAGCTTCAATACAGTCTCAGTCGCCACCTCCACCGGGTATTCCAGTACGGATTACTATCTGTGGCCGATCTTCGCGCCATTGTGGATGATCTTCCTTTCCAGCTTTTGTTCATCGTCAGGGTCCACGGGGGGCGGAATTAAGATGATCCGCGCCCAGATTCTATTCAAGCAGGTATTCCGCGAGATGATCGTGATCATGCATCCCCAAGTGGTCTCACCCGTCAAGATTGGCGGGAGCGTGGTGCCAAATCGCATCGTTTTCGCGGTATTGGCCTTCCTATCGATCTATATCGCCAGCATCGCCTCAATGACCCTGATCCTGACGCTGAGTGGGTTAGACTTAGTGACAGCATTGTCCGCGGTCGTGGCCTGTATTAACAACCTAGGACCCGGTTTTAGTCAGGTCGGCCCCTCAACTACATTCGCAGTCCTTACCGACTTCCAGATCTGGGTCTGCAGCTTTGCGATGTTATTAGGTCGACTGGAGCTCTTTACACTATTGATTGTGTTCACCCCCGCATTCTGGAGAAAATAATCATCAGTCGTCTCTAGCAAAACTCCTTGTGAATTAACCCGTTCCGCTCCCTCCCCCCCGATCTAATAGAAACGACCTACGCCGTCGATAGCCAATTCTTCGGCCGCTTGATAGAATCACCCTTTTCCATTTAGTCGAACCCATCCATCACCCCACTCAGGATTATTCATGGCCACCCAAGACTTTTACCCAGCTAAAAAAATCACCACCTTTTATCCCCCTCAGCGGACGCTGATGGGACCAGGACCATCGGACACTCATCCCCGCGTTCTATCCGCGATGGCACGACCCACCCTAGGTCACCTGGACCCAGTATTTACTGAGATGATGGAGGAGATGAAGACCCTCCTGCGTTATTCATTCCAGACCAATAACTTGTTGACCTTCCCAGTCTCTGGCCCCGGCTCGGTAGGGATGGAGATGTGCTTCGTCAATATGGTTAATCCCGGTGACAAGGTGATCGTATGTCGTAATGGCGTATTCGGCGGGCGCATGATTGAGAATGTACAGCGATGCGGCGGTACTGCGGTGGTGGTTGAAGACAAATGGGGAGAGCCGGTAGATCCACAAAAAGTAGAAGACGCACTGAAACAGAATCCAGATGCAAAGATCGTCGCCTTCGTTCATGCTGAAACGTCTACCGGCGTATTATCAGATGCAAAGACCCTGTGCGAGATCGCCCGTCGATACAACTGCATGACCATTGTGGACACGGTCACCTCCTTGGGTGGTTCACCTATTCTGACGGATGAATGGAAGATAGACGCGATCTACTCTGGCAGTCAGAAATGCTTATCTTGCCCCCCGGGCCTGTCACCGGTCAGCTTCTCCGAGCGCGTGGTTGATCTGGTCAAGAATCGTCAGAGGAAGGTACAGAGCTGGTTCATGGATCTGAATCTACAGCTCGGTTACTGGGGCACCAGCCGTACCTATCACCACACCGCACCCACCAACGCACTGTATGCACTCCATGAGTCACTCTTCATGCTCTATGAAGAGGGGTTGGAGCACTCCTGGGCGCGACATCAACGCAACCACCAAGCGCTGAAAGCGGGACTGGAAACGATGGGTATAGAGTTCGTAGTCGCCGAAAAATATCGGTTGCCACAACTGAATGCCGTACATGTACCTGCAGGGGTCGACGAGAAGGAAGTCCGTCGCAGATTACTCGCTGACTACAGCTTAGAGATCGGTGCAGGCCTGGGTGACTTTGCGGGCAAGGTCTGGCGTTTCGGGCTGATGGGTTATTCCAGCAAGATCGAGAACGTAATGCTGTGCTTAAGCGCTCTAGAAAGCGTATTCTCAGATATGGG
>JBAWVG010000060.1:0-8128 GCA_037147395.1 Nitrosomonadaceae bacterium | reverse complement strand
AACCAGTCCAATCCCAACGGGAGGTCGCGTTCAATTAGCATGCGGATTATTCCCAGCGCATTGCGCCGTAATGCGAAGGGATCCTTGTCGCCAGTTGGAGCTTCACCGATGCTAAAGAGGTCGATCAAGGTTGTTAACTTATCCGCCAGAGCCAGACAGACGCCGACCGTGTTGCGAGGCAATTCATCACCCGCAAAACGTGGTTTATAGTGATCCTCAATGGCGAATGCGATATCATCATTCAATCCATCATGTTGCGCATAATATCGCCCCATGATGCCCTGCAATTCTGGGAACTCTCCAACCATATCGGTGAATAGATCAGCCTTGGATAGTAAGGCGGCCTGATCGGCTTGTCTTGATAATACTTCTCCACCTAGCTTTGTGGCGATTCTATTGACAGCGGACTGAACACGTTTTACGCGGTCGCTCAGACTTCCCAGCTTGTGGTGGTATACCACCTTGGCCAAGTCAAGCACGTGCGAATCTAGAGGGTTCTTCTTGTCTTTATTAAAGAAGAATCTCGCATCTGCCAGACGTGCTCGTAGCACGCGCTCATTGCCTCTGATCACAAAGCTTGCATCCACCGGATTGATATTGGACACGATTAGAAATTTGTTGGTAAGTTTGCCATCGGCATCCAGAAGCGGGAAGTACTTCTGATTTGATTTCATAGTCAGGATCAAGCACTCCTGCGGCACTTCCAGAAATTCATTATCAAACTCTCCCACCAGAACATTGGGACGTTCGACCAATGCAGTCACTTCGTCTAGTAAAGCATCATCTTCAATAGGCCGTAGCAAACCGTCCATTTTTATTGAAGCATCCATCAATTGGCGAGCAATCTCAGCACGACGTTTGTCGAAGTTAGGGATCACTGCACCCTGCTCCTCCATTTGTGATTCGTAGCTGTTGCTGTCGCGGATATAGATGGTTGTGCTGGCTGACTCAAAACGATGGCCTTGTGATAGTTGTCCGGCATCCAATCCTAGTAATTTGACCGGTACGACCTCTTCGCCATGTAGTACGAGAAGGCCATGAGCAGGACGTATGAAATTCAAACTGCTCCAGCCATCGGCGAGTTGGTAGGTCATCAACTTGTCGATCGGCAGTCTAGCGATGGCATCATCAAGTGATTTCTGTAAACCCTGTGAGAGTGATGTACCTCTAGAGATACTCTCAAAGTATAAGGCTTCCGTTTTCCCATCGATTCCTCGAGTGAGACTCTGGACTGCTGATGCATCCACACCCAAACTGGAAAGTTTCTTAAGAAGTGCGGGGGTGGGTTGATTATTTATATCGAGTCCCACTGATAAGGGCATAAGTTTTTGGGAGGTGGACTTGTCAGCTGACCGTTTCGCTACATTCGTGATATGTGCCGCAATACGTCGAGGAGATGCATAGGCAGTCACCACTGCATCACTCGCTGCTAGGCCATGTAGTTTGAGGTTGGAAGCTAGCACCTCAGCAAAACTATCTCCAATTTTCTTCAGAGACTTGGGTGGGAGCTCTTCAACTAACAGCTCAACCAGAAGACTTTTTGTAGATGTGCTCATGTCAAATTTTCTGCCGATTGCATTACCCATTCTCGTGGTGCCATCGGGAAACCAAGGCGCTCTCGGCTTTGGTAGTAGACTTGTGCCACGTTGCGTGCCAAGTGTCGAATGCGTCCGATATACGCCGCACGTTCGGTGACGGAAATCGCTCCGCGCGCGTCCAGCAAATTAAAACTGTGTGCTGCTTTTAGAATCTGTTCATAGGCGGGGAGCGCGAGTTGTTGTTCCATTAGATTCTTGGCCTGTTGTTCGTGCTTACCAAAGGCCAGCAGCAGAAATTCTACGTCGCTGTGATCGAAGTTGTAGGCCGATTGTTCAACCTCATTCTGGTGATAAACATCGCGGTAAGTAAGTCCCGTTGTCCAGACCAAGTCAAATACGCTTTCTACCCCCTGTAGGTGCATTGCTAGACGTTCCAGACCATAAGTAATTTCACCGGAGATTGGTCTGCAATTGATTCCCCCTACTTGTTGAAAGTAGGTGAATTGAGTTACCTCCATCCCATTCAACCATACCTCCCATCCCAGTCCCCAAGCACCTAACGTTGGATTCTCCCAATCGTCCTCGACAAATCGGACATCATTCTTCTTAAGGTCAAAACCCAGTTCTCTTAGTGAATCGAGATACAGCTCCAGAATATCGGGTGGCGCGGGTTTTAATACCACTTGAAACTGGTAGTAATGCTGCAAACGGTTTGGATTCTCGCCGTAGCGTCCATCCTTAGGACGGCGTGCAGGTTGTACGTAAGCAGCTTTCCACGGTTCTGGTCCGAGTGCGCGCAAGAAAGTTGCGGTATGGCTTGTACCTGCGCCCACTTCCATGTCATAGGGTTGAAGCAACGCGCAGCCCTGTTTGCCCCAATAATTCTGTAGTGTGAGGATAATTTCCTGGAAGGTAGGCATGGGAATGCTGGGTGAAATGATAATGGTTAATAATATCTATCTACGTCTAGATTTTACAGGGTTTTACGCGCACTGCGAAATGCAGACAGCAGGCCTATAAACGTAAGTAATCCAGATACTACCAGTATCAGACTATTACCAAAGCGGACGTAGGGAGTCGCACCGGTAAACCCCTGCGCCAGGCCGTGTAGTGCGGTGGTGGTGAATATTTCTGCCTCTTGTAGGATCTCGCCGCGCTGATTGATGATGGCAGTGACGCCGGTATTAGTGGCACGCAGCATGTAGCGTCCCGTCTCCAGAGCTCTCATTTGTGAAATCTGTAAGTGTTGCTGCGGGCCAATGGAGCGTCCAAACCAAGCATCGTTGCTAACATTGGCGAGTAACGTAGCCTGAGGTAGTTGGTTGATTATTTCTTCACCAAATACATCCTCATAGCAGATATTTACCGCTACACGTTGTCCGGCTAAGTTCATCGGAAGCTGATCAACTCGGCCACGGGAGAAGTCTGACAGCGGAATTTTTAGAATATCAATCACCCAACCAAAAAGAGGTTTTAATGGGATGAACTCACCAAATGGTACTAAATGAGATTTGCGATAAATCTGATTGGGTGCCGCGCCGAAGCTGAACATAGTGTTGTAGTACTCTTTTCCTTCAGCAGAGGTTTCGGCCATTCCGATAAGGATGTCACCATTATTCTTTTTTGCATGATCAGCAATTGACGACAGATAGCTCCATGGCACTTCATTGCGGAATAGCGGTACCGAAATTTCGGGTGTGATAATAAGGCGGCTATTGCTTTCAAGAGCAAGCCTAGCGTAAATATCCATTGAATTGATCACATGGTCCGGCCGCCATTTTAGATCTTGCGAGATATTTCCTTGCAACAAGCTCACTGTGACGGCTTCTCCATGAGCTTCTGTCCAATTGATTTGCTGCAAGCCGAAGCCCGTACCCCATATCGCCAGTAGGGGTAGTGCGTAGATCCAGTTGCAGAGTTTCTTTTCAGCAGTCTCAAAAAAGAGACAGAGGAATGCGGCGCTCAGTATTAGCATCAATGAAACGCTATACACTCCTGCCAACGGAGCAAAACCAGCAAGGGGGCTGGTAGGGACCTGTGAATAGCCCAGTGTCAACCAGGGAAATCCAGTGAACAGTACGCCACGTAGCCACTCAGACAGCACCCAGAGTGCAGCAATAGTCAATGACCAGACCACAGGTGTAGTGATGCGCAGTCTTATTAACAACCAGCCCGTTAGTGTTGCGAATAAGGAGAGGTAGGTGCAGAGAACGACAAGCGTAAGGACTGCAATGGGTATTGGCATGGCACCAAAATCATGTAGGCTCACGTAAATCCAGGTCACCCCTGCACTAAACAGACCAAAGCTGAAAAAAAATCCTTGTAAAGCTGCTCGGAGTGGAGATGAGCTCTTGCGCCAGAAGTGAAGCAACAGTGACAGCGTGATCACTGGGATGAGGAAGAGATAGAATGGTGCGAAACCAAGAACGGTAAATGCACCAAGAAAAAAAACAATAATTAAATTTGATCGAGGGTTGGCATTAGACGATTGATTCAAGATACTTGAGCCCATACAGCTCAGTTCTCTCCTCTGGTTTTCTCAACCAGAAGCATATGTAATCTCCGGCTGTCAGTATGTATCACCGTGAAATTGAAGTCGCCGATCATGACCGATTCGCCGCGTTTAGGCAGGCGACCAAACTTGTTTAATACGAGCCCGCCAATGGTGTCGTAATCTTCATCCTCAAATTTCGCCACCAGCATTTGGTTAAAATCGGTAATTTTTGTAATTGCTTTAACTCGGTAACGATCAGTCGCATCCTGAACGATATTGTCCTCAGTTTCATCGAAATCATATTCATCTTCAATTTCTCCGACGATCTGTTCCAATACATCTTCGATGGTTACCAGTCCCGCTACGCCGCCGTATTCGTCCACCACGATGGCTATATGGTTATGGTTGCTACGAAAATCCTTGAGTAGCACATTGAGTCGTTTGGATTCTGGGATAAAGACTACCGGACGCAACATATCACGAACGCTGAATTCCTCTTCTCCGGCATAGTAGCGGAGTAGATCCTTCGCAAGCAGAATTCCGATTACATTGTTGTTATCATTTTCGATAACAGGAAAACGAGAGTGAGCAGTTTCGATAATCAGTGGAATGAATTTATCTGGGGTCTCGCTAATGTCGATTACATCCATCTGAGAGCGAGGCACCATGATATCGCGTGCCTGCATTTCTGAGACCTGCATTACACCCTCGATCATACTCAAGGCATCCGAATCAAGAAGATCACGTTCAAATGCAGAGTGCAGTAGTGCTACCAGTTGCTCCCGATCACCCGGCTCTCGGAGCAGCAGAGTGCTGAGCCGTTCAAGCCAACCAGGTTTAGGTAAAGGGTCGTTCATATTGATCTTCCGGTTCGAGGGTAATATAAGTGACTGTAAATATCATTCTAGATAAGGGTCGTCATACCCTAGCTTAGTGACGATGACTGTTTCCAGGCGCTCCATCGCAATTGCTTCAAGTTCATTCTCATGGTTCCAGCCCTGAAGGTGTAAGATCCCGTGTGTCGTGAGGTGGGCATAATGTGCTGTTAGATTCTTGTGTTGTTGCTTAGCCTCTTTAGCTACTATCGGCGCACATAGCACAATATCACCAGATAGAGATGGCCCATCATCGTAGACAAAGGTCAACACATTGGTAGCGTAATCCTTTTTGCAAAAATTCCGGTTGAGAGTGCGGCCCTCGGTCTCATCCACGAGGCGTAATACAATCTCTGCGTCTCGCATTAGCGAGGTTCTAGCCCATTTTCGAAATTGTAGCTTGGTGGGCACTTCCTCGGCGGCTTTTTCATTATTCATTGCGTATTGCACCACCAGCTTCAGATTAATGATGGCATGTGTAGACTTTTCAGTAAGCTCGGAGAGCTTCCCCTTATTTCTCATATTTCTCGTAGGCATTAACGATTCTCTGTACTAGAGGGTGCCTCACCACATCCTCAGTTTCGAAATGAGTGAAGGCAATCCCGGGTATGTTATTCAGAACCATTTTAGCCTCGATCAGCCCACTTCTCTGGTGCTTGGCTAGATCAATTTGGGTCACGTCGCCTGTCACCACCACCTTGGAGCCGAATCCGATCCTTGTCAGAAACATCTTCATCTGTTCTGGTGTTGTATTCTGAGCTTCATCCAGAATAATGAACGACTGATTCAATGTGCGGCCACGCATGAAGGCTAGAGGTGCAATCTCAATTGCTCTGTGCTCGAATTGACGGTTGGTCTTATCTAGCCCCATTAGGTCATAGAGTGCATCGTAGAGAGGACGTAAGTAAGGGTCTACCTTCTGCGCCATATCGCCCGGGAGAAATCCTAGCCGTTCACCAGCCTCCACCGCTGGCCGTACTAGTACAATACGTGCCACCGTATCCCGTTCAAGGGCATCTACTGCGCTAGCAACCGCAAGGTAAGTCTTGCCAGTACCCGCGGGGCCAATGGCAAAGGTAATATCATGCTGCTGAATTTGCTTAAGGTACTGTACTTGACGTGGTGTCCGGCCGTGCAGGTCATTCCGACGGGTGCTTAGGATGGGTGGGGCTGTGTCGTTGGCTAAGGAGTCAGTTGAAGTATATTTTGGCGTGCGCTTATAACTCATCACCTCGATCAGGCCCAATTGAACCTGCTCTATCGTTAGGTGATGCTGAGATTGATTATAGAAATTGCGTAGCGCTTTTGCAGCGAGCTTGGTCTGAGTGGATTTGCCATGCAGGTTGAAGTGCTCTCCGCGTCGCGCGATGGTGACATCCAGGGTCGTCTCGATCTGCTTTAGGTTCTCGTCCAGCACTCCACACAGGTTGGCAAGACGCTGGTTATCTATTGGGGAAAAAGAGATATCGACGGGCTGAGCTTTCAAAGGCGCGTTAAAACGTCCATATGGTTTTAGTTCTTGTAGTGACAGAGATACATTACAAGCGGTTCATTAAACTATATTTTCCGATATCTCGCCACGTAGAGAATGTGATAAGGCAGCATTAATTCTTACATTTAGGAAATGGCCGACACAGTCTGGGTGGCCAGAAAAATTCACCGTACGGTTATTGTCAGTACGTCCGCAAAATTCACCTGGGTCTCTCTTGGAGGGACCCTCCACCAGGATTCGTTGAGTGGTGCCAATCATATTCTGGCTGATGACTCGTGCTTGCTGTGAAATTTTTGTCTGTAGACGGTGCAGTCTCTCAAGCTTTATTTCATAGGGTGTATTGTCAGGTAATTCAGCGGCAGGCGTGCCAGGACGGGGACTGTAAATGAAACTAAAGGAGTCATCAAAATTCACCTCTTCAATTAATCTCATCGTGTCCTCAAAATCTTCTTCGGTCTCTCCGGGGAAGCCAATGATGAAATCAGACGTGAGTGAGATATCGGGGCGTACGGCATATAATTTACGAATGATGGACCTGTATTCTAGAGCGGTATGGCCACGTTTCATTGCTGCCAGCACACGATCGGAACCGGACTGCACTGGCAGATGCAAGTGACTAACGAGTTTCGGCAGTGTCGCATAAGTCTCAATCAAGCGCGAGGTGACTTCTTTGGGATGCGATGTGGTGTAACGAATACGTTCAATGCCGGGAATTTCATCAATGTATTCAAGTAGCAGCGCTAGATCTGCTGTGTCGTTATTGTTCTCAAGATCCATGATGCCACGATATGCATTGACGTTTTGCCCCAGCAGGGTCACTTCTTTTATACCCTGCTGCGCCATTCGCGTAATTTCCGTCAATACATCACCCAACGGTCGAGAGACTTCTTCGCCACGTGTGTATGGAACTACACAAAAGCTGCAATACTTACTACAACCCTCCATGATGGAGATGAAAGTACTCACGATACCCGTGCGATCTTTAGGAAGATCCAGCATTTGTGGCAGGTAATCAAATTTCTCAATTTCAGGAAAAGAAATATCAACCTGTGGTTGTCCAGTAACTTGGCGCGCTGTAATTAATTGAGGTAATCGATGTAGGGTTTGTGGTCCGAACACAATATCTACGTAAGGCGCTCGCTTTACAATCTCTGCCCCCTCCTGGCTCGCAACGCAACCTCCAATACCGATTAGCAGATCGGGATTGGATTTCTTAAGGTGCCTGATACGTCCCAGGTCATGAAAGACTCTCTCTTGGGCTCTCTCACGTACTGAGCAGGTGTTGAACAGAATCACATCAGCTGTCTCCGGACTGTCAGTTTTTTCCATGCCATGTGCGGCATGTAGTAGCTGCGCCATTTTGTCAGAGTCATATTCGTTCATCTGACAGCCAAAAGTTTTGATATAAAGTTTTTTAGCCACGATGTAAGCGTAAGTAAAATAATCAGGGGTAATGGGCGTTGCTTATTTTTTATAGAAGACTTCGGTAGCCTACTCAGTCGGCTCCATATTTATCACGAGCTCACAAAGAAGTGGGATTCGCAGCATATAGAGAAAATTGTTTCGTAACTAAGAAGTTCTGCAAGGAGAACTAAACCAGGCTTAGGTGGGGACAGAGATAATTGGCGCAATGCGCCAGAGTTCACACATGACTGTCAATTCTGACGGTTGGGTAGAAGGTAGATGGTAGCGAATCCCAGACTCGAACTGGGGACCAACGGATTATGAT
>JBAWVG010000059.1:0-8151 GCA_037147395.1 Nitrosomonadaceae bacterium | reverse complement strand
ATCTCTCGATCAGAATCAAAGAATGTCTTACCCAAGAGTCCCGCTAAGGACTTTCCGATGGTGGTCTTGCCCGCACCCATCATCCCCACCAGAAAAATATTGCCGCTCGGCCCTATCGCAGCAGCATCTATCGGCGTGGTCTCTTTAACTGAATTCATTGGTTCAATTGTAGCGGAAATGCACCCCTCCGCGTAACACAAAACCGCAGCGTTTTTGATTACATCATCATAATAATCCTCTCCCAGAAGCGAATTCCAGAAGCGTACTTAGGTTTGCAATTTTTTTAAGCCAACACGTCACCCTGGGTATTGCAGTTGGTTATTGAGCGAGACGCACTTATAATTCAATGATGTCGATCCAGATTCTGCACCTCAAAGAATATCCTTCATGCTAATGCGTTGGGTGGTCTACCCAATCGCCACCCTTCTGGGGTTGACTCTGATCGGTGCACTCATGATCGGGTTCGCGGTCATGATCACCCTCCCCACCCTCCCCTCTCTCGAGGTTCTGACAGACTACCGTCCAAAAATTCCGCTACGTGTTTACACCGCAGACGGTGTTCTGATGGGAGAGTTCGGTGAGGAGCGTCGTGCCGTGGTCAAGATCGGGGAGGTCCCGGAACAACTAAAACAGGCGATACTGGCGGCGGAAGATGACCGGTTCTATCAGCATGGAGGGGTCGACTATGCCGGGGTACTAAGGGCCGCCTACTCCAATTTCACCTCGGGCGGGGCACGTCAGGGGGCCAGCACCATCACCATGCAGGTCGCCCGTAACTTCTTCCTGAGTAAGGAGAAGACGCTCACCCGTAAGTTCAGCGAGACCTTGCTCGCCTTCAAGATCGAACATAGCCTGACTAAGGACGAAATCCTCGAGCTTTATATCAACCAGATCTATCTGGGTCAGCGTTCCTATGGATTCGCCTCTGCATCACAGGTCTACTTCGGAAAACCCCTATCCGATATCAATCTGGCAGAGGCCGCGATGCTGGCAGGTCTACCCAAAGCACCCTCGAGCTACAACCCGATCGTGAACCCTAAACGTGCCAAAACGAGACAGTCCTATGTTCTGCGTCGAATGAATGAGATCGGGCAGATCTCTTCTCAAGAATACAAAGAGGCTACAGGAAAGGCTCTCGTCATTAAACGTAAATCACAAGAGTTTGCAGTCCATGCTGAGTATGTAGCAGAGATGGCCCGTCAAGCGGTCTACGATCGGTACCAGGAGGAGACCTATACACGAGGGTTTAAGGTCTATACCACGGTCCGTCAGGTCGACCAACAGGCGGCCTATCAGTCCCTCCGCCAGGGAGCGATGGATTATGACCAGCGTCGCGGTTATCGTGGCCCCGAGTCCTCTGTGAAACTAGTCAAGAATGACGTCTCTCAGGAAGAAATGCTAGAGAATGCACTGCAGGATAGACACGATAGCGGTGACCTCTATGCGGCCGTTGTCCTGACCGCCAGCTCAAAGTCTGTTCATGCCTACCGCAGGGGCGGTGAGCGGATCGAGATCACAGGAGAGGGTCTCAAGTTCGCCCAGAAGTTCCTCTCAGAGACCGCTCCACAAGTTCAGCAGAGGATCCATCCGGGTTCAGTCATTCGGGTTCAGAAGGGTGATAAAGGACTGTGGCAGATTGTTCAGATCCCCCAGGTTGAGGCCTCCTTCGTCTCGATAGATCCGCAAGATGGCGCGATCCGGTCTCTGGTGGGTGGGTTCGACTTTAACCGCAATCAGTTCAACCACGTGACCCAGGCCTGGCGTCAACCCGGATCGAGTCTCAAGCCATTTATCTATTCTGCCGCATTGGAGAAGGGGTTCACCCCTGCCACAGTCATTAATGATGCCCCGATCACATTTAGTGCGGCCGAGACAGGGAGTAAGCCGTGGGAGCCCCGTAACTTCGAAAGTAAGTACGATGGCCCAATCCGCATGCGAGAAGCACTCGCCAGATCGAAGAATATGGTCTCGGTCCGTATCCTCAAAGCGATCACCGTCCAGTATGCACAGGACTACATCTCACGGTTTGGTTTTGATCCGAGCATGCACCCCCCCTATATGACCATGGCATTGGGTGCTGGGTCAGTGACACCGATGCAGATGGCGGTTGGTTACACCGCCTTTGCTAATGGTGGTTTTCGTGTCGCGCCTTACTTCATCCAGCGGATTGAGGACGAGAAGGGGAATATCTTGGAGCAGGCACAACCCTCTCAGGTAGCCAAGAACGCGGTTCAGATCATCGACCCTCGTAATGCCTACCTCATGACTACCATGATGCAAGATGTGGTTGAGAGGGGGACCGCGACCCGGGCAAAGCAACTCAATAGGACCGACCTGGCCGGCAAGACCGGCACCACCAATGACCATGTCGATGCCTGGTTCTGTGGTTATCAGACCGACCTGGTCGCGGTCGCATGGATCGGTTTTGATAATCCCAAATCACTGGGTGAACATGAAACCGGGGGCCGTGCTGCGCTACCAATATGGGTCAACTACATGGGCAAGGTGCTGCAAAATGTTCCCATGTCACCCCCAACTTCTCCTCAAGGAGTCGTCACCGCCAGAGTCAATCCAGCGACCGGGTTCAGGGTATCTCATGGAGGGATCGTGGAGCACTTCCTGCAGGAGCAATTGCCTCCCGAGGCCGGTCATGAGGATGATGACGGTTCTAGGCCGCCTGCCGGTCTGCCAGAGGGTCTGATGTAGCGGTCACCCGAATGTTGGGCCGGATGCAGTACCGGATCAAGGTCATCCAGCGGTCCCTCTGTCAAGAACCCTTTAACCAGGCAGCTGCATCCATTGCGTAGTAAGTCAGGATGCCATCCGCCCCGGCCCGTTTGAAGGCCAGTAATGATTCCAGAACACAGGCCCTCTCATCGATCCACCCATTCTGAGAGGCCGCCTTCAGCATCGCGTACTCACCACTGACCTGGTAGACGAAGGTCGGTGCCCCGAACTCGCTCTTTACCCGTCTCACGATATCGAGATAGGGCATACCGGGCTTGATCATGACCATATCAGCCCCCTCCGCCAGATCCAGCCCGACCTCCCACAGCGCCTCATCCGAATTGGCCGGATCCATCTGGTAGGTATACTTGTTACCCCCCCCTAGATTGGCAGATGAACCGACCGCATCACGAAATGGGCCGTAAAAACTGGAGGCATACTTCGCTGAATAAGCGAGTATCCGGGTATGAATGAAATTCTTTCGATCAAGGGCGGCCCTGACTGCAGCAATACGACCATCCATCATGTCGGACGGGGCCACCACATCAGCGCCCGCCTGTGCATGAACCAACGCTTGATCGGCCAGGACCGACACGGTCTCATCATTCATCACATAACCACCGCCATCGATCAGACCATCCTGCCCATGGCTGGTATAAGGGTCAAGTGCTAGATCGGTGATGATACCGAGCTCAGGGAATCTCTTCTTGAGTTGGGCCACCGTTCGCGGGACCAAACCCTCAGGGTTAAGAGCCTCTGCCGCATCCAGACTCTTCAAACCGGGCTCAATCACCGGAAAGAGGGCCATTGCAGGGATCCCCAGTTGCAGACACTTTTCTGCCTGGTGTAGCAGCCTATCAATGCTCTGCCTGACCACCCCCGGCATCGATGAGACCGCCTCCTCGCGATTCTGCCCGTCCAGCACAAATACCGGGTAGATCAAGTCATCAACCTTTAAATGGTGTTCTCGAACCAGACGGCGAGAGAACTCATCCCGACGTAAACGACGCATTCTTTTCTGTGGAAACTGACTGAAAATTGACATCATCTGCCCATGTTAAGAGATAAGAAAAAAGTTTAACAAAAAATTTAAAATTCTTGGAACTTATTCATGGCTCGACCCTCTTAAATAAGGACGATGCTTGATTGTCTCCCGCCTTCCCTCCCTGGGCGGGACCTTAATGCTAATTAAGGCAGCTTTCCCCCGGCTCTATTCCCCTTTAGCCGGGGGATTTTTTTGTCAGGACTAGCGACTGGATTCGGACTTGCTGCCGGATTCAAGGGCTCCTCCGGCTCTCCCGATCGAAGCCACCCCCCAAGCACACTCGTCGCCTCCTCAATCCCCTCCCTCGCAAGGCTAGAGAAGAGTTGGGTCGTGCATTGTGGGTAACTCTCCTGCAGGAAGGATTCAACCTCTTTGAGTACTTTTCTGGCCTGCTGACGGGCAAGCTTGTCCGACTTGGTCAGTATCACATGGACCGCCTTCCCGGTCGGCGCAAACCAGTCGAGCATTCTTCGATCAAGCGGGGTTAAGGGATGCCTCACATCCATGATAAGTACCATCCCATGGAGCGGACCCCGAGTTTGCAGGTAGGTACTGAGGAGGTGCTCCCAATGCTCTCGGATCTCCTTAGGGACTTTGGCATAGCCATACCCCGGGAGATCAACCAGAAATCGATTACCCCCCAACTGGAAGAAATTGATATGCTGAGTACGGCCCGGAGTCTTACTGACAAATGCGAGACGACCCCGGTTAGACAGGGTATTGATCACGCTCGACTTACCGGCATTGGACCGTCCTGCAAAGGCGATCTCCACCCCCCCATCCAGTATCGGCAAGTCCTGAATGTGATTAACGGTGGTGTAGAAGGTCGCGTGCTGAAAGAGAGACATGAATTTCCAAATCAGGTTTTGGGGGGACTACCAAATTAACTGGGTTAAGGGGAATAGATGACACCGCCGATACCGGATACCCCAGAACTACAACACCGTTCCGGCAGCATCCTCGTCCATCGCCATCAATCCCTCGAGTACGAGATTATCCACCATCCTGGCCGGAATATTAAGACGCTCTAATAATATTGAAGCCGCACCACCGCTCATGATGCATTCTGGGATATGTCCCAGAGTCTCTGTCAGCATCACAGACATCCGCTCTATCGCTCCAGCCAGAGCATGTGTACCACCGCTATAGATCGCATCACTGGTACTGTCCGGATAATCACAAAACTCTCCCCCCTCAGTTCTCAGTGATGCGGTGCCCCTGATCAATGCATTCTGCATCAATTGAAGACCGGGGACGATAATCCCCCCCAGAAATTCACCCGTGTCTGAGAGCGCGTCCACCGTCATTGCGGTGCCTGCACTGACCACGATACAACCCTGCCGTTGAATCCTCCATGCAGCGATGAGTGATGCCCATCGGTCGCTCCCTAGTTGAGTCGGGTCTGCATAGTAGTTACGCACCCCGCACTGATAGGCACTCGCGACCGCCCACTGGGGCTGCACTCCCCAATGAGCAAAGAGGTCAGACAGGCCTGACCTTGCTCCATCCCCCCCCACATTAGAGACGATGATCCTCATGGGCTCTGGCAGGCCTTGCCATGCTCTTCCCAACTGCTCGGTCTCGCCTTGATGGACGACCCCATGATGACTCCAAGAATGACCATCATGGAGGCCCCACTTGATCCGGGTATTGCCAGAATCAACCGCTAATAAGTAATTCATGATCAGGACACCTTGCGCAAGCTAATTTCGCCGCCGTTATAAATACGATCCCCCAACGGCGTACTCAGTATCAAAGATCCATCCTCACCCACTCCACGCACCAACCCCTCCTGGAGGGACCCATCCGGCATCTGCAACTGAACGGATTGATTCTCAAAGGCATGATAGCGGACCCACTCCTCCCTAAAGGGTGCAAATCCATGGCACTCAAAAT
Source organism: Nitrosomonadaceae bacterium (assembly GCA_037147395.1). GTDB lineage: Bacteria > Pseudomonadota > Gammaproteobacteria > Burkholderiales > Nitrosomonadaceae > VFJL01. The sequence goes on along the minus strand of JBAWVG010000059.1, from coordinate 2,483 downwards.
CCTTCAACACCCTCGTAAGTTCGAGCAAGAGTGCTGCCATGAGGTGGTTACGATCCGGTGTCTTTCCATTGACAGAGTATAGGTCAGTCGCAGACTGGTCTATCCGATCCTTAACGCTGTCTGATAGCTTTAGGTTGATCCCGATACCGATCACGGCAGTTGTGGGTCCTAGCATATCCCCCTGCAGCTCGATCAGAATACCCGCAATCTTACGACCATCGATCAGAACATCGTTAGGCCATTTAAGGGCTGCATCCTCGACCCCGGATGATCTGAGTACACGCGCAATCGCGACCCCCACCGCGAGACTCAGTCCGGATAAGAGATTGGCCCCTTGCTGGAAGCGCCAGACCAGAGAGAATGTCAGTCCATCCCCCAGTCCGGAGTGCCATTCCCGCCCACGTCGACCCCGACCCCCGGTCTGCAGTTCCGTCGCCAGGACAGCTATAGAAAGCTCTCCAGCGTTTTTTTTGATTGAGGATCTTTGCAACAACAGGCTATTCGTTGATTCGACGGTGTCTAGGATCTCAAGATGGAATGCCCTTGCCTCTTGACCCAGGTGCGTCAGAATCAGTTCTCGGTCTAACCACTGCAACCCCTCCGGCAGTCGGTAACCACGTCCATGAACCTTATTCACCACCAACCCGAACTCTTCCACACCTCGTAGTGCGAGAGATACGCTGGCACGGGACACCCCCAGATCACGAGCGATGGTCACACCGGAATGGAATTCACCATCATTCAACAACCGTAGAACGGGGAATGTGAGAGACTTCATGGATGATGATCGGACGGTGTCTGAGCCATGACTAAAACCGTTCCAATATAGACCCCTTATTCGCACTCAATCTGGATGGCCGATCATTATATAATGTGCCACGCCGTGTATGGCGAATTACCTCGCGAGTGACCCACTTGAAAGACAACCCGACCGTCAAACCCCCTAACGCTGCAACTGCAACTGCGCCCGCAGCCAATTTCATCCGTAACCTGATCGATGAGGATAACCGTTCCGGTAAGTGGGGAGGTCGGGTGGAGACTCGCTTTCCGCCTGAGCCGAATGGATACCTTCATATCGGTCATGCCAAGAGCATCTGCCTCAACTTCGGTCTTGCACGTGATTACGGTGGTATCTGTCACCTCCGGTTTGATGACACCAACCCTGAAAAAGAAAATCAGGAGTATGTCGATACCATCATCGAATCGGTTAAATGGCTGGGCTTCGATTGGGGTCGAAACCTTCACTACGCATCCGACTATTTCGACAGGCTATACGAACTTGCTGAACAACTGATCAGTCGGGGTCATGCCTATGTCGACAGCCTCACCCCGGACGAAATCCGTGCGCTTAGAGGGACCCTGACCGAGGTGGGTAAGAATAGTCCTCACCGTGATCGCAGCATCGATGAGAATCTCGACCTCTTTCGACGCATGAAGGCAGGTGATTTCGCGGATGGTGAGCATGTACTCCGAGCCAAGATCGATATGTCCTCACCCAATATCAATCTACGTGACCCGGTCATCTACCGCATCCGTCGTGCCCACCACCACCGTACCGGCGACAGGTGGTGCATCTACCCGATGTACGACTATACCCACTGCATCTCAGACGCCCTTGAGAGGATCACACACTCCATCTGCACGCTGGAGTTCGAAGACCACCGGCCACTCTATGATTGGGTGTTGGATCAGTTGCAAGATCAGGTCCAGTGCCACCCTCAACAGGTCGAGTTTGCCCGTTTGAATCTCACTTATACCGTGACGAGTAAGCGTAAGCTCATGGAACTGGTGGAGGGGAGATTGGTCGAGGGGTGGGACGACCCCCGCATGCCCACTTTGGTTGGGATGCGCCGTCGTGGATACACCCCAGAATCGATCCGCCTCTTCGCTGACCGTATCGGCGTGAGTAAGTCCGACTCATGGATCGATATGGGCCTACTGGAAGATTGCCTCAGGCAGGACTTAAATGAAATCGCACCCAGACGTATCGCAGTTTTAAGACCTCTCAAGTTGATCATCGATAACTACCCTGAGGGTCAGGAGGAGGAGTGCCTAGCACCCAACCACCCCCAAAAACCTGAATGGGGAAGCCGCCCTATCCCTCTTTCACGGGTCATCTATATCGAACAAGAAGACTTCATGGAGATCCCGACCAAAGGCTACTTCCGTCTCTCACCCGGGATGGAGGTCCGTCTCCGTTATGCTTATATCGTAAAGTATGTGGGGATGGTGAAAGGCGATAATGGTGAAATTGAGGAGATTCATTGTACCTATGACCCGGACACCAAGAGCGGCACCCCTGGCGCGGAAACCCGCAAGGTCAAGGGTAATATTCATTGGCTATCAACCCTCCACGCCAGCAAGTCTGAGGTACGGATCTTTGACCGACTCTTCGTAGAACCTCACCCCGATGGGAGTGGTAAGGACTACAAGGACTCCCTCAACCCGAGTTCGATGGAAATCCTGTCGGCCTATCTTGAACC
>JBAWVG010000058.1:0-8368 GCA_037147395.1 Nitrosomonadaceae bacterium | reverse complement strand
CGGTCTTTCCAGACCCTACAGGACCACCGATTCCAACACGCAACGGATTCAGTTTGATAGACATATTTTTACCTTTAAATGAGTAGGATTTAGGAACGATAGATACGACTGTACTGAACTTCATGCTGCATGGACAATAAAGATAACCCTGGTGCCCAGTTCGTTAACTCGTCATCCCCGAGACTTTCTGCCTGAAGGGCCGCATTCTCGATTGCAGCGTGTAGGGAGAACAATAAATGCTGTCCCGCCCTCTGCCCCAACGGAACCGATTTAACGCACACAAGTACTTGGTTCTCAATCATTGAAAACAACATCCCACGGAGTGCCTCTTCATGCGGTATCGATAGCGCCACCGTTGCGCACGCAAATGCACTGGGCAAGGACAAGTCTGTTTGTGCAGTCAGGATCTTCAGCAGAGACTCATCAAGCAATTTAAGATCCGTCAGCAGATTACCCAGGGAGAAACCCATCTGAACAGTTTCAGCACGCAGTTCAGAGGTATCACGTGCCGCGATGAAACACTCTCCCCAATTAATGACTGTCTCTGCATCTCTTGCCTCATAGGCCTTCATCAATCGCAAGAGGATAGGAGCTTCAAAGTCAGAGACGATTCTTAATGAATCAATGATCCATTCACGTGCTGTGTCTTCATCTTTAACGGTACCTCGATCGATGGCCGACTCCAGTCCTTGCGAATAGGTATAGGCTCCGATCGGTAGAGATGGGCTTGATAACTGTAATAAGGATAAAAGTTTATTCTGATTCATTCTGTGGATTACGACTTATCGGATGGACGGTGAATCTTCTGACGTACCGGGATTGGTGCCAGGGGTCCATGTGCATGACCATGACCATGTCCATGATCGCTATGGGTTTCGCCACCGTGGTCATGTTCACCACCACCACTATAGGCGCCAGACTCAGGCTCAAATTGTTCGTACTCTTCAACCACCTTTGCACCTAATCCCTCTAACATCCACTTCAAGACGGAGTCCTGCGCGATGCGGATAAATCCATCACCGATCTGGGTTTGTGTATGCCGATTGCCCAGATGAAAGGCGCAACGGAGTAGCTTGTGAGGGGTCTCACACGTCACTTTGTAAGTCGGTTCTTGAGCCGCGATAATCTGTACAACGTGGCCACTCTCACCTGTCAGCAGGTCATTATTACGGAGTACGGTTCCACGCGTTGTAAAGATCCCAACCTCTTCACCCGATGTTAGGGCTGTACGGAGTCGACAGTTTTCACGCAATTCATATGGCAATACCAGCTTTGCATAAATTGTATGTGCATGATCAACCTTGCTATTCAAGATAAGCATCTACAGCCCCTTAAAGAATTTATTAAATTGAAATGAGACTCAATTCATGTAGAAACGGTTAGAAGGTACACATTCACTTCTAGTCAGACATGTAACAGGTGATACTAAGAACGGTCGACCGTTTTTATGCGGTCGACCGAACCATCAAACAACGTCTAGAACAAGAAATACTTCTGCGTCATCGGCAGAGTCTTCACTGGCTCACAGGTCAGCAACTCACCATCGGCCCGTACTTCATATGTTTCTGGGTCAACTTCCATCTTGGGGAGTGCGCTATTGTGAATCATGTCCTTCTTGCGAAGATTACGGGTATTCTTGATTGGGATAATGTTCTTATCCAATCCCAATCTGTTAGCAATACCATCATCAATCGAAGCTTGTGATGCAAATGTGAAACATGATGTCTTGATGCCACCACCAAATCCACCAAACATGTAACGGTAGTGAACTGGTTGTGGTGTTGGGATTGAAGCATTTGGATCACCCATCAGTGAAGCAGCGATCATGCCGCCCTTCAGAATCATTGAAGGCTTAGCTCCAAAGTGAGCAGGTCTCCAAAGAACCAGATCCGCATACTTACCAACTTCAACCGATCCGAGCAGATGTGAAATACCATGAGTAATTGCTGGATTGATCGTGTACTTGGCAACATAACGCTTTGCACGGAAGTTATCGTTTTTAGCAGTATCTTCTTTCAACGCGCCACGCTGAGTCTTCATCTTGTGTGCGGTCTGCCATGTACGCATAACCACTTCACCGATACGACCCATCGCTTGTGAATCAGAAGACATCATGGAGATTGCACCGATATCGTGCAGGATATCTTCTGCAGCGATCGTTTCCTTACGGATACGAGACTCAGCGAAGGCCAGATCCTCAGCGATATTGGCATGCAAGTGATGGCAAACCATCAACATGTCAAGATGCTCATCCAGGGTGTTGACTGTGTAAGGACGGGTTGGATTGGTTGATGAAGGCAGTACATTATCTTGACCGACAACTGCGATAATGTCTGGAGCATGACCACCACCAGCACCTTCTGTGTGGAAGGTATGGATCGTTCTATCCTTCATTGCAGCGATAGAATTCTCCAGATAACCACCTTCGTTGATGGTGTCGGTATGAATAGCAACTTGCACATCATACTTATCAGCAACGTTCAGACAGTTATCAATTGCAGCGAAGGTAGTACCCCAATCTTCGTGCAGCTTCAGACCACAAGCACCGGCTAAGACTTGCTCTTCCAGAGGAACTGGCAAGCTCACATTACCCTTACCAAAGAAGCCTTGATTCATCACAATGCCGTCAGATGCTCTGAGCATTGAATGGATATGCCAAGGTCCTGGTGTGCAAGTCGTAGCAGCTGTACCTACAGCTGGACCTGTTCCACCGCCGAGCATGGTCGTAATACCATTCATCATTCCATCTTCCGCTTGTTGTGGCGAAATAAAGTGAATGTGGGTATCAATACCACCAGCAGTAATGATCAAGCCTTCACCTGCAATAATTTCAGTTGCACCACCGATGTTCATGGTGACGTTAGGTTGAATATCTGGGTTACCGGCTTTGCCTATGGAAGCAATCTTGCCGTTCTTGATACCGATATCAGCCTTAACAATGCCCCAATGATCCAGAATAACGGCATTGGTGATGACGGTGTCCATTACATCAGCATGATTCCGCTGAGATTGACCCATACCATCACGGATTACCTTACCGCCACCGAATTTAACTTCTTCGCCGTAGGTAGTGAAATCCTTTTCGATTTCAATAATAAGCTCGGAATCAGCAAGACGCAGCCGATCACCGGTTGTTGGCCCCATCATTTCGGCATAAGCCTGACGGGAAATTTTAAAAGTCATGTTTTTTCTCCTTCAAGAATTGTTGACGATGCGTCGTTATTTAAGTTTGCCCATCACTTTCTGGTTGAATCCGTATACAACGCGATCCCCTGCCAACTCAACAACCTCGACAGTGCGTGACTGACCCGGCTCAAAACGAACCGATGTACCTGCCATGATGTTCAAACGTGTACCGTATGCACTTTCACGATCGAACTTCAATGCGGAATTTGCCTCATAGAAATGAAAGTGTGAACCGACTTGCACCGGACGATCACCCCCATTAGAAACTGCCACGTTCTTGGTCTTGCGACCAACATTGATTTCGATTTCACCAGGCTGAACAAACATTTCGCCTGGAATAATTGGATTAGCCATATTGATCTCCTCGTCTTTAAGCTGTTTAGACTATTGGGTTGTGAACGGTTACCAGCTTGCTGCCATCTGGAAATGTCGCCTCGATCTGAATATCAGGAATCATTTCTGGGATGCCTTCCATTACATCGGAACGCTTCAGAACCTTTCTTCCTGCTGACATCAGTTCAGCTACAGTACGTCCATCACGCGCACCTTCCAACATTGCAGCAGTGATTAATGCAATTGCTTCCGGATAGTTCAGTTTCAGCCCGCGTGCCTTACGTCTTTCAGCGATTAGACCGGCTGTGAAGATCTGAAGCTTGTCCTTTTCTCTTGGTGTAAGATCCATAACTTTCTCCTTTGTTAGAAAAAATAACTGTTTGATACTTAACTAATTGCTGACACTTAAAAAACCCACGTACCTCTTTCTACTTAACAACAAAAATGCCACCCAAGGGTGACATCATGTATTCCACATCCGGGGCACCATCGCCTCACGATTTATCATCGCTGGACGGAGTAAACCCCACATACCCAGTATCACTCTCCGAGCCACTTCACTTGAATTACCTAGATAGCGGGCAACTACGACTGACTTCAATTGAGTAACACCCACTAAGCCCACACCCTCAGTAATCGAGCCCGCGGTCTCCCGCATATCGCTGATCAATGAGGCCGGTACAACCTTTCCAACAGCAATCAGCGTTGCAAAGACAGTATTGCCATCAAGGCCCAAAGGACTCTTCATGGCGGGACCTTGTCCCAGCACCCTGAACTGTTCGTGCCAGATCAGCTGATTCTCGCTTCGAATGGTGTAACGTGAATTGATCTGACCATTCGTGAACGTCTCACCCGATGCGGTCCGACCGAAGCAGAGTATCTCGCTGCCGAAATAGGTCGCATCCTTCCCGAGAGAAACTTGATGATCGAGTTCCACATGAGCATTATTAAAAAATATTGTCTCCTGCGGCACCCACTCAAGCGACCCATGAGATTCAACTTCAAGCTTTACCTTCTGACGTGAGATATACCCATTCGCCTTGTACCACTTAGCAGCACCCGGCGTTGTGCATTGAGCGATCGCTGATTTACCTACATGAGCCGTAATCTCTAGCTGATCTCCTCCAACAACTCCACCCGGAGGGTGCACCATAACCACTTGACATACCTCAGGGCCCTCTTGGTAGAGGGGTTTCTGGATGATTAAAGGGCCATAGTTCTCACGTTCAAACAACCTGGTCGCACCCTGATCCTCACCAAACTTCATCAGAAGACGCGCCTCTAGCGGCACCTTAACCGGCGGCACTGCTACCCCCGCCGATGTTACGGGCTGTAGAGGGGGAATATGATGATCCTGGGTCACCTTAGACTGCGCCACGCCAGAATCTTTCATATGGGTTGCCTGTTTCATTTTTGTATTAACTCGTTAAATTATGTGGTTTTGATTAGATTCGTTCTCACGTTCTTGAATTAAATGATCCTGATACTCAAGAACGTGATCACGCATCTCAACCTTTACATCTGTATCTGGAATGCCAATCTGAACTCGTTTTGTACTGTGCCATTTGCACCAGGTGCGTAATTAGCAAAGTTGGTAGAGATATCACCACGACGCCAGAATGCAGAGATACGGGCATTGAATCCATCAATGATGTAGTTCGCACCGGCCTCAACTTCAGTACGGTTCTTACTGCCATTTGGCTGAATGCTGGTGTAGCGGCCGTAGGGTTGGAATTGACCAATGCCGATCTTGGTTGGCAGGAGATGAAGACCCGTTACTGACCAGGATTGCCCGTCAAATACGCAGGTATTGCAACCACCACTACCGATCTGTGGATTCGCGGTTACATCATTTACTGCATTCACCTTGTTATAGCCCGCATAGAAGCGCTTGTATTCACCATTCACTGTCAGAACGCCCAGATTGTGTGGCAATACCTTTTCCATCAAGACGTCGGCCACAGCACCTAGAAAATCGCTGCGTACATTCGTTGAACCTGCGCCGTTGTGCTGATAATTAGAACCAACCGCTACCGCCAGAATATCGCCAGCCTTACCGAAGTAGGTGCTGCTGGTGTAGTAACCAGGGTTCTTTTCTGGATTCCAGAAGTTGTATGTGATACGACCTGCGATGGAGGGGCCTTCAGGTCCAGCGGTGGCGCTATTCAAGCTAGCTCCACGGTAGATACCACCGGCGTAGCCTAACGTTCCCTTAATGAATCCTGGCTCTGCATTACCGAAGAAGGTACCACCGTCATCACGACCATACCGACCTGCACCACCAAAACCGGCATGACTACTTTGATCTTGCGGAAAGAATGGTGTTCTGAATGCATCATGAGTTGCCTGGAAGAATGGACCACTCAACTCTCCCCGTTCTGTTGGAACCAACATCCGTCCGCCCCAGAAGTTCAGGTATCGGTTGACTTCAACCTTACCGATCGCATCCAGTACGCTGTACAGAACGTGAGGACCATTACATGAGAAGCACTCGGTATTGACTTCGAATTTAAGGTACTTATGAACCTGACCATTCAAATAAAGCCGAGCATTGTCGGTGCTGTAGGTTGTAGGTGCACTGCCATTACCAGCATCGAGATTATTCCAATTGCCCGATCCACGATACCCAAATCCGAGACTGACCCATCTGTTCTCATCAATTTGTATTTTAGGTCCGGTTGGAACCTTAACATCCAACGCGCTCGCTAACGGTGATAGCTGCACAAAAAATACAGCCGCCAATGCAAGTAGGAACCCTCTGATTGAGAAAGACCTAGCCTGCTTGCTACGTTCATTTGTTACTGAACTTTCTTGAATCTGTATTGAATGATCGTTGTTCAATTTATTACCTCCCTTAAAAACTTCTTGTGACTAATGAATAAAACTTGCTATTTAAAAATTACACTTTCATTACACCCTGACATAATTCCTCATCTCTCAGCAAAAGTCTCGTTTTCTATCCCCCATTTAAAAATAACTTGTATTACGACAGGGAAATTGTTCACACGGTTCGGCCACTTAGGCTATAACCGTTACGGGACGGGCATCTTCAACCGAAGACTATTTGAGGAATAATGATAAAAATTACGGCATTTCTAGCTTAAAAAACTGATTAAATAGCGCTACTGGGATGCACTAGCGTCATTTAAAAATATACAGCCTAAAATGTTTGCATTCAGCGCCCCTCCCAAACTCACTAATGGGCTGTATGGATGGCGCTCCACCTCACATCCAGTCAAAAAATCATCCCTATCATGAGACCGCAAATCATCTACTTCGCATCATCAAGGACAAATGACAACTCTCCGAACGAGTGATTTGGCAGCTTTGCTGCAAAACCAAGAGCAGATCTAAGTGCACTACTTCGTCGAGATTAAGTCGCTCTTACCTGAGCGCCGCTGACGCATCAGTGGCCCCTCTTGAATGGACTTAACAAACCATGTCAAGCAAAACAGCAGTGCGCCAAATAAAACAATGGTCGCCCCTGATGCGGTATTAAAAATGTAACTCAGGTAAATGCCTACAACGCCTGAAACAGCTCCGATCGTCAACGAGTAGATCAACATCCGTCCAAAACTGTCAGTCATGAGACGAGCTGTAGCTGCCGGTGTGATGAGTGCTGCCGCGATCATCGTGACGCCCACGATATTCATGGAGGCGATGATTGCAAGGGTAAGAAGAACTGAGAAGACCAATTGCATTACATCAGTCTTTATACCGAATACCTTGGCCGCCTCATTATCGAAAGTAGAAAAAAGCAATGGACGGTACAAGAGAAAAATGATTGTCAGTGTCGCGATTGTGACGAGAGAGATGATTAACAAATCATCCTCTCCGATCCCCAATATATTCCCAAATAAAGCAGCCTCAAAACTCTGGTTGAAGCTTGTCCCCTGACTGATAATGACAATACCCAGAGCAAACATGGCAGTCGTTACAATCCCGATAGCAGCATCCAACTTAATTCTGCCACTTCTCGTGACCCGATTGATCAGCAGCGCTGAAAGCAGACCCATCGCACCAGCACCTGCATAGAAGTTAAGATTAAATGTAAATCCCACTACCGCACCGCCGAAGGCTGCATGAGAGAGCCCATGACCGACGTAGCTCATTCCGCGAAGAATGACATATGTTCCAATTAATCCACATGAGACCCCTACCATCAGAGCAGCTAACAGGCCATGTCGAAAAAACTCATAACCCAACGGCTCGAGAAGAAAGTCGATCATTAGTTCTGGGTTGCTGGGTATAAGGGAGAGTTATTGGTGATCAGGAAGTGATCGTCATGCTTAACGATCACGATATCCCCTCCGTATGTCTTATCGAGAATGTCATTCGTAAAGATATCTCGCGGATGTCCCTGAGCGATCAGACCATTATTGAAGCAGATGATCCAGGGGAGATGTGACGCGACCGCGTTCAGGTCGTGTGTTGTCAATACAATGGTCACTCCCTGAGTATTGATATCTGCAAGAAGGTGCAGTATCTGATGCTGGGTCTTAATATCAACGCCCGAAGTTGGCTCATCCAGTATCAAGAGTGCTGGATTATTGACGAGCGCTCTCGCAAGGAAGGCACGTTGCCTTTGACCACCGGATGTATTCGATATGTGGTCATGTAAGCATGAATAAATACCCAGACGGTCCGCCAGATCATGAACAATCTCACGCTCTTTCTTACTTGGCCAAGGGAAGATTCGTTTATTGGCGTAGAGGCCCATCATAATGACCTCTTCGACTGTGACGGGGAAGTTCCAGTCGACTGTCCCCAATTGAGGTACATAACCGATGGTCCCGGTTGGTGCAGGCCTCGCCTCCTGTCCATTGACAAGAACCTGACCCGAGAGGGC
>JBAWVG010000057.1:0-8376 GCA_037147395.1 Nitrosomonadaceae bacterium | reverse complement strand
AATCCTAATCTTAACTAGAAAGTATCGCTGGAGATTGTCATGCCAATTTATGAATATCGTTGTAGCTCTTGCGGCTCTGAAAATGAGCATCTGCAAAAGTTAAGCGATGCATCTATTGCTGTTTGTCCCGCATGTGGCAGCGATAGCTATATTAAGCTTATCTCCGCGGCAGGTTTTCAGTTGAAAGGTAGTGGTTGGTATGCCACCGACTTTAAGAATTCCGTAAAACCGAAATCGGATAAGGTGACGGCAGCGAGTGGTGAGTCTACTTCAGCACCCACTGCCGCATCCACCCCTGCGCCTGATGCCACGACTACTGTCACCAAAGAAACAAGCCCAGTGAGCGCCAATCAATGAACGTCAGGCAACGCTATCATTTGATATGAAGGGCTATTTCATCACCGGACTACTGATCTGGGTCCCCCTAGGCATTACCGTATGGGTACTCAAATTTCTGATTGGTACGATGGATCAGTCCTTGCTCCTATTGCCCAATAGGATTCAGCCTGAAGCTCTATTTGGGGTACATATCCCCGGCGTAGGTACGCTACTCACCTTGCTAGTGGTATTTGTCTCCGGTTTATTGACAACCAATATCATTGGCCAGCGGTTGTTAATATTCTGGGAAGGAGTTCTGTGGCGCATTCCGGTTGTGAAGTCCATCTATTATGGTGTGAAGCAGGTAAGTGACACGTTGTTTTCCAGCCAGGGTGAGGCTTTTCGCAAGGCATTGCTGGTGCAGTACCCACGACAAGGGTCGTGGACTATCGCATTCATGACCGGGCAACCCGGGGGTGATGTAGCTAACCATTTAAAGGGCGAGTATGTAAGTGTCTACGTGCCCACTACGCCAAACCCGACTTCTGGGTTTTTTTTGATGATGCCAAAAAGCGATGTGATTGAACTGGACATGAGCGTGGATGCGGCGCTGAAGTACATTATTTCCATGGGCGTCGTATCGCCCGACAGCGGTAACGGTAGAAAAAATCCAGGACAATAACTGAGCAGCGCCTCGGAATGAGTGCACGGTTATGCTAAGAGCTTAATTCCGACCCCCTTATTTACCAATCATTTCTGACAATACACCATGCGCACGAATTACTGCGGTTTCATTAATACTCAATACCTGAGTCAGACCGTCACTCTCTATGGATGGGTCCATCGGCGCCGAGATCACGGCGGAGTGATTTTTATTGATTTGCGCGACCGCGAGGGTCTGGTACAGGTGGTATGCGATCCTGATAATGCAGTCACATTTGCGAGTGCGGAAAAAATCCGTAATGAATTTGTACTAAAAATTGTTGGTAAGGTGCGGCCCCGACCCGAAGGAACCGTCAACCCACATCTTGTCAGCGGTGAAGTCGAAGTATTGATTCAGTCGATTGAAATTCTTAATGCCTCTCTGACGCCACCGTTCATGATGGATGATGAGCACTTGAGTGAGTCGGTCCGGTTGGAGCATCGGTATCTTGATCTGCGTAGACCGCAGATGCAGGCAAACTTGCGATTACGCTACAAGGTGGCGATGGCGGTTCGCATATTCCTCGACCAGCATGGCTTTATTGATATAGAAACGCCGATGTTGACCAAGTCGACCCCAGAGGGCGCGCGTGATTATCTGGTGCCATCGCGCGTCAATGCCAAACATTTTTTTGCGCTCCCGCAGTCTCCTCAGTTGTTTAAGCAATTATTAATGGTGGCAGGGTTTGACCGCTATTATCAAATCACTAAATGCTTTCGTGATGAAGACCTGCGCGCTGATCGCCAACCTGAATTCACACAGATTGATATCGAGACATCTTTTCTTGGCGAAGATGAAATCATGGCGTTGATGGAGGAAATGATTCGTGGCTTGTTCGGTAGCGTAATGAAGATTGACTTACCGAACCCATTCCCGCGCTTGACCCATGCCGAGGCTATGTTGCGTTATGGCTCCGACAAACCGGACTTACGTGTGTCACTGGAATTGACCGAACTTACCGACGTGATGCAGGCGGTAGATTTCAAAGTGTTTCGCGAGGCTGCGCAAAAGTCAGGTGGACGCGTGGCAGCATTATGCGTGCCGGGCGGTGGTGGTTTGTCGCGCAAGGAAATAGATGATTACACTAGTTTTGTCTCTATTTACGGTGCCAAGGGGTTGGCCTATATCAAGGTTAATGCCCTAGAAAAAGGCTCGGAAGGTCTACAGTCTCCAATCCTGAAATTCTTGCCAGAGACAGTAGTAACGACCATCCTAGAACGTACCTGCGCCAAGAATGGTGATCTTATATTCTTTGGTGCGGATAAGGCCAAGGTAGTCAATGAGGCATTGGGCGCGCTACGGGCCAAGGTTGGGCATGATCGGGGACTCAGTGAACCCGGCTGGAAGCCCGTCTGGGTGGTAGATTTCCCGATGTTCGAGTGGAACGAGGATGAAAGCCGTTGGCAGGCGTTGCACCATCCTTTCACGGCGCCGGCGGACGGTCATGAAGATTTATTGGGGAGTGAACCTGGAAAAGCGCTCTCTAAAGCATACGATATGGTGCTGAATGGCTCTGAAATCGGGGGTGGTTCGGTTCGTATTCATCGTCAGGAGGTGCAATCAAAAGTTTTTCGCGCGTTGAACATCGATGCCGAAGAGGCCCAAGAGAAATTCGGTTTCTTACTTGAAGCGCTGCAATACGGCGCGCCTCCCCATGGAGGTATTGCCTTTGGTCTCGATCGCGTTGTCACGATGATGACCGGTGCCGAATCGATCCGCGATGTGATTGCCTTTCCCAAAACTCAGCGTGCCCAGTGCCTGCTGACCCATGCGCCGAGTGCGGTAGATGAGAAGCAGCTACGGGAATTGCATATCCGGCTGCGGCATGTGGATGCTTAAGTGCCTAAGAATGCAGAAGGGCTGTGACAGCCTCTAGTCTAGGTCACAAGTTGATTGTGTCTGCTCGTGACCGACTTATAGACTCATAAGCGGATCTAATGACTTGCGTCTTAATCTGCACATTCTAGTTCTTTGCTAAGCTTAGAGCGAATGGGGGGCTTACTCAGACCTTGGGTAGCGGATGGAGTGGAGATACAATCTTCATCTTTGCATCTTCTGCGTCTCTGAACCTTTGAACATTACATATAAAACTCCTATTTCTGTCCTGGTTGTGATTCACACACCTGATCTGCAAGTTCTATTATTGGAGCGGGCCGATCATCCCGGATACTGGCAATCCGTTACCGGGAGCCAGGACCAAGGTGAAACCCTGATGCAAACGGCGGCACGCGAAGTGGCTGAAGAGACCGGATTGGACGCGACTCACTACCCACTGTCTGACTGGAACATGCAGAGTCAATTTGAAATTTACCAGGAGTGGCGTTGGCGGTACCCGCCGGGGGAAACGTACAATACCGAGCATGTATTTGGTCTTTTATTGCCGGGACTCATTCCAGTTACGGTGGCTGTGCGTGAGCATTTAAATTTTGTCTGGCTCCCTTGGCAAGAAGCGGCAGAGAAGGTTTTTTCGGCGAGTAACGCGACTGCGATACGCGAACTCCCCTCCCGCCATTGGTGATAGAGTCTCTTTGAATAAAATTGTATTTGGTGCTCTTATTCTAAAATTTCAGTATGTTTTTTTGATTAACTGATGGGGTGAGCATGCAGGCAGAAGCTATTGCATTTGATCAGTTTGATACGTTGCAGGACGATGACTGTGAGCGGCGTATTGATGCGGCTAAGACTGCATTAGGAAAGCGTGCGGTGATCCTCGCGCACCATTACCAGCGTGCGGATGTCTATAAGCATGCTGATCTCACGGGTGACTCATTGCAGTTGTCGCGTCTAGCCGCGGGGACCGACGCTGAGTATCTGGTGTTTTGCGGCGTGCATTTCATGGCAGAGGTAGCCGATGTCCTTTCTAAACCAGAGCAGACCGCCATCCTGCCAGATCTTGCCGCTGGTTGTTCGATGGCCGATATGGCTAACCTCTCAAAGGTGGAGAGGGCTTGGCGTGAATTGCAGGAAGTAATCAATCCAGACCAAACTGTTACCCCCGCGACCTATATCAATTCCGCTGCCGATTTAAAAGCATTCTGCGGTGAGCATGGCGGTATTGTGTGTACGTCTAGTAACGCCGTCAAAATTCTGCAATGGTCTTTTTCGCGGCGTGAGAAAGTATTGTTTTTCCCTGACCAGCATCTGGGGCGATGGAGTGGTCATCAGCTAGGAATTCCAATAGACGAGATGCCGGTATGGGATTTTGACGAGCCGTTGGGTGGGCTCACTCCGGATCAGATCAGAAAGGCCAAGATCTTGCTGTGGAAGGGGCACTGCTCGGTACATCAGATGTTCCAACCGCAACACATTCTGAGATTTCGTAATCAGCATCCGGATGGTCTGGTGATTTCACATCCAGAATGCAGTTTTGAGGTATGTAAAAACTCCGATTATGTTGGCTCAACCGACTTCATTATTAATACCATCCGCACAGCAAAAGAGGGGACCCACTGGTTAGTTGGGACTGAGCTGAATCTGGTCAATCGAATCGCCGAGGAATTCAAGCTGCAGGGGAAGATAGTGCAGTTCATGGCATCAACGATATGCATGTGCTCTACCATGGCTCGTATCGATCCACAGCATCTAGCGTGGGTATTGGAGAATCTGCTAGCAGGAAGGGTGGTTAACCGAATCAAGGTGCCTCAGACTGAGGCAAAACTGGCGAGGCTTGCATTGGAACGGATGCTGGAGGTTTCCTAGGGATTCCCTCGTCACTGCTCCATCTTATTCTACCGCTGATCATATGCCCAACAAGCTGCATATCGCCACTTACAATATTCATAAGGGATTCTCGCATTTCAATCAACGCATGATGGTGCACGAGTTACGAGATGGTTTGCGAACGCTCGGCGCAGATATAGTTTTTTTACAGGAAGTGGTAGGTCAGCATAAGGGCCACGCCGCAAACTTTGAGGATTGGCCGAGCAGGCCGCAGTACGAATTTCTGGCGGACTCTATATGGACTGATTTTGCCTACGGGAAGAACGCAGCCTATGATGAAGGTCATCATGGCAATGCAATTCTGAGCCGATATCCGATTGTGCGATGGGATAACGAGGATATTTCAGCACACTCCTTCGAAAGTCGAGGCATGTTGCACTGCGAGATCAGTGTGCCCAGTTGGCAGGAAAATCTGCACTGTATTTGTGTCCATATGGGCTTATTCAAGCGTGGGCAGCAACGCCAATTACTGGCGCTGGAGCGCCGTATCGAGCAACTGGTGCCGCCACAGTCACCGCTAGTTATCGCTGGGGACTTCAATGACTGGCGCGAAGTAGCAAGTCACATTTTGGTTGACCGACTTAATCTGACCGAGGCTTTCGAATTGACTGAGGGCAGGGCCGCTTGCAGCTACCCCTCGGCATTACCGATGTTTCGCCTGGATCGTATCTATGTTCGTGGTTTTCAAATTGAGGATGCGGAAGTACATCACGGTCTTCCGTGGTCTAAAATTTCTGATCATGCAGTGCTATCGGCCAGAATGGTCCTCAGATGAGCTTGTCCGGTATTGTCGGTGGTAACTGTATTACGCTGCTTCGTAACGGCGCAGAATACTTTCCGGCGTTAGAAGATGCCATTAATCGGGCGCAAAAGGAGGTGCACCTTGAGACCTACATATTCGAGCACGACTTCACAGGGATACGCATTGCTAGAGCATTACAAAATGCGGCACAAAGAGGTGTAGCAACCCACCTACTGTTGGATGGATTTGGCTCGCAGGATCTGCCACGAAGCGTCATTCAGGAGATGATTAATGCCGGTGTGCAGGTACTCATATTCCGGCGGAAAATTTCAACATTTAGTCTGCGCCGTAATCGCTTGCGACGAATGCATCGTAAGCTAGCGGTAGTGGATGCAAGTATCGCCTTTATCGGCGGTATTAACGTCATTGATGACCTGCATAATCCTGAGCCGTTGCCGCCACGTTTCGATTATGCGGTCTCGATTCAGGGTCCGCTGTTGGCAGATATCTATCCAGAGGTCAGGCATTTGTGGATGTTGGTGGCATGGGCGCAATTTAATCATAGGCTTATAGACTCTCCGGTCTTGCACCCTTCTGAAGAGGTCTGTGGTAGTCAACAGGCGGCTTTCGTTATACGTGATAACTTTCGGCACCGGCATGATATTGAACGAGCCTATCTGAGTGCCATCTCGAGTGCAGTGAGCGAAATTATTATTGCCAGTGCCTATTTTCTGCCGGGTGCCAATTTTCGTTGTGCCCTGAGTGATGCCTCCCGACGCGGGGTACGTGTGGTGCTGCTGTTACAGGGCAGAGTCGATCACTGGCTACCGTACTACGCTACGCATGCACTGTACGGTAGCCTGCTCGAGGCTGGCATCGAAATTTACGAGTATCACAAGAGCTATTTGCACGCCAAGGTCGCGGTGATAGACCGGCATTGGGCTACCGTCGGCTCCTCCAATATTGACCTCTTTAGTCTGCTATTAGCACGCGAGGCCAATGTCGTGGTGGAGGATGCAGCATTCGCCGATGAGTTACGCTCAAGTTTGGAATCGGCCATGGTTGAGGGCTCGTTACGAGTGATGAGTGAGAATTGGAAAAGGCAGTTTTGGGTCTTCCGTGGAATGAGCTGGGCAAGCTATTATGTAGTACGTTATTTGCAGGGTCTAATGGGCTATGGCTGGGAAGATACTCGATCTGAAAATAGTAAATCATAAACACCGATTAAGTATGTGGAAGATTTTGCAATGACGTCAGAAGTATTTGGCAGAAATGTTGCTGCTGCTGCAGCGAGATTGCAAGCAGGGGAGATCGTCGCCTTTCCAACAGAGACCGTCTACGGTCTAGGTGCGGATATTTCCAATCCATCTGCAGTGAGGCGCATATTTGAAATCAAGGAGCGGCCACTTAATCACCCTCTGATTGTGCATTTCGCGGATATCTCGCGGCTGCAGTATTGGTCACAGGAGATACCAGATGCGGCTTGGAAGTTAGCTGAATGTTTCTGGCCGGGGCCGCTGACCTTGATACTGCCACGTAGCTGCCATGTCCCACGGGACGTGACGGGCGGACAAGATCTGGTGGGATTACGGATACCAGATCATCCTATTGCCCTTGCCCTCTTGAATGAGTTGGGGTCTGAAAAAGCGCTAGCCGCACCCTCGGCTAATCGCTTCGGGCGGGTGAGCCCGACCACAGCAGCACATGTTCGTGAAGAGCTAGGGGGTGCTATAGATATGATTCTGGATGGAGGCCCCTGCAAGGTTGGCCTAGAGAGTACGATAGTTGGTTTCAGTGGTAATACTGCTACGATTCTGCGACCCGGGGGCATTTCACTTGTAGCGCTGGAAGAGGTGCTGCATGGAGAAGTGGTTTTCCCGCGAGTAAATAATTCTACCGTACGTGTATCAGGCTCACTGTCCTCCCATTATGCCCCGCTAACGCCGCTCGAGATGTGGAAAACCGAGACGCTGTGGCGGCGTGTTCGTGAACTGGAAGTAGAGGGACTGAGGACGGTGGTGCTGGGATGGTCCGAAATGGGAGCGAGCATTCCAGAAAATAATAACATCCTTTATTTTTCTATGCCGCATGAGGCGACAGGCTACGGTAGGGAGTTGTATGCAACCCTGCGTCGTTTCGATCAGGAAAAGTTTGATCGGATACTGGTGGAGGCGCCGCCGGATAATCCAGCATGGTTAGCAATTGCAGACCGTTTGCAGCGTGCAAGCTATAGACCCATCGATAAGTTTGAATTCAAATGAAAATAGATAATAATCAATTGCATGCGGTATTGTTTGATGTGGACGGGACCTTGGCAGATACAGAGCGGGATGGTCACCGACTCGCCTTCAATGCAGCATTCGAAGAGTCTGGCCTTGATTGGAATTGGGGTGTAGAGCTCTATGGGGAATTGTTAACGATTACGGGTGGGAAGGAACGCATTCGTCATTACATCGAGAGATATGCTCCAGAGGAGTTAAGCAAGAGTGGGCTCGATGGCTGGATTGCTGCTTTACACCAAACCAAGACCAAGCATTTTATCGCATTGCTTGAATGCGGTCGGATTCCGCTGCGCCCGGGTGTTGCCCGTCTGATTCATGAGTTACGCGCAACAGACATAAAGATGGCGATTGCGACCACTACCTCTCCAGAGAATGTGACGGCACTCTTAAAATCTACTCTGGGGGAAGATTCTCCGAGCTGGTTTGAAGTCATTGGTGCGGGTGATATCGTTCCCGGGAAAAAGCCTGCACCAGATATTTATCTGTGGGTGCTGGAACAACTTGGATTATCGGCTCAGCATTGTCTCGCATTGGAAGATTCTGAAAATGGGTTGAAGGCTGCCCTGGCAGCGGGCCTGAATACACTGATTACAGTCAACGGTTACACCTAT
>JBAWVG010000056.1:0-8904 GCA_037147395.1 Nitrosomonadaceae bacterium | reverse complement strand
GTTTTTTTCTAGCATTTTTATCACGCCAAAGGGTGTGCAGGGCGGGAAGACGGTGTTGCCGGTGACCAGTGCGCCCACATTGCAGAGATGAAAACCGTCCACATCCTTCTCAACAGAGATGACCGAGATGACCTTGCTGCTCTCGAAATGATTTGGTAACGGCAATTGCACCAGGATGCCGTGAATGCGGGCATCTATATTCAATTCCCGGATACGGGCAATCACCTCGTCCTGGCTCGCACTCTCTAGAAATGAATGAACTTCAGAATAGATGCCAACCTCATCGCAGGCCCGTGCCTTGTTGCGTACATAGATGCTGGAGGCGGGGTTGCTGCCGACAATGATCACCGCAAGTCCAGGTTGCATACCCCGTTCGATCAAGAGGTCAGCATGTGACTTCCACTCTGAGCGTATCTCGCGAGCAAGCGCATTGCCGTCGATGATCTTGGCACTCATTATGTGTTTGAACCGGCCATATCGTTGCGTATGAATACGGGGAAAGCTATCCCCTGATGTTACCCGTGGCTAGGGAGCCGTTTTCGGGTCGGCCTTCTTGATCTTCTTCCGATAGAACAATAGGCCAATCAGGAAAGTCGGGATGACGACCAAACCGGCGGCGATCACGCCCACGGCAAGGATCGAGATCGCGCTGCTGTCGGGGATGAAGATCGTTACAAACCAGATCGCGACAAAGGCGGCCGCTCCACCACCGATGAACATGGTCTTTTTGCCGCGGTCATAGAGCCGCCAGAGGGCACCCGAGACCCTCACCTCATCGAGGTACTCATCAAAGACGGTGATCAGGGCGGGGTCACCGGGAGAGGCCTGATAGCCGACAGTGATGGCGAGTGTGTCGCTACCATCTTCAAGACGGGACATGCCGCGAAGGAAGGTAATCCGTTTCTCGGCCTCCTTCTTCCTCATCCCTCGGTTAACCAGCAGAGAGGCCAATGCTTCAAAGGCATGTTCACGGGCATCGGCCGATAGATCGAGACTCTCTCCATGACGCCACATCACTCCGACTAGATAGAGATGGGTCGTCATCTGCTTAAACTCAGGCGCAAAATCGTACCCCTTCTCCTTGATCAGGAGTTGCTGGGCGGCCAGTACCTCTTCGCCATGCTGAGTGCAGGCATCGATCGTCGATATTCCAGAGTCTACTTTTGTGTCATTCATCGCGGTAGTTATGAGCCATATCCAGACGGACTTTGAATTTATGAAAGGAGACATTATATACTGGCATGCGATTTGTTGAGGAGGGATGAATCATCCTAATCTGGCAGATGATGACGGCAATGGTTGCACGTTGAAATAATGTCCACGGTAAAAATAGGAATGAGGGTATGGGTCTTCCGGAGTATGTAAAGATCGTTGAGGTCGGACCGCGCGACGGTCTACAGAATGAGTCCGTTAATGTGCCGACCCCAGTCAAGATCGAGCTGATTGAGAGGCTGGCCCAGGCAGGCCTGTCTGTGGTGGAGTCGGCTGCATTTGTGTCACCAAAGTGGGTCCCACAAATGGCGGATCATTCTGCAGTCATGATGGGCATACACAAGCTTCCCGGGGTAAGTTACTCCGCACTGGTTCCTAACATGCAGGGACTTACAGCGGCATTCGCCGCTGGGGTGAGCGAGATCGCCGTATTTTCGAGTGCCAGCGAAACATTCTCTCGAAAGAATACTAACTGCTCCATTGAACAGGGGTTGGCACGTTTTGACGAGGTATGTACTGCCGCAAAGGGGCGCGGGGTACGAGTTCGAGGATATATCTCCTGTGTACTTGGCTGTCCATACGAGGGGACGGTAGAGCCCAGTCGAGTGGCGGATATCGCGGCAGAGTTGATACGTATGGGATGCTATGAGATCTCTTTGGGAGACACGATCGGAACCGGCACACCGGGTAAGACCCGGAGCCTGATCGAGGCGGTGGCGGGGAGGGTTCCCATGGAGAGTCTTGCAGGACACTTCCATGATACCTATGGCCAATCACTTGCTAATGCTTATGCTGCGCTAGAGTGCGGGGTCAGCGTTCTCGACTCTTCGGTCTCGGGTCTGGGAGGGTGCCCGTACGCACCCGGTGCATCCGGCAATGTGGCAAGTGAGGACCTGCTCTATATGCTAAATGGAATGGGGATTGAGACGGGTGTGGATATGGATAGACTGATCTCTGCTGGTAATTTCATCTGCAACTTTTTGGGAAGGCCCTCAGGATCAAGAGCGGCTCGTGCAATTGCAGCCAAGCGCACATTGACTCAGACTGGGCCGTGATTGATCGTTGCAATGAGACTCCTCTGTATCACATGAGTATCTTCAGCCGGGCAGTCCCGTTGCTCATCGATTAGGAGTCCTCCCGACAGGAGTTGTGATATCCTTTTTGGCAGGGGTTGTCATGAACCCAGACCCGATCTAACATGACCATCATCCCCATCTTGAGAGGGGCGGTTCGTGAATTATCTGTAACACGATTTACGCCGGATTTCCCGGTGGACTGTGACTTAGAATTCTTTCATACACATAGGAGATCATCATGCCCTACAAAAAATCGATTATTTCAATTGCTGTTGGGTCTGCCTTTGCGGCCACTTTGGGAGTAGCACCGATCGCCTCCGCCGCTGATAACCCATTCACCGCTCAGTCCCTGGATAGAGGGTACATGATCGCACAAGCGAAGGCTGGGGAGGGCAAGTGTGGACAGGGTAAGTGTGGGTCCATGAAGGCCAGTGAAGGGATGTGCGGGGTGACCATGGCAGATACCAATAAGGATGGCAAGGTCAGTAAGGAAGAGTGGAGCAAGCATCACGATGTCATGTTCGAGCATATGGATTCTAACAAGGACGGATTCATTGAAAAGACTGAGCTGGGCAAGGGCGAGATCGCCAAGAAGAAATAAATGAGAGGCGGCGGTTGCGGGGTATCGTGAGGGTGAGTGTTCGAGCATGAGTAGATAGTCGCGCGCAAGAGCCATGAGCCGACTAACACTTGCCGGTGCGGGTCTGGGATTTCGGCGAGAGATGATCCCCTCGCTGAAGGAGCATGTTCCGGATGGGATCGACTTCTTTGAGATTGCACCCGAGAACTGGATCGATATCGGTGGGTCGTTGGGTCGTGACCTACGAAGATTCACCGAGCGCTACCCCTTTGTCTGTCACGGACTGTCGCTCTCAATCGGCAGTCCATCCCCCCTAGATGAGGAACTGCTTTATAAGATCAAGCAGTTCCTCGATCAGCATCAAGTACTGCTCTACACCGAGCACTTATCCTACTGTTCTGATGATGGGCATCTGTACGACTTGTTACCGATCCCCTTCACTGAAGAGGCGGTGAGGTATGTCTCCTCACGGATACGGATCACTCAAGATATTCTGCAGCGTCGTATCGCAATAGAGAATGCCTCTTTTTATTTGCAGGCACCCATGACCGAGATGAGTGAGATCCAGTTTATCCAGTCCGTTCTCACTGAAGCGGATTGCGATTTGCATCTCGATGTGAATAACGTGTACGTCAATAGCATCAATCACAGTTACGACCCGATTGAGTTTATTCGTTCCATGCCGACGGAGCGGATTGTCTACCGACACATGGCAGGACATTATCAGGAGGATGAGGATCTGGTGATCGACACCCATGGTGAGGATGTGATTGAGCCGGTATGGTCATTGCTGGATGAGTCCTACCGTATCCATGGGGTGTCGCCGACATTGTTGGAGAGGGACTTTAATATTCCGTCACTGGATCAATTGATGGTTGAGGTTAAACGTATCGCCCAAAATCAGGCGAGATACGGCCAGGTCAGAGATGTCGGCACCTCTTGAATTTCAGCGGTTTCAGTATGCATTCACAGCTCACCTCAGAGACCCTAAGGAGTACCCCTGTCCGAGCGGGATCGAGGAGAGGCGGATGCGGATATACCAGGGACTGGTCTACAAGAATATCGAGAGCTTCCTGCTGACCTGCTTCCCCGTATTAAGGGGGGTGTTAGGGATACGCCGTTGGACGAGATTGGTGAGGGCCTTCCTCGCCAATCATCACTGTCAGTCACCCTTCTTTCGTCAGATACCGGATGAGTTCATCCATTTCCTGAAGGACGAGTGGACCCCCTCTAAGAGTGACCCCGCATACATGATCGAGCTCGCTCATTATGAGTGGGTCGAGTTGGCGCTCTCAATTTCAAACTCTGAACCGGACTGGGATCAGGTCGACCGAGAGGGGGATCTACTCAAGGGGCGTCCGGTCCTAAACCCAGTTCTTTCACGTCTGCAGTATCACTGGCCTGTACATCGCATCGGCCCAGGGGTTAGGGTGGTGCCGACAGAGACCTACCTGCTGGTATTTCGCGGTGCAAGTGATCAAGTTCAATTCATGGAGGTGAATGCCTTCACCACAAGACTGCTCGGTCTGTTTGAGGCTGGGGAGAACACCGGCAGGAGGGCTCTTGAGATCGTCTCTGAAGAGAGTCAGCATCCCGACCCAGAGGTTGTGATTGAGGGGGGGCTGGTGTTGATGAGGGATCTTTTTCAACGGGGTGCATTGATCGGTGTCTCACGATAATTTAAGGCGTTCTCGAGAGATCTGATGAGATGTATCGGAGGGCATGATTCGGTGTATCTGAATTTATACTTTTCGACTGAGTGATATTCGCAAAAAACACTTGCATTATTTCCCCATTTGCACAAGACTACGCATCCATATGCTATACCATGAATAGGTGAAGATGATTTAACCGACTACTAGATGTAGTAGTTGATTGGCTTACCGAAGATCTGGCCTGATATGACAAGAGGGGAGGTGTCTCCCGTTTAGAGTCGTAATAGAAATAGAATAGATAAGGAGAGTTCGATATGCAGCTCGCAACAGACAATACCGATCCAGTGCCAGCGCCCAGTTACGATCTTTCTCCGGCCACTCTCGCCCAAGATTCGCGTTACTCTCAGTACAAGATAATTCGCCGCAATGGCTCGGTTGTTTCTTTCGAGCCGAGCAAGATCTCCATCGCTATGACCAAGGCCTTTATCGCTGTGAATGGTGGTCAGGGTGCGGTATCAACTCGGGTGAGGGAGGTGGTGGGTCAGCTGACCAATAACGTGGTCAGTGCGCTGATACGACACCAGCCAGATGGCGGGACCTTTCATATAGAGGATATCCAGGATCAGGTGGAGCTCGCTCTGATGAGATCGGGCGATCATGATGTGGCGAGGTCCTATGTTCTCTACCGAGAGGAGAGGACGCGTGAGAGAGCGAGGCAGAAGGCTGCAATTGCGGCAGAGGCGCCTGCCAGTATCTTGCATGTGATGGAGGGCGGAAGTAGGGTTCCCCTTGATACAAATCGTCTGTTGGCACTGATCGAATCTTCTTGCGCGGGTCTGAATGAGACAGTCAGCGCCACGCTGATACTCAAGGCCACACTCAAGGATCTGTACGACGGGGTGCCTGCGGAGGAGGTGAGGAAGTCGGTCATCCTCTCTGCAAGAGCGCTGATCGAGAAGGAGCCCGCCTATAGCTATGTGACCGCGCGACTATTGTTGCATACCATCCGGTTCGAGGTTCTGGGTGAGGAGGTCATACAGGAAGAGATGGTGTCCCGATATGCAGGATACTTCCCCGAATTCATCAAGAGGGGTATCGATGCTGAGCTGTTGGATGGGAGGATGGCTCAGTTCGATCTGCCCCGATTGGCGAAGGTGCTAGATGCTAGTCGAGATTTAAAGTTCGGCTACCTTGGGTTACAGACTTTGTATGATCGCTACTTCTTACATGTACAGGACCAGAGGATTGAATTGCCACAGGCATTTTTTATGCGGGTAGCGATGGGGCTTTCTCTGAATGAGGTGGACCGCGAGTCTCGTGCGATTGAGTTCTATCATGTTCTGTCCAATTTTGATTTTATGAGTTCTACGCCGACCTTGTTTAATTCGGGTACGTGCCGTTCTCAGTTATCGTCGTGTTATCTGACCACGGTGTCGGATAATCTAGATGGTATTTATGAAGCGATCAAAGAGAATGCATTGCTTGCCAAGTACGCTGGTGGGTTGGGCAATGACTGGACTGCAGTCAGAGCGATGGGGTCTCATATCAAGGGCACCAATGGCAAGTCTCAGGGGGTGGTCCCCTTTCTTAAGGTGGTATCGGATACCGCTGTGGCGGTCAATCAAGGAGGCAAACGTAAGGGGGCCGTTTGTTCCTACCTAGAGACATGGCACCTAGATATTGAGGAGTTTCTGGAGCTTCGTAAGAATACGGGGGATGACCGACGTCGGACCCATGACATGAATACCGCCAACTGGGTTCCAGACCTGTTCATGAAGAGGGTGATGGAGGGGGGTGAGTGGACATTATTCTCGCCCTCGGATGTACCGGACCTTCATGAAAAGTTTGGTAAGTCGTTTGAAAGTGCTTATCTGGCCTACGAAGAGAAGGCTGATCGTGGCGAGTTGAGTCTATACAAAAAGGTTCCCGCTCAACAGCTGTGGCGCAAGATGCTGAGTATGCTGTTCGAGACCGGGCATCCATGGATCACCTTTAAGGACCCTTGCAATATTAGATCTCCTCAGAATCACGTTGGGGTGGTGCATAGCTCGAATCTCTGCACAGAGATCACGCTGAATACGAGCTCTGATGAGATCGCGGTATGTAATCTGGGGTCGGTTAACCTGGCAGCACATATTAAGGACGGCAAGCTCGACACAGAGAAGCTCAAGAAGACCGTCAGGACGGCCATGAGGATGCTGGACAATGTGGTCGATATTAACTTCTATGCTGTCGCCAAGGCGCGTAACTCCAACCTGAAACACCGTCCTGTGGGTCTGGGCATCATGGGGTTCCAGGATTGTCTGCATATGCTGCGAATTCCTTATGCGTCAGAACAGGCAGTTGAGTTCGCAGACCACTCGATGGAGGCGGTCGCCTATCAAGCATACTGGGCATCAACCGAGCTTGCCGAGGAGAGGGGGTGTTATGCATCCTACAAGGGTAGTTTATGGGATCGCGGGATCTTACCGCAGGACACTCTTGACCTCTTGAGAGAGGAGCGTGGTGGCTATGTCGAGGTGGATAGTTCATCTACCTTGGAGTGGGGGATCTTGCGTGAACGCATCAAGCAACACGGGATGCGTAACTCAAACTGCCTGGCAATCGCACCGACTGCGACCATCTCAAACATCATCGGTGTATCTGCCAGTATCGAGCCGACCTACCAGAACCTCTATGTCAAGTCCAACCTGTCGGGCGAGTTCACGATTGCAAATGAGAGCCTGGTAAAAGACTTAAGAGAGATCGGTCTGTGGGATGAGGTGATGATCTCTGATCTTAAGTACTTCGATGGGGCGTTGAGCAAGATAGACCGTGCACCGGCAGACATCCGAAGGCTCTATGCCACCGCATTTGAGGTCGAGCCTCATTGGCTAATTGAGGCTGCATCGAGAAGACAGAAATGGATTGATCAGGCCCAATCACTCAATATTTATATGGCGGGTGTTTCTGGGAAGAAGTTAGACGAGACCTACAAGCTCGCATGGTTGAGGGGCCTTAAGACGACCTATTATCTGCGCACACTGGGAGCAACCTCTGCTGAGAAGTCCACAGTGAATGCAGGGGTGCTGAATGCGGTGCCGGCGGATGGGGGTTTGGCCAGCATGAGCACGGCCGCAACAGTGACCGACCTGAAGTATT
Source organism: Nitrosomonadaceae bacterium (assembly GCA_037147395.1). Taxonomy (GTDB): domain Bacteria; phylum Pseudomonadota; class Gammaproteobacteria; order Burkholderiales; family Nitrosomonadaceae; genus VFJL01. The sequence goes on along the minus strand of JBAWVG010000056.1, from coordinate 1,240 downwards.
GTTCTATCGATACCCCGGAGTGCGAGTCCTGCCAGTGATACATAGAGCATCAGGAATAAAAGGAGAAGACTGTGCTGAATATTGAGAATGAAACGCTGCAATCAGGGATGCCAATGCTACAGGCTGTATCAGGAGGCGTGCAACCGATGGCTGCGAACAATGGGAGAAGGCTCCATGTCGCGAGCGGAATGACTCTGGTCGGGGATGCCGATGCAAGGGGTGATGGTAGAGGGAGTGAGCAGTCCGGAGGGGGTGGGTCTAACCGGCGCATATCGGTTGAGGACAAGAAGATCATCAATTGTAAGGCTGATGTGAATCAGTTGGTGCCGTTCAAGTATAAGTGGGCATGGGAGAAGTACCTCTCCGCATGTGCCAACCACTGGATGCCCCAAGAGATCAACATGAGTCGGGATATCGCCACCTGGAAGGACCCGAATGGATTGACCGAGGATGAGAGGAGGTTGATTAAGCGAAATTTAGGATTCTTTGTGACGGCCGATTCACTGGCAGCGAACAATATCGTGCTCGGAACATACCGCCACATTACCAATCCAGAGTGTCGGCAGTATCTACTCAGGCAGGCATTCGAGGAAGCGATTCATACTCATGCCTATCAGTACATCGTTGAATCCCTCGGTCTGGACGAGGGCGAGATCTTCAATGCCTATCATGAGGTCACATCGATCCGGGATAAGGACGAGTTTCTCATTCCATTCATCGATACCCTGACAGACCCTCACTTTGAGACCGGCACCTTGGAGAATGATCAGAAGTTGCTGAGGAGTCTGATCGTGTTCGCGTGCATCATGGAGGGACTGTTTTTTTACGTGGGATTCACTCAGATACTGGCACTGGGTCGGCAGAACAAGATGACCGGTGCTGCAGAGCAGTATCAATACATCCTGAGGGATGAGTCGATGCACTGCAACTTTGGGATAGACGTGATCAACCAGATCAAGATGGAGAACCCGCAGCTCTGGACTAAGGAATTTCGAGATGAGATTAATGGACTGATGCAGAAGGCGGTTGAGCTGGAGTACCGTTATGCAGAGGACACCATGCCGAGGGGCGTTCTGGGGATGAATGCGCCGATGTTTAAGGAGTATCTGAGATACATCGCCAACCGCAGGTGTCAGCAGATTGGGTTGGATACCTTGTACCCTGGCGCGAATAATCCGTTCCCATGGATGTCCGAGATGATCGATCTCAAGAAGGAGAAGAACTTTTTTGAGACACGTGT
>JBAWVG010000055.1:0-8971 GCA_037147395.1 Nitrosomonadaceae bacterium | reverse complement strand
TCTAAGTTAACGGCATTAAAAAAATTCAGCCTGTCCACGCGTATCTTGGACTGTGCAATCTTGGAAGTTGAGTACCAACCACCCTCGAATTGACGCATCTCTCTGCGTATTACTTCATCACGAGTGCGATCATTTCCGGTTACGTTGATGCGTCTTACGTAGACCCGACGGCCGGGGTCGATGAAGAAGGTGAACCCTACCTGCCTCTTCTCCTTATCGATTTCTGGCGCCGCATTGACATTGGCAAACGCATATCCATCATTACCTAACCGATCGGTGATGAGTTTGACTGATTCAGTCAGCTTCTCACGTGCGAATACCTCGCCCGGAGCAATCTTGATGAGTTTACGTATCTCTTCTTCCGGCAGGAGCATCTCACCGGCCAGCTTGACCTCGGAGACCGAGTAGTTCGCACCCTCGGTAATATTTATGGTGATATAAATATCCTGCATATCGGGCGTGATAGAGACCTGGGTCGAGTCTATGCTGAGTTCTAGATAGCCCCGATTCAGATAGTAGGATCTTAGCGATTCCAGATCTCCGCCTAGCTTCTGTTTTGAATACTGGTCATCCTTGGTGAACCAGGTCAGTAGACCTGGGGTTCTGAGTGTAAACTGGCTCAGCAGTTCCTTATCCTTGAAGGCATTGTTGCCGACGATATTGATCTTACGTATCTTCGCAACCTCACCCTCATCGATATTAAAATCGATGGCGACGCGGTTACGCTCAAGGGGTGTGGTCGTTGTGGTGATCTTTACTGCATACCTGCCGCGACTGATGTACTGCTGCTTCAATTCCTGCTCTGCTCGTTCTAGCATTGAACGATCAAAGATGCGAGACTCCGTCAGTCCCGCCTGCTTCAGGCCATCCTTCAACTTGCTTTTCTCGAATTCTTTGGCGCCGACTATATTGATCTGTGCAATGGCGGGACGTTCTTCCACCACCACGAGCAGGATTCCATTATCGGATTCCAGTCTGACATCCTTGAAGAAACCGGTTGCATAGAGAGCCTTGATGGCAGCGGCCGCCTTCTCGTCGTCCAGTGTATCCCCCACCTTCACCGGTAGATAACTGAAAACGGTTCCCGCTTCGGTACGCTGTATTCCATCCACCCGGATATCCTTAACCACAAACGGTTCGATCGCCCATGAGGCCGATGAACAGAAGCTGATGGCAAGCGCAGCCAGGTACTTAATTTTCATTTTCAATTAGAGACAAGCCGGCTGATGTCGTTATATATCGCACAAGCCATCAGGGCAAACAGAAGAGCCATCCCGATCCGCTGACCTATCTCCATCACTTGGTCAGAGAGCGGACTCCCTTTAAGGATTTCGATTGCATAGAATAAAAGATGTCCCCCATCCAGTATCGGGACGGGTAAGAGATTCAGAACCCCAAGGCTGATACTGATCAGCGCCAGAAATCCCAGGTAAGGAGCCAACCCCATTTGTGCAGACTGGCCAGCGTAATCGGCAATTGTAATGGGTCCGCTGACATTTTTCCACGACACCTCCCCAACCACCATCTTTCCCAACATCCGTAGCGTAAATATGGACGTTTCCCAGGTCCTTTCCATCGCCTTCATCATGGATACGCCGAGTGGGTAACTGGTCTTAACCAGCAGCCCTTCATATTCGGCGGGATCAATTTTGGGTGCAATGCCAATCTTACCAATCCTCTCATTTTTCTCTGTGACCGTATCCGGAGTGACTTGGATATTGAGGACAGAATTGCCGCGATGAATTTCTAGCATGAGTGGCTGACCAGGGTTGCCCCGTATCTGGCCAACCAGATCTTCCCAGCTTATAATCTTTTCGTTATTTACAGATAGAACCTCATCACCGGCCAACAGACCTGCACGGTTACCCGCACCCTCTGATGTTACTTGGGAGATGATGGGTTTTATTGAGGGTTGGTAACTATTCAGTCCGATCTTCTTCAGAAAATCCCCATCCAGATCATCTGCGTGAAAGTCACTTAGATCCAGATTGCGCCAACTGATCTCCCCGCGCTGATTGAGCGTCTCAATGGTGACGATTGGAGATTTATCCACGACCTGTTCTAATAGTATCCACCGTGCATCCTGCCAGGTCGACACAGGCTCTGTACCAATCTTTACGATGGTCTCCCCGGCCTCAAATGCCGCAAATGCTGCAGGCGTTGCAGGTGTTACGGGACCTAGGACGGGCTTCATTCCGCTCACGCCGAGCATGAATAGAAAGCAGTAGAGCAGGATGGCCAGTAGAAAGTTGGCGATAGGCCCCGCAGCGACTATAGCGCTACGCCGTGCGACCGATTTGCGGTTGAATGATCGTGGCAAATCTTCAGGTGCGACCTCGCCCTCACGTTCATCTAGCATCTTGACATAACCGCCGAGCGGGAAAACAGCGATCACCCATTCGGTCTGATCTTTACCCCATTTTTTCTTCAGTAGGGGACGACCAAATCCAATAGAGAATCGCAAGACCTTTACCCCGCACCAGCGTGCGACTAGGTAGTGGCCAAACTCATGGAACACGATCAGCACACCCAGTGCGACTACGAATGAAATGATCGTTAGAGGGATCGTCATGCGATTGAGTTGACGTGGATATTTCGAAGGAATATTTCCAGAAGGTAATCTGGATTTTTTTGACTTTCTAATTCCCGACTAGCAGGGATACGCGAGCGGGTCGGGTAGGGAGTGACCAGGAGGGACGAGGCCGGGGTCTTCTCGGGGAATGATATTCCTGACACTTTACACCAGGGAGGCCAGCCAATCATGCGCTGTTTCGCGTGCTTCTTGGTCTGCTGCCAAGACGTCCTCCAGGCTAGCGATATCTTTTCGACTGACAGACTGCATGACCTGCTCGATCATGGTAGGAATTGCAGTAAATGGCATCCGACGCTTGAGAAATGATTCCACCGCCACCTCATTGGCAGCATTCAGGATGGCGGGTGTGCTGCCACCAGCGGCAAGTGCTTGATAGGCAAGTCCCAGGCAGGGGAATCGTTTGAAGTCAGGTGCTTCAAAATCAAGCCGACCAATCTTGAACATATCCAGTGGCGCCACTCCCGTTTCAATTCGATCCGGGAATCCCAAGGCATGAGCGATCGGGGTGCGCATATCAGGATTACCCAGTTGCGCGAGTACCGAGCCGTCCACATACTCGACCATGGAATGGATGACGCTTTGGGGATGGATCACGACCTGGATTTGATCAGGGGTTGCGTTAAACAGCCAATGCGCCTCGATCACCTCCAGCCCCTTGTTCATCATGGTGGCAGAGTCGACTGAAATCTTTTGTCCCATCACCCAATTGGGATGAGCGCAAGCCTGCTCCGGTGTGACCTGTTCCAGTGATGATAGTGATGACTGTCGGAATGGCCCACCGGATGCGGTCAGTAGGATTCGACGTACTCCTACCGCAGCCAGGTCTCCAGTGAAGTGGTGTGGTAGTGACTGGAAGATGGCATTATGTTCGCTATCTATCGGCAGCAACGTGGCATGATGCTGCTTCACTACATCCATAAAGATATGGCCCGCCATCACGAGGGTCTCCTTATTGGCGAGCAGCACCTGCTTACCGGCCTTCGCAGCTGCAAAGGTGGGACGTATGCCGGCGGCACCCACGATGGCGGCCATCACGGTATCCACTTCGGGTAGGGATGCGACCTTCTCGAGCGACTCAACCCCCCACATCACCTCGGTTGCAATTCCTGCTGCATGAATCTCCGTCTGCAACTTCTCTCCGCTGGTCTCATCCAGCATGACCGCATAACGGGGTCGGAAGAGGCGGCACTGCTCAAGCATTTTTTCAATACTATGGTTGGCGGTGAGAGCAACAATCTGAAAACGATCTGGGTGGCGTGTGACCACGTCCAGTGTACTTACTCCGATACTGCCGGTGGAGCCGAGGATGGTCAGATGTCGAATGTTAGACATAAGTTAGGCAGTAAAAATCAGCAACGCCAGAACAGCGGCAGGCAGGGTTGAGGTGAGTGCATCAATTCGATCAAGTATACCACCGTGGCCGGGCAAAATATTGCCGCTATCCTTGACACAGGCATGGCGTTTCATCAGTGACTCGAACAGATCACCGATGACGCCCAGAAGGACCAGACCGAGCAGCAATGGCAGTAACAATATGAGACGGGTCTCTTCTCCGGCTATCTGGCTCCAGATCAATGCATAGACAGAGACTGCCACCAGTGCACCCGCCACTCCCTCCCAGGTCTTGCCGGGACTGATAACGGGTGCGAGCTTATGCTTTCCGTATGCACGACCGGCGAAATATGCTGCAGTATCAGAGATCCAGATGGTCGCCATAAAACCCAGCAACAGGAGTGGGCTGATGGTGCGTAATTGGTAGAGTGCTAGACCGGTTGGCAGTAGCAGTAGCCAGCCTATTATGGACATCAGAAGGGGGCTCTTAATTGGGTAGTTCGATTTCAGAAGGGCTGGCGCAGCGATCATCCAAAATAACAGTGATGCGGCATAGAGCCATAGGAATGAGGTCGTGTAGGGGTCGATCAGAACCTCACGGCTCAATAGATACAGCAACTCTCCGCCGAGCAAGACGGTAAACATCAGGTAAATAGTCGAGTGGGCAGCTGAGAACTTTGCGAGCTTACTCCACTCCATTGCCCCAGCCAGCACAAGGGTGAGCAGCACTGCCATCCAAAAGATAGGCGACAAATAGAATAGCGCCGACAGAAACAGAATCAACGCAATGACAGCAGTTAGAACGCGTGTTTTAAGCATGGATGAGGGGGCCCAACTCAGAGATTTACCGGTCGGGATTGTGCGAGCGTTAGGCCGATTCAGTGGTCACAGATCTTCTCGACCCATCTACAGAGGGTGAGGATTCAAGTTGCTCGCTGGTGCGACCAAAGCGACGTTCCCGCTGTTGGTATGACTGGATGGCAAGGTCCAGTGCCTCAGCGTCAAAATCCGGCCAGAGGGTATCGGTGAAGTAGAGCTCTGTATAGGCCAGTTGCCATAACAGAAAGTTGCTGATGCGTTGCTCACCACCGGTCCGGATAAATAGATCCGGCTCAGGTGCATAGCTCATTGCGAAGTGGGGCATCAGGTCCTCTTCCTCGAAACCACCCGCTAATTCAGGGCGTTGAGAGAGCATATTATGGGTCGCCTGCATGATGTCCCAACGACCGCCATAATTGGCCGCAACCGTAAGCGTAAGATTGGTATTGGCAGCGGTCAGACCTTCTCCTTTGCGGATGAAGTCGATGATCTTCGGTTCGAATTTCGATAAATCGCCGACCACTTTAAATCGGATACCATTCTCATGCAGCTTCCCAACTTCTTGCTCCAACGCGGCGATGAAGAGCTGCATCAGGACAGAGATCTCATCTTTCGGCCTGCGCCAATTTTCACTGCTGAAAGCGAATAATGTGAGGTAGCCGATCCCCCGTTCAGCACAGGCCTTGACGACGCCTCGTACCGTCTCCATCGCCCGCTTATGCCCTGCCACTCGTGGCAAGAATCGTTTTTTCGCCCACCGACCATTTCCATCCATGATGATTGCAACATGACGGGGAATGATTCCGGTCTTGGGTATCTCGCGGGTTGAGCTGATGTTTATGGGCATGAGGAATACCGTTCCGAATTGAATTAAACCGCCATTAACTCGGCTTCCTTAACTTGCAGCATCTTGTCGATCTCGAGGATATGTCGGTCGGTGAGTTTCTGAACTTCGTCCTGCCCCCGTCGCTCATCATCCTCTGCGATCTTCTTCTCCTTGAGTAACTCCTTCAGATGAGTATTGGCATCGCGTCGGATATTGCGCATCGCGATGCGCGCATCCTCAGCTTCGTGCTTAACAATTTTGGTGAGATCGCGCCGGCGTTCCTCGGTCAGAGAGGGCATCGGTACCCTAATTACCTCTCCAATCGTCATCGGGTTTAGTCCTAAGTCGGCATCGCGAATTGCTTTCTCAACCACACCCAGCATCTTCTTCTCCCAGGGAGCGACGCCAATGGTACGGGCATCGATCAGATTAATATTGGCCACCTGATTGATCGGCATGGGGGTGCCGTAGTAGTCCACGTTGATATGATCGAGTAGGCCAGTATGAGCACGACCGGTTCGTACTTTGCCTAGATCGACTTTCAATGCCTCTAGGCTTTTTTGCATTTTTTGTTCTGCTGCTTTCTTGATGTCAGCGATCATGATATTTATCTCGTGCGAAAAGATTAGAAATAAAAACCTGTACTGCCGTGCTGTTCGTAGCGACTCAGACCTGAACCAGAGTCCCCTCATCCTCACCCATGACCACCCTCTTTAAGGCACCTGTTCTGAAGAGGCTGAATACATTGAGTGGTAACTTCTGGTCTCGGCACAGGGTCAATGCCGTGGCATCCATGACCTGAAGATTCTTTGAAATGGCTTCATCAAAGGTTAGTTTCTGGTAACGGACTGCATCGGGGTTGTTTTTGGGGTCGCTGGTATAGACACCATCCACCTTGGTGGCCTTGAGTACGATGTCCACATTCATTTCCATGCCACGCAAAGCGGCAGCGGTATCGGTCGTGAAAAAGGGGTTGCCCGTTCCGGCGGCAAAGATAACGATCTTACCCTCTTCAAGATATCGCATGGCCTTGCCACGAATATAGGGCTCAACGACCTGATCGATACGCAGCGCCGACTGTACCCGACTCACCAGTCCACTGCACCGCATCGCGTCCTGCAGCGCGAGGGCATTCATGACAGTAGCAAGCATCCCCATATAATCGGCTGTTGCCCGGTCCATGCCACCTTTGGCCGATGTCATTCCGCGGAAGATATTGCCACCACCGATGACGATCGCCACCTCGACGCCGAGTTGGGTGACCTCGGCAATTTCGGTAACGATACGCTCAATCACAAAACGGTTAATACCGTAGCTATCTTCGCCCATCAGGGCTTCACCCGAGAGTTTTAGTAGGATACGTTTATAAGCGGGACTGGGCATGGGTACGGTCGATCTATTGATAGTGGGTTTTCTTATTTGGCCTGATTGACCTGGGCCATCACCTCTGCAGCAAAGTCGCAGGACTTCTTTTCCATCCCCTCTCCCACCATGAACATGGTAAATCCATTGACCTTCGAGGATTTAGCTATGAGTAGTTTTTCCACGGTCTGGTCCGGATCCTTGACGAAAGGCTGTCCGAGAAGTGTGACCTCTGCGAGGTACTTTGTGACCCGACCCTCTACCATCTTCGCCACGATATCGGCAGGCTTGCCGCTCTCTGCTGCTTGTGCGGTGTAGATCAGACGCTCTCGTGCCAGAAGTTCAGACGATACCTGCTCCTTGGAGACACATATCGGTTTGCTGGCGGCAATGTGCATCGCCAAGTCTTTACCGAGGGACTCATCGCCACCCGTGTAGTCGATCATCACGCCGATCCGAGTGCCATGAAGGTAAGTGGCAAGGCGTCCCTGTGTCTGATATCGGATGCTCCGCCGGATGCTGATATTCTCACCCAGTTTCATGACCAGCGCCTTTCTAAATTCTTCTACATTCTCGCCATTCTCAAGGGTGGCCGTGACCAAAGAATCGGTATCAGTCAAATTCTGGGTCGTTACGATTTGTGCGAGGTTCTTGGCGAAGTTAATGAAGTCCTCGTTCCTGGCCACAAAGTCAGTCTCGCAGTTCACCTCTACCATGGCACCACTTCTGCTGTCGGTCGAGGTATATACTCCGATCATCCCTTCTGCCGCTAGACGGCCGGCTGCCTTGCTTGCCTTGGCGCCGCTCTTGATTCTCAGCAAGTCTTCTGCCGCTTTTAGGTCACCATCAGACTCGGTCAATGCTTTCTTGCATTCCATCATACCGAGCCCGGTCAGGTCCCGTAGTTCTTTCACCATGCCTGCGGTAATGTCCGCCATATCCTCTCCAACAAGATTAGTCAAAATATTGGGCAGTACGACTCAGTCTATCGATGACAAAAAGTCCCGAACTGGATCTGCCTGGTAGTTAAAAAAAGGGAGGCAGATCGCCCCCCCTTTTTTTTTGCCGGTTACCCGGAAAAGCGTTCTTCTGTCATTGCCTCATCTACTTCCACAAACTCGTTCTTTACGATCTCGTGAATGATCTGACTACGTCCTTCCAGGATCGCATCAGCCATACCCCGTGCGTACAATCGTATCGCCTGGCTGGAGTCATCATTACCAGGAATCAGATAGTCGACCCCATGAGGATCGTGATTGGTATCGACCACACCCACGACCGGGATGCCGAGTTTTTTGGCTTCGGTGATGGCGCCCTTGTGATAACCCACATCAATCACGAACATGGCATCGGGGATGCCCTTCATGTCCTTGATTCCGCCCAGACTGCGATTTAGTTTTTCCAGCTCACGCTGAATATCGAGTGATTCTTTCTTGGTGAGCTTGTCGAGTGTGCCGTCCTGCGTCATTGCTTCCATATCGTGCAGGCGCTTGACGGACAGTTTCATTGTCTTAAAGTTGGTCAGCATCCCCCCCAGCCAGCGCTGGTCAACGTAGGGGGAATTACACCGAAGGGCCTCTTCGCGCACGATATCACGTGCCTGGCGCTTGGTGCCTACAAACAGGATATTCCCCTTGTTGGTTGATAACTGACGGGTGTACTTTATTGCGTCCTGGTACATTGCCAGGGTCTTTTCGAGGTTGATGATGTGTATCTTGTTCCGATGACCAAAGATATAAGGTGCCATCTTTGGGTTCCAGAATCGGGTCATGTGTCCGAAATGAACACCCGCTTCCAGCATTTGCCGCATGGTTACTGACATGAACTTCTCCTATAGGGTTGAGCCTCTGCCCGCCACAGTCACTCTCATTTCCTTGATGGAGAGAGCACCCCAAGATTGGCGAGCATGCGAATTTGATCCGGCCATTGACTCGTAGTTGAGACGCAAAGCCAGATCAGCTCGAGAGTATAGCAGTTTGACATGACCCGCTCAAGGCAAACTGAGGTCGTGATAGGTTGCTTTCGGGCTACATTTGCCC
>JBAWVG010000054.1:0-9055 GCA_037147395.1 Nitrosomonadaceae bacterium | reverse complement strand
GAAACGCCGATAATGCCGGTGGGTCGAAGCATCCTCACCGCAGAAATAAAGTCTCCCGCAGCCTCATGGTCATGGGCGTAGGATCGCTTTTGTGAAGAAAGATCGGTTCGTGACTTCACCACCAGACCTTGAGAGTCGACTAACCAACAGCATTTACGAGCATCCACCTCATCCATACCGGATGAGACGAGTGCACACACGATCAGGTCAGCGATACCGGTCGCAGCCCCTCCCGCCCCTAGGAAAAGAAATCTCTCATCGGCAAGATTGCCTCCCTTGATGCGGAGCGCTGACAATAGTCCTGCCAGGACAACAGATGCTGTTCCTTGAATATCATCATTGAACATGCAGATCCGGTGACGATACCTCTCCAATAGCCGGGATGCATTATGGCTAGCAAAATCCTCAAACTGGATCATCACATTTGGAAAGACTTCATGTGCCGCCGTGATGAACTCCTCAATCAGTTCATCATAAGCTTGACCGGTCACACGTCGTCGACGGAGTCCTACATAGTAGGGGTCATTCAGGAGTGTTTCATTATTGGTGCCCATATCGAGCATTACCGGCAGGCAAATTTCAGGGTCTATACCTGCACAGGCCGTATAAAGAGAGAGCTTGCCGATCGGAATACCCATCCCATTGGCCCCCAGATCACCGAGCCCCAGGATCCGCTCTCCATCGGTCACAACAATGAGTCCGGCCTTGAGTGGCCAGTTACGCAGAATCGCAGCCACCCGACCGCGATCATTGATGCTGATAAACATACCCCTCGGGCGTTGGAAAATTTGACCGAATTGCTCACAAGCCAACCCGACCGTTGGGGTATAAATAAGGGGCTGAATTTCATCAATGTTGTCGCAGACCACCCGAAAAAATAAGGCTTCATTGCGATCATGAAGGGCATTCAACGCAACAAATTTTTCGAGCGGACCGGATAAGTTACGCAGATTCTGTAAGACGCGGACAACCTGATCATCCTGAGTAAAGACATGAGGTGGGAGCAGTCCCCGTAATCCCAGGGAATCACGTTCAGCCTCCGTAAAGGCGGTTCCCTTATTAAGGAGAGGGTCGTGGAGAAGGTCGATCCCCCGGGGCTTCATACAGGGTTCATCATTCATACCGTCTCCCATTGTTTGGATAGACTTTTGGATAGAGTAAATCCATCCGGTTTATACCTTAAGCGACTAGTTCCAACAAACGCTTCACTTCAGCCTCATCGAGCTCCATTGATTTCCCACGTTTGAGTCTGGGCGGTAGATTAATCGGACCAAAACGCACCCGTGTGAGACGACTGACCATCTGTCCCGCCGCTGAGAACATGCGACGTACTTCACGGTTCTTACCTTCTTTGAGTATCACTCTATACCAGTGATTAGAGCCCTCACCCCCCTGATCTGATAACAGGTCAAACCGTGCCAGACCATCTTCGAGTTCAATGCCACTGGTCAATTGTGTCACCTGCTCCGGTGTCAGACGACCCATGATCCGAACCGCATACTCACGTTCGACTTCAAAACGTGGGTGCATCAGACGGTTAGCTAATTCTCCGTCTGTCGTAAAGATTAACAGGCCACTGGTATTGAAATCGAGACGACCGATTGCAACCCATTTAGATGATTGGAGTTGCGGGAGCTTATCAAAGACTGATGGGCGACCTTGGGGGTCATCTCTACTCACGATCTCACCTTCAGTCTTGTGATAGAGGATGACACGGGGTAGTCGATCACCAAACTTGAGTTGGATGGTCCGCCTCCCCATCCTAACCACATCCTCAGGACCGGCACGACTGCCGACCTCAGCCGCCTTACCATTTATGGTCACCTGTCCGGTGGCAATCAATTCCTCCATCTCACGCCTCGACCCCAGACCCGCCTGAGCCAACAGCTTATGCAACTTATGAGTGACTCCGGGTGGGGCGGCAGAGCTCGCTCTGGCAGTTGTTGCGGCCGGTATCTTCTTCTTAATGGGCCTGATCGGTCTACTAACTTTCATCTGTTCTTGAGTGTGAAGGGGTGTTCATTCCACACCATTATTCCAATAGATTGAGGGTAAGAAGAAGCAGCGACAAACCACTTCAAGAGATACTGCAATAGTACGACAAGGTATGAACAAGAAGCCACCAAAATGTGGCCGACTACATGAAACTTCTGTTAGATCTCCCTACGCTCCATGACTGCTTGCGCTAAGGTGCCGCTATCGACATGCTCGAGCTCACCACCAACCGGTAGGCCTCGTGCGATGCGTGTGACCCTCACACCACGGGTGTGCAATAGCTCACTGATGTAGTGTGCAGTGGCCTCGCCTTCCATGGTGAAATTTGTGGCCAGGACGACTTCCTGGACGATGCCGTCTTGTGCTCTCTTCAGCAATCGATCAAGATGGATCTCTCGGGGTCCGATACCATCAAGCGGCGAGAGCCTACCCATCAGGACAAAGTACATTCCCCTGTAACACTGCGCCTGCTCCATCATCATCAGATCGGCGGGCATCTCCACCACACATAGCAATCCAGAATCACGTCTCTCAGAACGACAGAGTCCGCAGACCAGCTCCTCGGTGAAGTTATTGCACATTTCACAATGCTTTATATGCTCCAGCGCCCGGGTTAATGCATTGGCTAAGCGTTGTGCGCCGGCATGATCACGCTGCAACAGATGATAGGCCATACGCTGTGCAGACTTTGGTCCAACACCGGGAAGGCAGCGCAGAGATTCCGTCAGGTCTTCGAGACTGATAGGTATTTTCATTTAGAACGAAGTTCAGGGGACAGGAATGAATCTAGAAATACTCGGAGCATAAACACTGCTGAATTCGTAAAGACAAGTCACATGCCGCGACCTTCCCAGACTTAAAATGGCAGCTTCATGCCTGGGGGGAGACCCATCCCGGAGGTAAATCCGGCCATCTTCTCCTGAGAGATGGACTCGACCCTCCTGACCGCATCATTGACTGCGGCAGCGAGTAGATCCTCAAGCATCTCCTTATCATCTCCGATCAGGCTGTCGTCGATACTTACACGCTTCACATCATAACGACAGGTCATTATTACCTTAACCATCCCCGCACCGGACTGTCCTTCGATCTCCATCTTAGACAACTGCTCTTGCATACTCTTCATATTCTCTTGCATCTGTTGAGCTTGCTTCATCAGATTACCCAAACCACCTTTCATCATTCTAAACCTCCGTTATTGAATGGGCTTGATCGAGGAAACGATCAGTCTTGCATCAAAATTTTCTACCAGTTCACGCACGAATGGGTCTGTCTCTATCGCAGCAATGGCCTGTGATTGCTTTGCCTGTTTTTCACGGCTTTCCAGCTCTGCCGGCGTCATTCCTGTGATACTTCCAACAGAGAATTTCAGTCTCATCGGCTTGCCATAATGCTCGCTCATTGCAGCCTTCATCTTATCTTGATACGCCTTCTCCAGTAGATGCCTGTGAGGCTCTGGCACGCACAACTCAATCTCATTGTCAGAGATACTCTTCACCTCACAGTTCTGTGCCAGCATTCTGGTCATGCCACTCAGCTTGAGCTGACTCACCAGCGACGGCCAGTCCCCATCGATGGGAGTTACATTAGCTAAAGATACAGGGCTTAGCGTCTCATCCTTAGGCGTACTGCTCGAGACTGCTACCGGAGGTGTTGTTGGTACCGCTACTGATGGCCTCATCGCGGGGGGTGATCTCTTGATTGCATCGGATGGAAGGCTAGCGGTCGCGACCGCACCAGCACCTAAATCTATTTTACGCGACCCATCCGCACCATCCCCCGGGACGAATGCCAGCATGCGCATCAGTGTCATGGTAAAGCCCGCATACTCATCCGGTGCCAGACTTAAATCACTACGTCCATGTAATGCAATCTGATAAAACAATTGAATCTCTTCCGGTGTGAAGACCTTCGACAGTGTAAAGATCCGCTCATGCTCTGGAAGGTCTTCGCTGATGGCTTGTGGCACGGTCTGAGCCAATGCCAGTTGATGCAACAGTGCTGCCAGATCCTGCAAGGCCGCATCAAAGGACAGGCTACGTGCCTCCATCGCGTCCGCCAACATCAGCATCTGATGCCCATCCTTTCTCGCTAATGAATCCATCAGGTCATACAGATATCCCTGATCGATCGCACCGAGCATGATGCGCACAGAGGACTCTGAGACCGCCCCCTCACCAAAGGCAATCGCCTGATCAAGCATGCTCAGAGCATCACGCATACTCCCCTGTGCAGCCCTCGCTAGCAGTTGAGTGGACATGACATCTCCCGTGATCTGCTCTTGTTCCAGCACATGAAGAAGATGATTGGCAATGAGTGATGGTGGGATCTGCTTCAGATTAAATTGCAAGCAGCGAGACAGAACAGTGACTGGGATCTTCTGTGGATCTGTCGTGGCAAGAACGAACTTGACATGATCTGGCGGCTCTTCTAACGTTTTCAGCATTGCATTGAAGGCTGACTTGGAGAGCATATGCACTTCATCGATGATATAAACCTTGTACCGACCGTAGGTGGGGGCATAGAGTGCATTCTCCAGCAGCTCTCTCATGCTATCTACCTGAGTATTGGAAGCAGCATCCAGTTCAATCAGATCAACAAACCGTCCCCCATCAATCTCGATACAGGCACCACACTTGCCACATGGGGTCGCGGTGATGCCGCTTTCACAGTTGAGTGCCTTGGCTAAGATGCGTGCGATGGTGGTCTTTCCAACACCACGCGTGCCAGTAAATAGATAAGCATGGTGAAGACGCTGTCGGTCCAGTGCATTGGTTAGTGCCCTGACCACATGATCTTGTCCGGTCAGCTCTGAAAAGCTCTTGGGGCGCCACTTGCGCGCAAGGACTTGGGTTAGTGACACGGTATGGGCCGGCAGAAGGGAGGTCTTATCAACTTGTTAAAAGGGGTGGCGAGCCTAACCCCCGGCACTTGCAAGAAATAGCTGTGGCTGCTTCCTTCCGGACCTGACCAGGTTCACTACCGTGCAATGCGGGGAGGCCCGCCATAGAAAGTATTTACGAATTAATCGGTACTGCAAGGCCACTCGATGCAAACGCTCTCTACCATTTGCAATATCGCCACTCCGTTATTGTGCACGGAGTTTCTACCTACGTCCACCCGCCACACAACTTTTGTTCGACCCAGTTGCACTCTCCCCTATCAGGGGCTCTGGTATCCTTACTAGATGACACATGATCGAGACGTTGCCCCGCCGCGTTATCGTGGCCGTTTTGCCCCCTCCCCCACTGGCCCTCTGCATTTTGGGTCGTTGGTTGCCGCTGTGGGAAGTTATTTGGATGCGAAATCCTGTCAGGGTGAGTGGCTCGTCAGGATCGAGAATCTTGATTCTGTGAGAGAGGTCACGGGTGCCTCTCAAGAAATTTTGAATACTCTCGAGTCCCTAGGGATGGAATGGGATGGGGAAGTGGTCTATCAAGACCGGCATCATGACACTTACCAGTCCGCGCTCACACTGCTCGAACAACAGGGTTTGGTCTACCCTTGCACATGCAGCCGCAAGGAGATTGCTGACTCTGGCATCAGCGGCAGGGATGGGGCCGTGTATCCTGGCACCTGCCGTGATGGGCTGCCCGATCCCCGTCATTCAGTCTCGATACGGGTACGGACCCATGATGATCCAATTGAATTTAGGGATGCCCTATTCGGCCCAGTCCAACAGCAACTCACGAGCGCCACGGGCGATTTTGTGTTGCGTCGGGCGGATGGCATCTATGCCTATCAACTTGCGGTGGTGGTGGATGATGCCGCACAAGGGATCACCCATGTGGTCAGAGGTGCTGACTTACTGGACTCAACCCCACGTCAGATTTACCTACAGCACTTACTGGGCTATTTAACACCGGCTTACATGCACCTACCATTGGTAACAAACACCCAAGGTGAAAAACTCAGCAAGCAGACTCAAGCAGCCGCTATTGATCTCACCCAACCCATCAGGCAACTGGTCGCGGCAATAGAATTTCTTGGTCAAAGTCCGCCCGCAACACTCACCAAGGGTCGCCTTGAATCCTTCTGGCAATGGTCAATAGAGAATTGGTCACCACAAAAAATTCCGTTACGATCGCCTTATCCATCTAACGAATAATGACTCAATTCTAAGATCTGTCGCGAAAACCACACAAGGTTATGAGATGCACTTCGTGAGTGTCTTTCGTTCTACGATTCTCAGACCTGGTCTTACTGATCCTTTCAATTCCCGCTAAATTCACATAATGAAAACACGTTAAGACCCAGCCTCTCCAGACGTGCTCTCCCCCCCACATCGGGCAGATCGATCACAAAACAGCATTCCACCACCACCCCACCCATCTCCTGTATCAGCCCGGCAGCGGCTTCTGCTGTGCCGCCTGTTGCGATTAGATCATCCACTAATAACACCCTTTCACCCGGCTGAATTGCATCCGTATGAATCTCAATACGGTCACTTCCATATTCCAATTGATAATCTCGTCCGACCGTTGCAGCGGGTAGCTTTCCTTTCTTACGGATCGGTATAAAGCCCAGATTAAGCTCATACGCAACCGGAGCACCGATGATGAACCCACGCGACTCAATACCAACCACCTTATCGATCTTGAGAGCTTGGTAGCGACTTGCAATCTCCTGGATGGTCGCTCTCAATCCTACCGGATCCTTCAGTAGGGTCGTGATATCGCGGAACATAATTCCTTCATGTGGATAATGTGGAATGGTGCGGATGCGAGATTTAATGGGCATGATCAGTCCTGATTCTATTTATTGAGAGGGATACGGATACGGCATTATTTTACGTGATGAGTCTGCGTAATGCACTTCAAGCTAGCCCCTGAAGTAGAGGATACAGCGTCCCTTGACCGACACATTACTGAACTTCCCCCGACAAATAGAATTCTAAGAGATCTTCACAGGTGCATTTATTTCATCCCGATTTGTAAAATAATGGTCTGGTGTGTAGACTAGATCATGATATTAAAATCATGGGGGTCATGATGCGCGAATATGGTATTTATGAAGCCAAGACAAGACTACCTGACCTCATCCGGCAAGTTCAGAAGGGTGAACGGGTCACAATTACCAACCGGGGAGAGCCTGTCGCTGATCTTGTGCCCAGCGCGAGTCGAACTGAACACCAAACACGAGAAGCGATCGCCGCAATTAAAGCGATGCGGACATCTACGGTTAACCAAACACAATTTACAGAGATGCGTCTGCGAGGACGCAGGTGATTCCGACCCATTTCATTCTGGATGCCTCCGTCTCTATTCGATGGGCCCTTCAAGATGGATCGCTCACTGACCGTACCTACGCCGACTTGGTACTTGAGTCATTCGGTAGTGCACGAGCAATAGTCCCCTCCCTTTGGTATACCGAGACTATCCACGTACTGCGTTGCGCTGAGGATGACGGGAAGTTTGGGGAATCTGCACTTACCAGCTTCATCTACCAACTAGGACAACTACCCATCGAAACTGATAGAGCCGCACCCTATGGCATACAGTTGGCTGTCGCATCGATATCCAGGGAGTTCAAACTTTCAGGCTACGATGCGCAATATCTAGAATTAGCACACAGGCTCGGTCTGCCTATTGCAACACTAGATCAAGACCTGCGTAAAGCTGCCAAGAGGGCTGGTGTAGAGCTCTATCTTACCCACTAAATGGTGAATGTCCAGTCGTGAAATATTGTGGAATAAAATTTCCAGAACATGCTTCCAGGACAGAATCATTCCCTACTCCTATTGGGTCAAAGCGATCGGTGACAGAAGTCATCGTGACAAGCACTTACAGTTTCTTACGTAGGTCCGTGCTGGAGACGTCATCGATATGGCGGAAAGCAGGGGCAATCCGTTCAATCTGTTCAAGTGGTATGCCAAAGTTTTCAAAATGCACTTTCCATTGGCGAACAGTTCGCCATACGCGGTCAATCACTCCCAGTGCGTCAGCGCCCAATAACCCAAATCGTTCTTTGGCCGCATAAGCGTTATCCAGATCGGCAAGCCGACCTTTGGGTCCGATGCCCAGATGCAAAAATCGCTCGCTGGCTAACGTGGCTCTGGGCATCACGTCATAGAGCGGGCTGAGGTACCAACCACGTAATGCCGCGTCCCATAAAAATGCATGATTGCGTAGATGGTCATCATCATTGCTGACCATGATATTGAAAACCATGCGGGCATAAAGCTCTTCGATGTCGGCTTTGATGAATGCTGCTGCACTGTAGCGACGCATGCCGCTCACAATATCCATATAGCTCTTGGTTGGCGAATCCAGTTCGTCACACGCTAACAGTGTCAGTGCGCTGACCATATGGTGACGAATTTCGATTGGTTTATCTGCGCCCATTTCCGAACCTGCCCAAGTTCGGTCAAACCGGCGGACCAGCAATACGTTTTTATTTTGAACACAGATTAGTCTGGTCTCTGGAACTTTCAAGCCGGCCAGTTGCGCCAACTGTAAGGTGGCATGCTCGATCATCGGCACATCGATTAGATGATCATTGTGGCTGACGAATTTCGCTAGCCACAAGACTTGATCGTCATCTCGAACGCTGACTTTGGGCCTCATGCCACCCAGACCACTGCCCGTCACGAATATTTCGGAGAGGCTCTCCGGAATGTTGAGACCCACCTCAATACGTTCTGCTGCCTCCATTAGATAAGCCAGAGAATGAATGGATCCTCGTGCAATATTAGTGGATTCAGTCAATGATTCGCGTACATCCAGTGCCCCGACGCGTTCGCTGCCAGCTTCAAGAAGATAGGTGGATTCTGGAAGACTGTTGGCCGGCACCTGGTGCCGAGATTCAATCACCCGACGCCCCCAAGCGTCTGGCGTAGCATCTCGTATACCCCCAAAAAAAACCAGCCCATTGGGAGGGACAAGTAGTTTTCCACGCACATTGCTTTTGTCCCGCAGGCTCAATCCGACCGGATCAATTTCGAGCGAATTAGGGCGCTCAATGTAACGCTGTCCATAGGCAAATGTCGATGCTGCTAATTGGTTGCCCTGCTCAATCAGATCGAGTTTTCCGGCGGGTACAAATTCGCCATCGAGATGCG
>JBAWVG010000053.1:0-9074 GCA_037147395.1 Nitrosomonadaceae bacterium | reverse complement strand
GCAGTTGGATTCAAACAAGACGTAAATAACAGCAAGAAAATGCAATACTGGAATCTCTGCTCTTAACGAACTCTCTATGAGGCTAACTCTCTCATAGCTGCCACATAGTCCCTCTTTTTCGCTGTGGTCGTGGTTGGCGCCTTACCATCCCAGTTCGCTCTTGTAATTAGCACACTCCTACCATCCCTCATGACCTGAGAATCCTGTAGCATCTGAAGCAGTCATGCGGCAAGACGTAAAGTAACTCACCAATATTTTGAGGTAGTCGCATCCGCTACGCTTGGACGTAAGCGGCTCAAGATTCGCCACTACAGCCGAGAGACCGCAAAAGAGACCAAACGAACCATCTCACCGCAGCAGTTGGTCTATTACCGAGATAACTGGTACGTGGATAGCTGGTGCCACCTAAGGGAGGGGATCCGCAGCTTCGCCATTGATGCAATTCATCATGCGGAAATCCTAGGAGAGAAGGCGAAGGAAGTCTCTAAGCCAAGGTTGAAAGAGGTTCTGGAGAGTGGCTACGGCATCTTCTCAGGCCAATCTATTACCTGGGCTCGGCTGCGATTCTCCCCTGAGCGTGCCCGTTGGGTTGCGAATGAACAGTGGCACTCACAACAAAAGGGGAAGCTTGAATCTGATGGGAGCTATCTACTGGAGATTCCGTACTCAGATGACCGAGAATTATTGATAAACATACTGCGTCACGGGTCAGAAGTAGAGGTCATTGCGCCTGAAAAACTTCGTGAGCGCATCAGGAGAGAACTTGATCGGGCACTGAAATTTTACGAAACCACATCTAATTAAGAAAAGATTCACCATCAGAGGCTGGATCAGCCTACTAATGTCGGTTTGGACGATCAGACACATAGGGCAGAGATACCCTCAAAGAAGACTAGATGGCCCTCTCTTGAGATAAAAATAACGCTATCAGGATGATATTTTTCTGTAGTTGCGTGCCTAGTTATCTCTAGGCAGACGACATTATAATAACAAAATCAATAGATTACTGAACCATGCTTTAAATATTATCTTGAAACATACCCAAGATCATGTTAACTGGCCTTGTTTGGTGAAGTCGAAAGAATGGACGCGATAAACTGTTTGAATGGTGGGGTGCATAACTTGCCGCCGCCCAACTCGGGGCGATGTGCGTGAATATATGGCGTGAGCCATTCACCCGGCTTAGTTACCAACCCGCATCTTGAGTTCGCGGACAAGGTCCACACTATTCACTTGTGTATGATAAACACCAATTTATTTTGCTGGAAGCCGTTTATTACTGACTTGTCGCAGGGTTCTTTATTTGGCAAGCCTTGGCAGACAGTTTATCCATAAATGCCCTCTAAATGGTGACTTAGAAAATGTCCCGTAATTCTGTATACCATGCACCTTTAAATACAATAGCTTATGGATTTTAACTGTGCCGTGTTGTCCACTAATTTGTCTGATATGACACGATCCAACACCTGGCGAATTGACTCATCGTCGACTACGAAATCTCGATCAATAGACCGGACATTTTATGCGACATTTTTTATTTAAAATTAAAGTAACCTATTGCATATAAATACAAATTCACTATACTATGCAGAGACATTATATAGCATTCTCTATACTACAAAATAGAGAAAACAGGTGCCAGTACATAGCAATAATTATTTATATGATTGAATTTAAATAACTTTTAAAGCCCCCCCACCCTAAAAGCGGGAGAGTTAGCTTACAAAGACTAAATATGAATACACCGCTCGACACGGTACCAAATTACGATCTGAGGGTTGAAACGTTCAAACAAGGCCCATTTACATTCAGATTGGGACTCGATCTAGATACCCTGGATCTGAGATTACTCCTAACGGAAATCAGAGTTGCTCATGATCTTTTTCGCAAATTAACACTTGGTCCAGAAGTACTAAATCAACTTCAAAATGATGCAACCGTCAGTAGTGTATACGGTACAAATAGTATTGAAGGTGGCTTGCTAACTGAGGAACAGACGAGGAAAACAATACAACTCGATGAAGCGGAGATACAGGAGTTAGAGCAGCGCCGTGCTTTTAACCTCAAGAAAGCATACGATTATTCCAGAGCTAAGTCTCGTACAACTGGATGGCACCTTGATCTCAATTTTATTCGTAAGCTTCATGAAATTGTAACCAATGAAATACCGCATGTGCGGGACCACCCAGGGCTATTCCGAAGTAACTCCAATGAGAATGTAACAACATGGGTTGGCGGCGAAAGATATGGGGGGGAATACAGACCGCCAGAACCGCCGGATATTCCTAATTTGATGCAAAGCCTTATCAAATGGCATGACTCACTAGTCGAGGCAAAAATTTCACCTTTGATTCGCGCCCCTCTAGTGCATTTTTATTACGAAATAATTCATCCATTCTATGATGGTAATGGCCGCGTTGGTCGTTTAATTGAGGCCTCGTTGCTGGAGGCAGGTGGTTATAAATTTACATCTGGAATATCTCAATACTACTACGAACATGTGGACAAATACTTCCTACTAATTAATCAATGCCGTAAGGACGGAGAGAGGAAAAAGGAAAATCCAAACACTGATTTTGTGATGTTTCATCTGGCTGGCATAAATGAAATCATGCATAAAATGCATGATCGTAATAACAAAATTGCCGAAGAATTACTCTATAAAAGCAGAGTCTCAGAGCTTATGTCCTCTAGTAAAATTAACTCTAGACAGAAGACGATTATTGATCAGCTGCTTAAATCTGAACCTAATACTAAAGAAAATATTAGTCGCGAGTCTTGGTATACCTCAACGTATTTAGGGAAAGTCGACAAAACCCGCCAGCGCGACTGGGCTAAGCTTGTGGAGCTCCAGTTGATTCGAATTGATAATAAGAATCGTGTCTGTATTTATTACTGATACTTTCCATAAAACCCCTAACATCAAATTAGTTGAACGGCATATTAATCCGAGATCCCGTCTGAAATGGGTTCTAGGGTTTAAGAAAATCTTGTTGGTTTTTGCTAGTCGGATGCTGCTCAGTAGAATCTCATGACCTTTTCGAGTTCTTTCATTACACGCTCCCGCAGCTTTATCGGTGCAATGACTTCCACTTCTGAGCCATGGCGCAGGATGTCCATCAGTAGTTCGCGGTCATCCGAGTATGGAATCTCCAGCATATAGCTCCCATCAGTTCCGAGTTCCCCTTTCTGTTGAGAGTGCCATCTTTCATTAGCGACCCAACTAGCACGCTCAGGAGAGAATCGCAACTTGGCCCATGTAACCGCCTTACCTGCGGCCTGAGAAGATGCCATAACCGAGAGTATTCATTACAGAGCAACAGATAGAGATACGAAACGTCCTCCTCGCAGGTGAGTCAATAGACCTAGGTATAGCGAATTACAGTCAGGCAGACATGCATAGACAAAACATCATGCCACCTTGCTTAACAGCTATTGCACATAGTGCTATAACTAACTAGAATTAGAATATAAAAAGGGTGCTCAAAACCAAAACCTTTGATCGCTGGGCGCGCAATGTGGTGAGTGATGCACTACTGTGTGAGGCCGCACAGCAGATTGAGCAAGGATTGTTTGAAGCCGACTTGGGTGGCGGCGTATGCAAAAAGCGCGTACCGATACCCGGCCAAGGAATAAAGTGGATCAACCCGCACACTGGTCGCGAAAAAACATCAAGATGCCATCCTCTTCTTGGCAGAGCGAGAGAAGAATGCCTCCGGTACAGACTTTTCAGACAAAGAAGTTGAAGCCGCAAAAATCATCGCCCATGCACTTGAAAGCGTGAACAGCTATAAGCTTGACGAGTTACTTACAACCAAAATCCTAAAGGAGATTTGCCATGGCAAATAAAAAAACACTTGAAGAAAACCGCATTCTTAGCGAAATGCTGGAGATGGCGCAAGCCCTTCAAGGCCATGCGTTGATTACCAAACAAAACATGACTAAGATGAACCTGCTGTGCCAGAAAGCGCCTGAGTACACGCCCGAAAAAGTGACTGCCATCCGCGTGGAAAAAGCCAAGGTTAGTCAATCGGTGTTTGCTTCAATCTTGAATGTCAGTGTTTCTGCCGTCCAAAAATGGGAGTCTCCCAATTCTGGCAAACACCCCAGTGGTGCAGTAGCGAAGCTTTTACAGCTCATTGAAAAAAAGGGATTGGAAGCGATTGTGATTTAGCGAAAATATGCCGCTGGTGATTAACCTCAGTATGGGACAGAGAAGTTATTGATACGTAACCTCTCATATAGCACCCGTTCGATTCCCGCGAAAATAAAAGTAATACGCAAAAAACAGCGGAGGGTGGCGGGACAAAGTTTCGCAAGAGCCCATTTCTTATATGGGGTTTTGGGAAGTAGGTAGAAGACTACGAAAGTACTGATGGAGGCGGGGGTCGGAATCGAACCGGCGTACACGGCTTTGCAGGCCGCTGCATGACCACTCTGCCACCCCGCCCTTGTTGTTCAGCCAGGGAAGTATGCTACGTAAAATGCTATATTAAGAATTGAAAATAGAAGCTAATCTTTCAGTGATGAGCACGCAGACAGTGTGCGTGGGGTCTCATGCCAAAAAATCCGTTGCTCCTGAAAGTTGGAGCGGGAAACGAGGCTCGAACTCGCGACCCCAACCTTGGCAAGGTTGTGCTCTACCACTGAGCTATTCCCGCAAATGAGTTGCTCAAGTATTTCCTGAGACACCTCGAAAACAAAGCAAGGATTATAGAGATGCTGCCGTTTTTGTCAAGGAAAGGCACACAGCAACGCCTTCTTCAAATACTCTTAGCCGTGCTTTAATGCCTGCGGAATTGCGACCTTCAGGTAATAGGCCATGGACCATAACGTCAATACCGCAGCAAGATAGATGAGCCATGTCCCCACCTCTTGTGGGTTGAGGTCACCGGCTGGGTCGTGATAAAGGAGTAACGGGATTGCGATCATTTGTGAGGCCGTTTTTATTTTACCCATGAATGAGACCCCTACACTCTTGCTCTTACCGATCTGTGCCATCCACTCGCGTAACGCTGAGATCGTGATCTCACGACCGATAATGATAAAGGCGACCAGTGCATCAAGACGTTCCAGTTGCACCAGAACCACCAGTGCCGCTGCCACCATCAACTTGTCCGCAACCGGGTCGAGGAATGCACCAAAGGCCGAGGTCTGGTTTAGTATCCTGGCAAGATAACCATCCAGCCAATCTGTGATGGCCGCACCTGCAAAAATGGCAGCGGCGATCAGGTTCTGGTCAGAGTGTGATAGCCATGACGGTGGGAAGTAGAAGATCCCAACAAATAATGGGATCGCAACAATTCTCAACCAAGTCAGAATATTGGGTAGATTAAAAGGCATTAGAGGGAGGGTATTCCGCTGAAATACAGTTCAGAAGTTCGACCGATAGAACAAGAGTCAATGCAATTCCTTATAAATTTTTTCTGCCAGAGCACGGCTAATCCCTTCTGTCTGTTGTAACTCTTCAATACTCGCAGTCAGAACACTCTTTAGTCCACCAAAACGCGATAGCAGACTCTGCCGACGCTTCGCACCGATACCCTGAATCTGCTCAAGGCTTGAGCTGGTGCGGGTCTTGCCACGCCGGGCTCGATGACCCTGGATTGCAAAACGGTGCGCTTCATCTCGAACTTGTTGGATCAGATGCAGACCCGGATGATCCTTAGGTAATTGTAGCGGCTTTTTCATACCGGGAAAGATCAATTGCTCCAGTCCGGGCTTACGCTCCTCACCCTTCGCAACACCCAGGATGTTAGCACCATTCAGACCGAGCTCTATTAGCGTCTCCTGGGCGATGCTGACCTGACCCTTACCGCCATCGATCAAGATCAGATCGGGCAGCCTGCCCTCCCCCTCAGCAACCTTATGATATCTCCTTGAAAGTGCATCCCTCATAGCCGCATAGTCATCCCCCGGGGTGATGCCCGTGATATTGTATCGGCGATACTCTGCATTCCGCATCGCAAAGTTGTCGTAGACCACGCAAGAGGCCACGGTCGATTCACCCTGAGTATGACTGATATCAAAGCACTCGATCCGGGCGAGTCCCGGCATATCGAGTGCCTCTTGAAGGGATCTGAGTCGGTCCTCCTGACTGACCTGTCGTTCCAGCATCTGCTTTAAAGCGAGACGTGCATTCTCTGCCGCCATCTCAAGCCAGACCTTGCGGTCTTTAATAGGGTTGATGATAATTGTGACCTTATGCCCACACTGCTCGGTCAGTAGTAATTGCAGTGCTTCACGGTGGACCTTCTCACCAACGATGATGAGCTGTGGAACACTTCTATTGAGATAATGCTGCGCAAGGAAGGCCTCAACAGCTGTGACCGGATCATACCCCTCCGCATTCTGTGGGAATAAGCTCTTGTCCCCGAGGTGACGCCCTCCCCTCACCATCGCGAGATTGACGCAGATCCTCCCTCCCCCCTCCTGAACAGCGCAGGCAATGATATCCGCATCAAGCGCCCTACCGCTATCAACAAACTGCTTCTCTCGGATCTTACGCAACGACTGAATCTGATCACGGAATAGTGCCGCCTGCTCATAGTCCAGACTGTCGGCAGAGTGTCTCATCTTGAGAGCGATACCCTCAAGGACTTCGGTCTGCTTACCCTGCAAGAAGAGCTCTGCATTCCTCACATCCTCTCGGTAGACTTGTTCATCGATCAGCTCTACGCACGGACCGCTACACCGCTTAATCTGGTACAAAAGGCAGGGCCGGGTACGGTTGCTAAAGACACTATCCTCACAGGTGCGGATGCGGAATACCTTCTGCAGGAGATGGATACTCTCTCTGACCATCCCCGCATTGGGGAAGGGTCCGAAATAGTGGTTCTTCTTATCTAATGAACCCCGGTAAAAACCAAGTCTTGGGTACTGATGCTCTGTCAGGAGAACATACGGGTACGATTTATCATCTCTGAAGAGTATGTTGTACTTGGGGGATAGGGCCTTGATCAGATTATTTTCAAGGAGTAGTGCCTCGGCCTCGGAACGCGTGACGGTGGTCTCGATCGCAGTGATGTGAGAGACCATCAACTGTGTTCGTGGGGCTAGACCAGATTTTTGGAAGTAGGATGAGACGCGTTTCTTGAGATCGATCGCCTTGCCAACATAGATCACCTGACCCGCTGCATTCATCATCCGATAGACCCCCGGCTGGGGCGGGAGTTTTGATGAAAAGGACTTTCCGTCAAAGATGGGCACTACCGGCAAAGAATACTACTCCTCACCTAATAACTCACCCGCGATCGCCCAGTTCTCATTGGGGAGCTCATCGAACGCGATATAGGTATAAGATTTTGGCTTGTGTGCGATCCTCTCGAGCGTATCTGTGATCTCTTCTGCAATCTTTTTCTTTTGTTCGCGGCTCAAGGTTCCTGCAATCCGAATATTCACGTAGGGCATCATTTCTCCATTCTTTAGTTGATTGCTAGGTCCGCACAAATTCTGCTGAATACCCCCTCAAACATTTCTGTGGTCAGGCGTTTGGTCTGTGTATTGTAGCGGCTGCAGTGGTAGCTGTCATAGAGTGTCAGTCCATTGGGCAGTGCATGGAAGGCTCCATGAGAGAATGGATAATCACGTTCCTTGAGTCCCAATGCCATCAATCCTGCCTGATGAGCGACCCTACCCAGAGCGAGTAATCCCTTGCCCCCGAGAGATACAAAGTCGACAATCTCGGTCGCGAGATAGCCATTACACTGACGGATCTCTGAAGGGTCAGGTTTATTCGCAGGTGGCAGGCACTTGACCGCGTTGGTGATTCTGCACCCCAGTAACTGTAATCCATCCCCGGATGAGATTGATTCGTCACTGCTTGCCAGCCCGAATTTATGCAGAGTCTGGTACAGAAGGAGCCCTGCATAGTCTCCTGTGAAGGGTCGCCCCGTTCGGTTTGCTCCGTGCATTCCCGGGGCGAGTCCGATGATGAGGAGGGTTGCATCAGTCGCACCGAAGGATGGGACCGGGAGTGCATGATAGTCCGGATGACGAGACTTCACGTCATCTAGGAACAGGGCTAAACGCTCACACCGACGGCACTCTGTGGAAAACTCGGTCTGTATCGAATGACGGGCTGTTGGTCGTGTGAGCATTTTCATTATTTAAATTTTACTGAGTTTGTTGTGACCTAATATTACCGGAGTCAAATGATAAAAGAGCCACCAAATTTAAACCACATCACACTCAGAGGAGATCACTCCTCATCGCTGATCTCTGGTCGCAATGTGAATCCGAGTGTAGTGGTTCTTCCGATACGGATCTTACAATCGGATCAGGATCATCTCAATGATGCGGGGTCATTATGATCTGGATTGATGTGGATCAGAATACAGAGGACTGGTGGAGTCATAAGTTGGGGAAGCCTGGTGGGAGCGGTGCTTCGATATACATGGCCCATGAGGGAAAGGATTTTGGAAGACCTGCGATCAGGTATGCACAGACCCTAGTAGATGAGATCTTGACCGGCAGCAGAGCACCGGATGGATACCGTTCAATTCATATGGAACGCGGTCACAGAGAGGAGCCTATTGCACGGGAGATGTACTCCAATATCATCTCCGCGACTGTTACGAATGGTGGATGGTTCGATTGTGGTACCCATGGCACCAGTCCAGATGGTCTGGTCGGGTCAGAGGGATGTATCGAGATCAAGTCTGTCGGAGAGAAACAGCACTGGGCCACACTGACGAGCAAGCGTTACGACCGTAAGTATCACTGGCAACTGATGAACCATCTCGAAGTGAGCGGGGTCGATTGGGTCGACTTTGTGAGCTACTGCAGCAACTTTCCAAAGAGTACCTGTCTATTCATACATCGGTTACATGCGAAGGACTATGAGGATGAATTAGAAAAGTTACGCCGACGGAGGGCGATCTTTATCGAGCTGATTCAGAGAGAGAGGGAGAATTCGACATTTTAAGGGTGCCCTCTCGGTTATATGTCTTAAACCGTTTATACATGAGGCTTAGAAGGGTGTTTCGGAGCTGCCTGGAATCAGGCAATGGCGTCCCCAGCGGGATTCGAACCCGCGTACTCACCGTGAAAGGGTGATGTCCTAGGCCTCTAGA